>NZ_DASSKM010000094.1:0-8295 GCF_035690525.1 Salinisphaera sp.
GCTGAATGGCGAAAATCACGCGTTGCACCACATTAAGCGTGGTGCCGTGAAACGGAAACGGCGTCAGCAGTATGACCAGCAACACGCCGGTGCCGAGGATGTATTCGACCGCGCCGACGCCGGCCTGGCGGCGCGGGGGCGTGTGCGGCCGGGGCATGATGACTACGCCTGTAAGATCGGAAGGTGCGGCGTCCGGCCGGCTACGCCGCGCATCCGCCGGCAGTCTTCCGAAATGGCGTTTTCAAACGGCATAGACCCCCTCCCAACAAGATCTACTACGCGCGCGATGCGCGGCGTGGCGTTTTTATCATTGCAATTTTATAGCAAGTTATGAGGGTTTTGAGAAGGAGCGTTGGCACTAATTAAGTAGATTGAATCAAGGCCGCATAAGGTTTATCCCTTCCCGTCGTCGTTGAAAAACCGACGAATCGATGATCCATTTTGGGGCTATGCGAACATTTGTCTAACAATGGTCAACCTGCGACTCTTCTCAAAAACGCTATAGTTTGTTAAAAAGGTAAAAGAAGTCGCGCGCCAATCGCTCCACCGGGTGTGCATTTCATCTCGAGTTGGGGGAATCGATGTCGTTTCGGGATGTAACAGGCTGGGTCCTGTTAGCTGTCGCCATTGCGTTTGGTGTGCTTGCTTTTTTCTTGATGCGCGGATATTTGTCCTCGCGTGAAGAGGCGATGCGCCTCGATCTAATGAGCGGTCGAGCGGAAACAACGCGGGTAATCGTCGCCAAACATAAATTGCAGGCGGGTGACGTCATCTCGGGGGCGACGGTGTCCGTGGGCAGGTTGCCCAGTCAATACGTGCCCAGCGAGGCGGTGGTTCCGGGCACTTTTGACAAGGTCAAAGGTAAGGTGCTGAACCGGGATATGGGGGCCGGTGAGACGCTGCAAAAAGACTTTGTCGCCGGTATGGTGATTGATCGGTTTTCCGACCTGTTGGAAGAGGGGCAGCGCGCAGTAAGCATTCAGGTCGCTTCTCTGCAAAATACCTCGGGCATGCTCTTGCCCGGCGATTATGTGGACTTATTTGTTTTGCTCGATGACCAGCCGAGTGCTGTCCAGCAGCGCTTGAAGCCGGTTTTGGGTCGGGTAAAGGTTCTGGCCGCGGGTGAGCATTCGTTGCACACTCATAATCAGTCATATCAGCATTTGCCCGGCGGAGGCGCGAAATACAGTCAGATTACCGTGGGCGTCTCCTTGGCGCAGGCGGAGCGTCTTGTGGTTGCGCGCGATGAAGGCCGGATTGTAGTTTTCCTTCGCAATGCAGAAGACAAAAGGCGCATTGCCGGCCTGTATCCGGCCGGCAATGCGCCTCAAGCCGAAGGTTACTGGTATAGCTCGGGAACGATACCGCAAGGGGAGCGGCGTCATTCGCCGAGACTGTCTGATGCCGGCACGCCGGCTCTAGGTTTATCGGCATTTCAGTTCGGGGCAGGTCAGGGCGCCGAAAAGTGAAACGATGGGGGTCGTATGCCAAGCGTTGAGCACACGCTTCAATTTCTTCGGCGTGGGCCGAACTCTTTCCAATTTATTCTTTGCGGGCTCTTGTTGGTGCTTTCGGGGGCTTTGGCGTCGAATGCGTACGCCGCCGAGAAGTATTTGCAAGTTCATGTCGGTTCGGTCAAGACCGTTCGGGTCGGCACCGTAAAGCGCGTGATCGTCGGTAACGATCAAGTGCTCAAGGCAGCGCCGATCGACAACGGCAATCTACTGCTGCTGGGCAAGGCCGCCGGTGTCACCGAAGTTTATGTTTGGACCCGGGGCGATCGGCGTCATGTTTACAGTGTTCACGTATATGCGAAGCCACAATACGACCGGTTGAGCCTGGTGCGTTCGATCATGGCGCCGTTTCCGAAAGTAAAGGTCGACCAGCACCTGGGCAAAACCATATTGACAGGGAAGGTGGATCAGCGCGACTTCAAACGTTTCCAGAATTTGACCAAGCAACTGGACAACGTCATATCGCTGGTCAAGCCGCAGCTCAATGTGGACATTCAAAAAAGCATCGCATTCGATGTCCGGATCGTTGAAATCAATCGTAGTTATGTGCGCAACCTGGGCGTGAATTGGAACGATACGGCGGCTGGGCCGGCGTTCGGTGTGGTTACCAACATCATTCCGAACAACGATTTCGGCGTGGTTTCGGCGATCGAGGGTGGCGCGGATATTGCGGGCGGCGGTTCTCTTCAGAATTTGCTGGGGCGGGTCGGCACCGGGACGACCAAGCTCACGGGCTACCTCGGTTTCACATCCACGTTCGGCTCGCAGTTGCAGCTTTTACAAAGCGAAGGCGTGGCGCGTGTGCTCGCGGCCCCGAGCCTAAGCACCATCAGCGGTGAAAAAGCGACGTTTCTGGCCGGCGGTGACTTGCCGGTGTCCACCATTAATCAATTCGGCTCGACAAACGTTCAATTTCGCCCGTACGGCATCCAGTTAGAGATTTTGCCTGTGATCGATCGGCACAATAATATCCGATCGACGATCACGGCCAGTATGAGTTCCATCGATAACTCGGTAATCGTCAACGGTATTCCCGGACTGCGCCGGCGCGAAACTTCTTCGACCATCACGGCAAGGCCGGGCGACACTATTATTATTTCCGGGTTGGTCAACGCATCCGAGAACACCAACATCGATGCGGTGCCTTGGTTGTCGGAAATACCGATTCTCGGCCAGTTGTTTCGCTCCAAGGACTTTCAACAAAACCGCACCGAGCTAGTGATCACGGTAACGCCGCGTATTCAGCAACCGAATACGCCGATTAGGCCCTCCCTGCAGGCGGCGTCGCAACATTTGAGCCATGTTCTCACAGGAAGCGACTTGCTTAATGAGGATCTGATGAAATAGTCGGCGAGGCTGAGTCATGGCGTTTCAAGTGCGAGTTGATACCGCGAAAGGTATGCATGTCGGCGATTATTTCATCGCCGAAGATAGCTGTCTCGTGGGTAAAAATCCCAGTAATGCGCTGGTATTGCACGGTTGGCGCCTGGATCGCGAACATGCGCGCATTATGCGCGAGGAACAGGGCCTGTTCGTGCAGGATCTGGGCAGCCGTATCGGGACCCGGGTCAACGGACAAAAGGTTGGCCGTTACGGCCCGATCGAGCGCGACGATGTCATCGAGATTCACGATTACCGATTGCGTCTGATGGCGAAGGGGCCCCGCACCAGGGTTCGTTCCGCGCGTGCGGACAACGAGGCCGCCCAGTCCGAGCCGTTCGCCGTCGAGTCGCCGGCAGAGCCCGACGAACGGCGCGCCGCGTCGCAAACGCCCCGTGCGCCCGGACCGAGCGCCGAGCAAGCACGCAAACCTTCGTTGCCGGCCGCCGCGCCGTCGCGGCCGGCCGAGCAGGGAAACCCGTCCGTGTCGGCGAAAACCGACTTGCCCGGCGGCGCGCTGGATCAATCGGCGTCGTTGTCGGAACATGCGCTATTGATGCATCACTGGCGCGCGCATCTGCGTCGTGCGTTGCACGACCAGATGGACCTGCGGCGTATCAATGTCAGCTCGATGTCCGACGACGAGCTGCGCACGCTCACCACGCAATTGGTGGGCGAAGTCATTGCCAAGCTGCGCGATTTGCCCGACACGGTCGACCGGGGCTTGCTCACCGAGCAAGTGGTGGCCGAGGCCGTGGGCCTGGGGCCCCTCGAACCGTTGCTTGCGCGCGAGGAAATCAGCGAAATCATGGTGAATTCGGCGCGCGACGTATTTTTCGAGCGCAGCGGCCGCATGTACAAATCCGATGTCACGTTCACGGACGATCAGACCATACAGGCCACGATCGAGCGGATCGTGGCGCCGCTGGGCCGCCGTATCGACGAAAGTTCGCCGATGGTCGATGCCCGCCTCAAGGACGGATCGCGCGTGAACGCGATCATTCCGCCGCTGGCCTTGAAAGGCCCGTGTCTGACGATTCGTAAATTCATGAAGGAGCGGCTGACGACCGAACATCTGATTCAATTCGGCTCAATCGATCAAGCGATGGTGGACTTTCTCGAGGTCGCCGTGCGCTATAAACGCAATATCTTGATTTCCGGCGGCACCGGCTCGGGTAAGACGACGTTGCTGAACGTGCTGTCCAATAATATTCCCTCGAACGAACGCATCGTAACAATCGAGGATTCCGCCGAACTGCAGCTGCATCACCCGAATCTAGTATCGCTGGAAGGCCGGCCGCCGAATCAGGAGGGCCGCGGGGAAGTCAGCATCCGCGATCTGGTTCGCAATGCGCTGCGCATGCGGCCGGACCGCATCGTGGTCGGCGAGTGCCGCGGCGGCGAAGCCCTGGATATGTTGCAAGCCATGAATACCGGCCACGACGGCTCGCTCACCACGGCGCACGCCAACAGCGCCCGCGACTGCCTGTCGCGGGTCGAGGTGATGGTGCTGATGGCGGGAATGGACCTGCCCACGACCGCGATCCGGGAGCAAATCGCCTCGGCCGTCAACATGATCGTGCAACAGACGCGCTTTCCCTGCGGCTCGCGCAAGATCACCAGCATTACGGAGGTGGTAGGCATGGAAAACGGTCGTATCCAGCTCGCCGAGGTATTTCGTTTCCGGCAGACCGGCTACGACGACGACGGCCGGGTGCTCGGCCACTACGAGCCCACCGGGCTGGTGCCTGAATTTTACGAAGAATTGCACCAGCGCGGCGTGGATCTCGATCTCAGTCTGTTCGATCCGGAGGCCGCGACCCAATGAGTATGGTGACCGTGCTCGGGCTCATGGCCGCCGTGCTGGGTGGCGCGGGGGCTTTTTTCGTCGGGCGCACGCTGGTCGGCGCCAGCGCCCGGTACCGCGAGACTTTTCAGGATACCGCGACCCAAAACCTGGAAGAGATGTTTCTGTTCATTCAGCCGCAGAAACTGTTTGCGATGAACGTGGTGGTGCTGGCGCTGATTTTCTGCAGCGTACTGGTGGTCAGCGGCAGCGTGTGGCTGGCGGTACTACTCTCGGCACTGGTGGCGGGGTCGCCGCCGCTGATTTACTGGTTTTTGCGCCGCCAGCGCCGCCGCCGCGCGGTTGCGCAGTTGCCGGACGCCTTGCTGGCGATCGCCACCAACATGAAAGCCGGTCTGAGCGTCAATCAAGCGCTGGAAACCACGGTGTCCTTCGAGCATCCGCCGCTGGGCCAGGAGCTTGCGCTGACGCTGCGCGAGTTGCGAGTCGGCGTGCCGTTCGGCGAAGCGCTCGATAACCTGTACGACCGGTTGCCGGAGGTCGAAGTGCAACTCGTGGTCTGTGCCATGAAGGTATCGCGCGAGATCGGCGGCAATTTGGCCGAAACGCTGGAGCGGATCGCGGATACCCTGCGAAAACGCCTGCAGATGGAGGGCAAGATTCGCAGCCTCACGGCCCAGGGCAAGCTGCAAGGGCTGGTGATGGTGTCGCTGCCGATTTTTCTGGTGCTGGCGCTCAGCCAGATGGAGCCCGCGGCGATGTACTACCTGCTGCACGCCTGGTACGGCTGGGCGACGATCGCCGTGATCATCGTCATGGAATTGATCGGCTACCACTTTATTCACAAAATCGTTTCCATCGATGTTTGACGCGCTCATGCCGAACTTGTTGGGTTTGCTTGCGGTTGCGGCCGCGTTGCTGCTGTTCGCCGCGCTGTGGGCGTTTCGTTCGAGCGTACGTAGCGCGGATCGCACGTATATGGACCCGCTCTCGTGGCAGGTGCGCCTGATATGGCCTCTGGCCGTTTTCGTGGCGCATTACTTCGGGCGCGTCCTGTCGACGGAATATATCCATCGCACGTATATCCGCCTACAGCGGGCGGGCTGGTCGTTTCATGTCACGCCGGAAGAATTTTTCGGGCTGCGCGTGGTCAGCGCCGTCGGCGCGTTGCTGCTCGGTGCATTCGGGCTGTGGCTCGTGGGGCGTCCGTACTGGCTGTTGCTGATCGTTTCTGCCGCGCTCGGCTTTATGTTGCCGAGCGTCAAGCTCAATGAATCGCGCAAGAAACGGGAACGCGAGATCATCCGTTCGCTGCCCACTTATCTCGATTTTATCGTGATGGCCGTCGAGGCCGGGCTGAGCCTGGCCGGGGCCCTGGTGCAGGCCACGGTGAACGGCCCGGAAGGCTTGTTCCGACACGAGTTGGAGCGCGTGAATCGCGACATCAAGGCCGGGGCCGGGCGTATCGAAGCGCTCGAGGGCATGGCCGAGCGGCTTGATCTGCGCGAGGTGACCGGTGTCGTGAGCGCGCTCTCACAGGCCGACAAGACCGGCGGTGATATTGGCCACACCTTGCGAATTCAGGCCGACCAGCAGCGCATCGATCGATTTCAGCGCGCCGAGAAGCTGGCGATGGAAGCGCCGGTCAAACTCATTTTTCCGTTGGTCGCTTTCATCTTTCCGACGACGTTTATCGTGCTCGCTTTTCCCATCGTGATGAAGCTGATTCATGGGGTTTGACTTATGCATGGCCTTTGAAAAAGGCCGGATCGAAAGCGAAGACGGACGCGTGCTGTTCGCCGCGGCTACTCGGCCGCTGGGTTTCTGGGCCAGAGCGCGAGGGCTGCTCGGGCGCAAAGCGCTAGCCGACGACCAGGCCTGGTGGTTCGAGCCCTGCGGCGCGGTGCACACCTTGGGCATGCGCGTCGCCATAGACATCGTCCACCTGGACCGCGCCGGCCGGGTGCTTCGTATTCGCCGGCAAGCCGGGCCGGCTTCGGTCTCCTGGGCGCCGGGTGGGCGCTGCGTGATCGAGACCGGCGCCGGGAATGCCGTGCGGGCCGGCATCCGGGCCGGTCAAGTGTTGAGGTTCGTCGTATGAAATTATGGGTGATCGTGTGCTGCTGCGTGCTGTTGTCCGCCTGCGTATCCACGCCGAGGACATCCGTCTCCAGGCCGGCGGCGAGGACCCGCCTACCGGCGGACAACGACCGGGCCGAGGTCCAGCGGACCATGAAGAAGGCGGCTCGGGCACTGCGCGACGCCCGGCTGACGGACGCCGAAATCCTGTACCGGCAACTCACCCAGACGCACCCGAACCTGCCCGAGGTCTGGCTGCGTCTGGGCAACGTCTATATGCGTGAAGCACAGTTACAGGCCGCCGTGCGAACCTATACCCAAGGCTTGCGGCACGACCGGAACGACGGCCGGCTCTGGTACAACCTGGCGCTCGCCCGCCTCAAGCAATCGGTGGATACGCTGGAAACATCCAGTAAGGTGCTGCCCGCCGACAGCGCATACCGGCCCCAAATTCGCGCGTTGCACAGTGCGTTGCTGGAAGCCGGTCAGAGTTAACCGATGGCCGGGCAACGGAAACAGCAAGGCCAGGGGAGCGTCGAGTTCCTGGTGATTTTCGTGCTGTTTCTGGCGCTGCTCGGCGGCGTATTCGAAATGACGCGCGTGTTTCGCACCAAGAACACGCTCAACACGGCGACGTTCGCCGCTGCCCGCGTCGGCGCACTGAACAACGCTCGACTCGCGCCCATGAACGCCGAACTGGCCAACGACATGGCGTCCTTGTTCGCGGCCGACGCGAACTCGGCCGGCGAGACCGAGACCGCGCTGGAGCGCGCCCGGGCCTTTGCCACGGCCCTGCGTGCGGCCGGCGGCGGCGTGCAGATCGTCAGCCCGACCCGGGCCGTCTTCGCGCAACTGCACAAGACGCAGTTCGTGCCCAACGCGAACGATACCGCCTTGCGAAAGATCGAAGTCATACCCAACGACAACCTGCGGGCGCGTGCCGGTACGGCGGCGAGTTTCAAAGTCGATGGCGATGTACACAAGATCAACCTGCAGGACGCCAATCTCCTCAAGATACGCACGCTCTGGTGTAAACGCCTGGTGGTGCCCGCTCTGGATGCGGTGATCTTCGCAATCGTCAACGCCGTGCCGTATCTGAATGCGCGCCAGCAGGTTTGCAGCGACATCAGCGGTGGCGAGAATGGTGGCGAGGGCGGGGCGGGCGTGGTCGACGGCTATTACATCGCGATCACCTCACAAGCAACAATAAGAATGCAAACTCCGGTGGTGGAAAATGACTTACCCTAGGGCCTGTTGCCGTTTCATACGGCCCCGCGTTGCGATCCCAAATCGTGTCAGTCAAGGCGCAGAGCGCCGACCGCAGTCATTCTGCGGTCAAGCTCTGCAACGCCGGATGGCGCGATTTGGGGCCGCAACCCGAAGGGCCGGTGGCCATTTGCCGCAATCCAGCGTTGCAGCGCGCTACGGTAGAATGACTACCGTACGCCCGCTGCGCCTTGTCTTGCGACAGCTCGAATACATTCGGGCGGCCGCCGGCGCGGCGTCGTATGAAGC
>NZ_DASSKM010000095.1:0-3443 GCF_035690525.1 Salinisphaera sp.
GATTCTGGCGGCGCGCCTGAACACCTGGCACAACCTGGCCTACTACCAACGACTGATGCGGCGTGTCCGCGCCGCCATCCAGGCCAGCGATTACGCCGCGTTCATGCGCGATTTCTTCGTCGGGCCCGAAGGCCAGGGCACGCCGCAAGCCGCCCACGGCGGATACGGCTAAAGATTCGATGCATCGTAGCCGGGTCCGGACAAACCCTATGGCATACTGTGCGGCTTATTTGCGGCACAGACCGCGCAACCTTGGACGAGGGCTTACTCTATGGATTTTCTGATTCCTCTTGCGCACGCGCAGGGCGGCGGGGGCGCCCAGGGCGGCAGCGCCATCTACTCGATCGGCATGATCGTGGTCTTTTTCGCGATCATGTTTTTCCTGGTCATCCGCCCGCAGATGAAGCGGCAAAAAGAGCATAAGAAGCTGATCGAAAGCCTGAGCAAGGGCAGCGAGATCGTCACCAGCGGCGGCGTGGCGGGGCGCATTCGCGAGGTCGGAGAGAACTTTCTGGTGGTCGAAGTGGCCAAGGACGTCGAGATCCGTGTCCAGAAATCATCCGTGACCAGCGTGGTGCCGAAGGGCACGATGGATTCGTTGTAATCGCAGGCTCTTGAGCATCTTGCGACTGATCGGGGTCTTATGAACCGTTATCCGCTGTGGAAATATCTTTTGCTCGTCGTCGTGCTGGCGGTCGGCGTACTTTATGCGTTGCCCAATCTGTACGGCGAGCAACCGGCGGTGCAGGTGTCCAGCATCAACGGCAACGCGGCCACGGCGCAGCTCAAAAACCGGGTCAAGACCATACTGTCGAACGCCGATATGGGCGCGCAGAGCGTGCGTCTCACGGACGGACGCCTGCTCGCGCGTTACAACTCGATCGAGGCGCAGCTCAAGGCCGCGGGCGTGTTGAAACGCAAGCTCGGGGACGACTACACGGTCGCGCTCAATCTGGCGCCGTCCACGCCGGACTGGCTGCGGGCGATCAGCGCGCAGCCGATGTCGCTGGGCCTGGATCTGCGCGGCGGGGTGCATTTCCTGCTGCAGGTCGATATGGACACGGTGTTCGAGAACACCTACGATCGCTATGCCCGCGACCTGCCGCATTATCTGCGGGATCAGTCGATTCGCTATAAGCGGGCTTATCGCGACGGCGATTCGGTCAAGCTAGTCTTTCCTAACGCAGAGTCGATGAACAAGGCGCAGGACGCTTTGCCGGATCAGTTCGGCAACCTGCAGTTCAAGCCGGCGCCGAATGCCGACAACACGCTGGTCGCCACCCTGACCGAGAGTCGTATCAATCAGATCCGGGACTTCGCGCTCCAGCAGAACCTGACCACGCTGCGCAACCGCGTGAACGAGCTCGGCGTGGCCGAGCCGCTGGTCCAGCGCCAGGGCCAGGACCGTATTGTGGTCGAACTGCCCGGCGTGCAGGACACCGCCGAGGCTAAGCGGCTGCTGGGCAAGACCGCAACGCTGCAGTATCGGCTGGTGGCCCAAGGCCATGACCCGCGACAGGCGGCCAAGACGGGGAATATTCCCGAAGGTACCGAGCTGTATCACATGAAAAATGGGCAGCCGATCCTGCTCAAGGACGAGGTGATCGCTTCGGGCGATCAACTGGTCGATGCCTCGGCCGGGTTCGATCAGAAGACCAACCAGCCGTCGGTATTCGTCACCCTCGACGGGCAGGCGGCGAGCAAGATGTTCGACGTCACCTCCGCGCACATCGGCGATCCGATGGCGGTGCTCTACACCGAGACCCGTTTCGAGACCCACTACAACGACAAGGGCGAGAAGGTCACGACCCATCACAAGGATCAGCGCGTGATCAGCGTGGCCAACATCCAGGGCGCGTTCGGCAAGCGTTTTCAGACCACCGGTCTGCAACGCGGCGAGGCGCACGATCTCGCGCTGCTGCTGCGCGCCGGCGCGCTGGCCGCGCCGGTCAATATCGTCTCCGAACGCACCATCGGCCCGAGTCTCGGCGCCGAGAATATCGCCAAGGGCCGACTGGCCGTCATCGTCGGTTTTCTGGCCGTGGTCGTTTTCATGGCGGTCTATTACCGCGTCGCCGGCCTGATCGCCGACGCGGCGCTGTTGATGAACCTTATTCTGTTGGTGGCGGTGATGTCGATTCTGCAGGCGACGCTCACGCTGCCCGGCATCGCCGGCATCGTGCTGACGCTCGGTATGGCGGTCGACGCCAATGTGCTGATCTTCGAGCGAATACGCGAGGAGCTGGATGCCGGCAATACGCCCCAAGCCTCGATCAAAGCCGGTTACGACAAAGCGTTCTCGACCATTGCCGACGCCAACATCACCACGCTGCTCGCGGGCCTGACGCTGTTCGGCTTCGGCAGCGGCCCGATCAAGGGCTTCGCGATCACGCTGTCGATCGGCATCGTCACGTCGATGTTCACGTCCGTGGTGGGCGCCCGCGCGATCACGAATTTGGTTTATGGCTATCGTAAGCGTCTGTCCGGCGTGTCGATCTAATCGGGGCAAGTATGTTTCGTCTGATCAAAAAGAACACGAAATTCGATTTCGTCCGGTTCGGTAAGTACGCGCTCACCGTCACTTATGTGCTGGTCGCGCTGTCGGTCGCATCGCTGGCGACCGGGCATTTGAATTTCGGCATCGACTTCACCGGTGGCGCGGTGGTGCACGTGCAGTACCCGCACGAGGTGGATTTGGGTAAGGTGCGTCAGGCGCTCGATCAGCACAATTTGAACGCCGCCGCCCAGCATTTCGGCAGCGCCGATACGGTGATCGTGCGGCTGTCCTCGAAGCCGGACGTCAAGACCGCCAAGATCGGCCAGCACGTGATGAACGCGCTAAAAAGCGGCCCGTCGGGCGCACAGTTGCAGGGCGTTCAGTACGTTGGGCCTCAGGTCGGCCAGGAGTTGGTGAACAAGGGCAGCCTGGCACTGCTCTATACCATGATCGCGATCCTGCTCTACGTGCTGTTCCGGTTCCACTGGAAACTGGCATTCGGCGCCGTCGCCGCACTGGTGCACGATATCTTCATCACCCTGGGCGTGTTCTCGGTCCTGCCGCTGAACTTCGATCTGACAGTGCTGGCCGCGCTACTGGCGGTGCTGGGATATTCGGTCAACGACACCGTGGTCGTCTTCGACCGGATACGCGAGAATTTTCCGCGCATGCGCAAGGCGACCGCGCCGCAAGTGGTCAACGCCGCGATCAACCAGACGCTGTCGCGTACCGTGATGACCTCCGGCATCACGCTGCTTACGCTGTTTGCGTTGCTGATTCTCGGCGGTCCGGTGCTGCGCGGTTTCTCGGTCACGCTGATCGTCGGCATCCTCGTCGGCACTTACTCTTCGATCTTCATCGCGAGCCCGATCGCGCTGGCGCTCAAGCTCACGGCGCACGATCTCTTCCCGCCCAAGGAAGAGGATGCGGAGAAGGCTTCCAAGAT
>NZ_DASSKM010000096.1:0-7869 GCF_035690525.1 Salinisphaera sp.
TGCTTGAAGATCGTCGAGCGTCACCGTTTCCAAGTCGCCGCGGCGGGCTTCCTTCATGGCTTCGATGGTGGTGGCATTCGGAACCAAGGGCTCAAAAGGCAGTGCTTTCTCCCGGGCGACGCGCGTGAGTAGCATTCGGAACGCGTCCGACACGGTCAACCCCATCGAGGCGAGCACAACACTGGCCTCTTCCTTGATTTGCTCGTCGATACGGGCCCGGACAACGGCATTTGCAGACATGGCTTATCTCCATTAATGATATGGGCCACATTGTAGCCCAAACGACTGGGAGATGCACCGGCTTTTCTCTGCCTACGCTGTCGCTACTCGAAAACGATATTCTGCAATTAGGGGCTACACACGCCGACGAACCGTGTCGGGCTCGGCATCCGCCCGATTGGCCCGCAAAATAACCGGCGTGCCCAGCGCGGAGGCCAGCCCAACCCCGCCACAGGCCTTTTCAAGCACGGATGAAACGCCCGGCATTCCGAGTTTTCGGTGAACCACGATGGGCAGCACAAACTGCCCGATCTCAGTGGCGTGGGGAAATCCGGCCTCTTTCAGGCTGCGGCGGGCATCAGCCTTTCGGATCGTGTCGAAACGCCGTGTATCGCCCTCGATCCTTTTTTTCAGTCCGAACAGCAGCGGCTCGAGCGCGTTGGCGCCGGACGGGATCGGAAAATCGACGATTACCGCCCGGCGTGCGACCCGCGCCAGCTCGGCGAGAAACCTGCGCCAGTCGCCGATATGCGCCATGATCCGGAACGACGTGACGATATCGAAGCTGCGCTCGGCGAACGGGAGCGGCATCAAGGGCCCGCTCGACAACGTGAGGGCCGGATGATCCAGCCGTTGAACCTGGGCGAGCGCGGCTTCGGAACTCGCATGAACCGTCACCGCGTGACCATCCGCCAGTAGCGGGGCCGCGATTTGGCCGTGGCCGCCGCCAACGTCGAGAACGTTCGCGCCTTGATCGTCTTTGAGCAGCTTGCGCACGGCCGCCGTCTGACGCGACAGCAGCCATTCGCCGCTTTTGCCGCGAAACCGGTTTGCATATCGATCGGTCGACGCATCGAGATCGGGTTGGGACGAGCCAATGTCGGCGATCTTTTCGGTCTCGCCGGGGGTCATTTCACGGCCTTGGGCGATGATCTCAGATATCCCATCGATCGATACCAGTCCGCCGTTCGGGCAAGGCCGTCATCCAGGCCAACCTCGGGCCGGAAGCCGATCAGCCGCTTGGCCTTGTCGACCGAAAACGCGCGCGCCTTGGTAAAAAAGGCGACCCGGCGCCGATGCAGCGGCGGATCGATCCCCACCGGTTTGCAGGCGAACTCGCACAGCGTCGCCGCCGCCATCAGCGGCGCGACCGGCAGCTTGAGCCGGGGCGGTTTGACCGACAACGTGGCCGCGACCTTGTTCACCAGTTCGTTCAACGTGGTGTAGCGATCGCTGCCGATTAGAAAGACTTCGCCGATCGCGGCCGGATGTTCTCCGGCCAGGATCAGGCCCTGGACCATATCGTCGATATAAGTTAAGTGATAGGCGATTTCGCCGGACCCGAACATACGAAAGGTGCCGTTTTCGACGGTGCGGAACAGCTTCAGGAATCGGTCATCGCCCGGTCCGTAGATCCCGGTGGGGCGAACCACCGACACCGGCGCGCCGTCGGCCATCGCCTGGCGCGCGAGATCCTCGCCCGCCAGCTTGGATCGTTGATAGACATCGCCAGGATTGAACGCCGTCTCCTCGTCGGCCGGAATCTCGGCCACATCGCCGTGCACCCCGCACGTCGAGCAATGCACGACCCGACGAGCTCCGTGCGTCTCGGCGGCCGCGAGAACATGCGCCACGGCATCGCGATTGATCCGAAAGTAAGTGCTGTCGGGATGGTTCGCGCTTCGGTAGACCGCGGCGATGTGGAAGATATGGGTCATGCCCTCGGCCGCCCGACTAACGGCCGCCGCGTCGCCGACATCCCCCTCGGCCAACTCGATGTCGGCGGCGGCGAGTTCGTGTGCCTTCGCCGCCTGTTTATCGCGAACCAGCGCGCGGACCGAGTAGCCGCGCTCGACCAGGGTTCTGGCCAGCTGGCCGCCGGTGAAACCGGTCGCCCCTGTAACCAGGGCGCGTCGCGGTGCGTCGTGCTGATCCGTCATGTGTCTACCTCGGATGTTTCGATCATCGGCGCGCCACAATCTCTGTTGCCTCAAAAAAAACGCCGGTTTATTTACTTAGCCGATTGAGGCAGTCATGTTATCGGCTCTGACTTAAGATATTACGCTACGCCGAAGCACCGAAACGGCGATCCAGCAGGAAGCGCACGCTCATGGAAAGCAACGAGATCCAGCGCGAACTCCGGTTCTCCGACGCGCTGGTCGACCGTTTCACGGAACTGACGGGCGATCGCAGCGCGCTGCACACCGACGACGGCTTCGCGCGGCGCACCCGTTTTCGCGAACGGCCGGCGCACGGCATGCTCGCCGTGCTCTCGATCGCCGCGTTGGCCGCGCTGGAACCGGAGTCCGGTGGCATCCGGCTGGAGTCGATCAAAGGGCACTTCCGCGAACCGATATGGACACATGACCGCCTAACGCTGCGCTTGGAAGTCGAGCCCGATGGCGCGTCTCGTCGATTCAACGCCACCTGGACGCGCGCCGGCCGCGCCACGAAGCTTGCCGTCGCCTCGGGACGATATCGGCCGGTCGCACCGGCCAGACAGAAGCCAATCGTATCGGACCCACTCGCGGGCGCACCGCGCCTCGAGCAACTCGATCCCGATCTCGACACCCTCGAAGGACACAGCGAAACGATTCGATTCGCCGCCGATCCCGGCATACTTGCGCACTTCGAGTCCGAAATTCTGGCGCCCATGGGTCTTGAACATGGCTGCTCCGTCTCGCCGGAGCTGCTGGCCGTGCTGATGCTGTCGCCCATGAGCGGTATGCGTCTGCCCGGCCTTCGAGGCGCGTCCCTGCGCTTTGCGCTCGACTTCGTGCGCGCCGTCGAGCCCGGCCAGGAGTGCGCGCTCACCGGTACGGTCCGGCGCGTGCAGCTCGGCGCCGGACACATCTCGACGGACGTTGTTCTCGACGCGGCGGGCGCACCGATCGCCACCGGCGCGCTGGAAGCGCTGATTACGGATCGTCCGGCCGCCATGCCGAGTCCCGCCGAGATCAACGATACGTACCTCGACCTGGGGTTGAGAGGCCGCGTCGCGCTCGTCGTCGGCGGCAGCCGCGGCATCGGCGAAGCCACGGCAAAGTTCCTGGCTTTGCAGGGCGCCTCGGTGGCCTTGACCTATTATCGCGGCGCGGCCGACGCCGAGGCAATCGTCGAGGCGATCCGCGCGGCCGGCGGCACGGCGTCGTGCTTCGCCTGCGATGTACGCTGCACCGACCAAGTGGCGGCGATGGTCGCCGCCGTCGGCGAGACATTCGGCGGTATCAATATCCTCGTGAACTGCTTCGTGGGCCGTTTCGATTCATCGCCGGCGGTATCGAACCACTGGGACGATTATCTGCAAGAGTTGGAGATCTCGGTGAAAGGCGTACACGCCGTCTGCTCCGCCGTCGTGCCGCTGATGCAGAAACGCGGCGGCGGCAAGATCGTCAATTTCTCGGCGCTGGCCGCGCGGCATCCGGCGAGCGGACAAAGCTGCTATACGACCGCGAAGGGCGCCGTTGAAGCTTATACGCGCAACCTCGCCAAGGAGTTGATCCGCGCCAATATTCAGGCGAATCTCGTGGTCCCCAATATGACCGAAACCGATCTGCTGGCATCCGTGCCGCGCACGTTTCGCGATCGGCTAGCGGCGGCGCGCGATTACGGCCGCCATGTGCACCCGGCCGAGGCCGCGCAGGCGGCCGCCTTCCTGGCTTCGCAGTGGTCGAACGCGATGACCGGACAATCCCTGGTACTCAACCTGGGCGAACCACCGTTCGGGTAAGCACGACGAATCGATCGAATACCGACGCTTGTCCCAATTAGCCGAAGCCCGCTACGCGCCGGTTTTGGGGGGAAGTGGCAATAGCGTAAGATCGAGGTCGAGCGACAGCCCGAGCTCTCCAAAGCTGCGTCACGAACAAGAATGCAAGCGTATGAAACTCAGGCAGATAATCCAGCGCTTTCTCATTCCCGGGTTCGTCATATCCCTGATTTACTTTATCCGGTATCGCTGCACCGTCAGCCCTCGCGCTGAAGTCGAGTTGTCGCCGAACCTTCGTATTGGCCGCGGTACTCTGGTCAGCTCTTTCGTGAAAATAAAGGCCACAAACGGTGACCTGATCATAGGCAACCATGCCACCATTGCCACAGGCTGTTTTATAGCAGCCGACGCCGGCGCCGTGACCATCGGCGACCACGCGATAATCGGGCCGAACGTTTGTATCGTCGGTGTCAACTACCGATACGACCGGCTGGATGTGCCCATTGCGCTGCAGGGGGGAACCTCGAAAGGCATACGCATCGGCAACGATGTCTGGATCGGTGCCGGAACCGTCATAATAGACGGTGCCCATATAGGCGATCACTGCATCGTCAAGACGAATTCGGTTGTCAGCGGCACACTGGAACCCAACACGATTGCTCAGGGGCAACCGGCCCGCCCGGTTTCCGTTCGCAGCTAACGCTTTCCGCTGAAACAAACACGTCGGCTGCGCAAGAAATCTTTCGAGGCTCGATCACGCCGCCCGTTCATTTGCTGTGTACGCCTTTCTGCCGGCATTGCTGTCAGCCGCGTAAGTCCGTGCTTGTCGTAGTTATCCCGGGCGCAATCTTGACGTATCTCGGCATATCTTGCTCCCGCGCCGCTGTTCAATATAAATTACTCATTGCCATGGGGGACATAAAAATCAATTGGGAGCACACGCTACTCGGTAGCCGACCTCTCGCGCTTTTCTTCACGTTGCGCACCGACAAATTCCGGTCGATGCCCGGTTACGTTTCGAAAACCGGACTCACTGGAGGCATGCGCTGCCGTAAGCCCGACTGCTGCAAATCCGATGGGCTATTTGCCGACGCACGCGGTAGCGCTACTACCGGGGATTGACATGGACACAGCGGCACAGACGACGGCTCTGGAAGACGCGCCGCGGATACTACGCGAGGAGCTCGCCGCCGGCGAGCTGAGCACGGCGCGGGTGGAGCGCGGCTACAAACGCATTGCCGCCTTACAGTTACCGGTTGACCTTAAAGTTGCATGGGTCGGCAACCATACGCTGGAGCCGGCGCTGCGGTACGCGGCGGTTTCGGCTTTCGTGCACGGCGTCGTGCTGGGCAGCCATGCCGGTGGCTACAATCAGCATGTTCAAGCCGTGCTCGATCCAGGTTCCGCGCTGCATGCCTATGCGCCGGATGCGATCGTGATCTCGTTGTTTCTGCGCGCCCTCGCGCCCTCGCTGGTCAGCGGCGGCGCCGCGCTGTCGGCCGAGATGCGAAAAACCGAGGCCCAACGCGTGCTCGAGCACGTCGAGCAGTGGGTCGAGGCGGCAAAGACGAACACTCAGGCGGCCCTGATGGTCTGCAATTTTCCGCGTCATTCGGTTACGGGGCTCGGACTCGCCGATCTGCGCAGTCCGGTCAGCTCGGCCGCGCTGATTGGCTGGCTGAACGACAATCTCGCCGCCGCCTATCGAGACGATCCGCGTGTACACGTGCTCGACGTCGACCGCGCAATCGCGAACGCCGGCCGTCAGGCGAGTTGGAATCCGCGGATGTACCATCTCGCGAAAATCGCATGGGACGGCCCGGGTCTTCAGGCGGCCGCTCAAACCATCGCGCGGGCGCTCTGTGCGCTCGTCACACCGGCGAAGAAATGCCTGGTGCTTGATCTCGACAATACCCTCTGGGGCGGCGTCGTAGGCGAGGACGGTATCGGCGGGCTCAAGATCGAAACGGGCGATCCGGTCGGAGAGGCTTTTCAAGAATTCCAGCGCGTACTGCTCGACATCAAGGCGCGGGGCGTGCTGCTCGCGCTGGTCAGCAAGAACAATCCCGAAGACGTCGACGAAGCATTTTCGACGATCGATATGCCGTTGAGCCGGGCTGATTTCGCGGCCTGGCGCGTCAATTGGGAGCACAAACCGCTGAATATCGAAAGCATCGCCGCCGAGCTCAATATCGGTGTCGACAGCATCGTTTTCGTGGACGATAACCCGGCCGAATGCGAGCTTGTGCGCCAGACACTGCCCGAAGTCGAGGTTATCGGGCTGCCCCGGGACCCCGCCGACTACGCCGAACTGCTGCAGCAAAGCTGGTCTTTCGACAAGCTCACGCTGACCGAGGAAGACACGCGCAAGACCGAGCAATATCTGGAAAACGCGGCCCGTACCGAAAATCTGCGAACCGCGACCGATTTGTCGGCCTATCTCGAAAATCTCGGTACGAGCGTGGAAATTGGCGCCGCCGCGAGTAAAGATCTGGCACGTCTTCACCAGCTGTTTTCCAAGACGAACCAGTTCAATCTGACGACCAAACGCTACACTTTAGTCGAATTGAAGCAATTTGCCGAATCGGAAGAGTGGTTGTTCGAGTGGATTCGGGTCAAGGACAATTTCGGCGATCTCGGGCTGGTCGGTGCTTATCTGGTCAATCTCAGTGACAAAACGCCGGAAATCGACAGTTTCATATTGAGTTGCCGCGCGTTGGGGCGTGAAATAGAAACCGCCGCGGCCAACCGGATCAAGCAGAAAGTATTCAACAGCGGCGCGGAAGCCCTGTTCGCACGCTTTGCCCCGACCGCCAAGAATCGTCCGGCCGAATCGTTTTAC
Source organism: Salinisphaera sp. (assembly GCF_035690525.1). GTDB lineage: Bacteria > Pseudomonadota > Gammaproteobacteria > Nevskiales > Salinisphaeraceae > Salinisphaera. The sequence continues at coordinate 6,771 of NZ_DASSKM010000096.1, forward strand.
GAATCCCAGGGATTTGACGTGATAGCTGAAAACGACACCGGCGAAAAACGATATCGACTAGACCGCGCACAAGCGCGCCCGCGCGAATGCGCGGCGCTGACGGTTACTGTTACGGAGAATCATTGAATGAACGAACAACTTCGATCGGTCATCGCGGACGCGCTGGATCTGGAGCCCGCGGAAGTGACGCCCGAACTCACCCGCGGCTCGGACGCCGTCGCCTGGGACTCCATGGGCCACCTGCGCCTGATCACGGCGGTCGAGGAGACGTTCGACATCCGCTTGAGCATGGATGAGATCGAAGGCATCACGACCGCGGCGGAACTCGACGGCTGCGTAACCACCCATACCGCGAACAAATGAAGCTCAAGACGATAGCCCAGCGTTTTCTCGTCCCGGGGCCCGTCGTATCACTGCTCTACTTTGTTCGTTACCGCTGTATGGTCAGTCCGCGCGCCGAAGTGGAACTGACGCCGAATCTTCGAATCGGCCGTGGCAGTCAGATCAGTTCGTTCGTCAAGATCAAGGCGACGCGCGGCGATCTCGTCATCGGCGAGGACGTCGACATCGGCAGCGGCAGCTTCATCGCGGCCGATTCCGGCGGCGTGACGATCGGCGATCACGCGATGATCGGGCCGAACGTATCCATCGCCGGCGTCAACTATCGCTACGACCGGTTGGACATGCCGATCGTACAGCAGGGAATCACGTCCAAGGGCATCCGCATCGGCAACGACGTCTGGATCGGCGCCGGCGTGGTTATCCTCGACGGCGCACAGATCGGCGATCACTGCATCATCTCCCCGAACTCGGTCGTCAGCGGTACGCTCGAGCGCGGCACGATCGCGCAGGGGCAGCCGGCCCGCGCGATTTTCGTTCGCAGGTAATCTGCCGGAACACACGAAGCCCCGATTTGAAAATACAGAACTACATATTCGAACCAATTAATACCAACCTTTAAAAATAAGGATACAAGAGGAAGGCGAAAACGATCCGCAAATGAACGCGGAAAACGCAAATGAAAATAAATCTTCTTTATTTTGCGTGCATCGGTGTTTATTTGGAGATATAGTCAAACGTGGTGTATGCGGTCGTGATC
>NZ_DASSKM010000097.1:0-8737 GCF_035690525.1 Salinisphaera sp.
CGTATGCACGCGCGCCCGGCCGCGATATTCCCAAATGCCGGCGTCCGGCGTGTGGTAGTTGGCCAGCGCCTTTTCACCCAGCGGTTCGAGATGCCGGAACAGAGCCTCTTCCTTGAGATGCGACAGCCGCTCGTCGAAGAAAATTTGGGTGATCGCGAGGATCACGCTGCCGTAGACGTCGTGCTGGACCTGCCGATAGGCGTCGTTGCCGATACGTACCGGCCCCATGCCGCGATAGCCGGCGAGGTGCTCGGCCCGGGCCTCGGGCAGTTCGGCCTCGCCGTTGATGCTGTAGACCGGCTGTAGCGTGTTGTCCTCGGCGTTGGCGACCAGATTGATGATGTATTGGAGATAGTTCTCCATGGTGCGGGTCGCGCCCAGCCGGTTGAGCGCGCGGATCACGAAGTAGGAATCGCGCAGCCAGCAGTGGCGATAATCCCAATTGCGCCCGCTGTTGGCCGCCTCCGGGATAGAGGTGGTCATGGCCGCGACCACGGCGCCGGTTTCGGTGTAGGTCGACAATTTCAGCGTGATCGCCGAGCGGATGACCGCTTGTTGCCAGTCGTAGGGGATCGACAGCGTGCGCACCCAGTTGTGCCAGTGGTTGCGCGTCCGTTCGAAGAAGCGCTGGCCGATATCGGCGGGCGATTCGGGCAGACTTTCGTCGGACGCCGCGACCAGCGTATAGGTGCCGTTCGGCACGAAGGCTCGCTCGTCGAGGATATAGCTGATCGGTACGTCGGTCGTCACCCGCAGTACGCGTGCTTCGCCGATATAGCGAAGATGATTCGAGCCGCGGGTAATGCGCATCTCCTGCGCGCCGTAGTTGGAGACCGGACGCATACGCACCCGCACCCGCGGCGTGCCGGCCAGGTGCGTAATCCGACGCACGATCATCAGCGGGCGGAATTCGCGGCCGTATTGCCAAAAGTGGGGCACGAAATCGGTCACACGTACCGCGCCGCCGCGCGCATCTCGCATCGTGGTCTGCAGAATGGCGGTGTTGCGCAGATACTCGCGTTCGATCGATACACAATCGTCGATGCCGATCTCGCAGTAGCCGCGATCCTCTCCGTTGACCAGCCGGCTGAACAGCGGATCGCCCTGAAAATTCGGGAAACAAGCCCAGACGATGCGGGCCCGCGTGTCGATCAGGGCCGCGATCTGGCCATTGCCGATCAGGCCCAGATTCAGGTCTACGGCGGGTTCGGTTGGTTGAGCGTCGTGGCGATCTGCTCCAGCCATTCCAGTACCTCGTCTACGGTGTTAATCCGATACCGTGCCGCACTCGGGGCCGCTTCGCCCACCCTTATCGATACGCCCCCGAGCGAATTCACGGCCACGAAAGCGGCTTCGTCGGTGACGTCGTCGCCAACATAGACCGGGCAACGCCCGGCAAACGGTGGGTTGGTCATCAGCCGTTGCAAGGCGCGCCCCTTGTCGCCGCGCGAAGGCTTGATCTCGTAGACCGCCTTGCCCGCCAGAACGGCCAGCGCGCCGTCGGATGTTTCGACGATGTCGTCGACCACTTGTTCGGCTTCTGCACGCGCGTCGCAGCCGGCGTTGCGATAGTGCAGCGCCAGGGTCGCCTGCTTATCCTCGAAATAAAGGCCCGCGTGGCGCTCGGCGACCCCGGACATCCGCTCGCGCGCCCGGCTCATGCCCGGGGCCTGGCCTTGCGGCGCTTCGTAGCCGCCAACCGGAGTCCGCAGTTCCAGACCGTGCAGGCCCGACGCGGCCGGCGCGACACGACCCGTCAGTCGGTCGATCTCGGCGATCGGCCGGCCCGAGATCAGCGCCAGAGCGCCGTCCAGCGCATCCGCGGCGCGACCTAGTATTTCCCCTAGACAAGGGAATGGTTGGACGGACTCCGGATGTTCGGCGATATGAATTAAGGTACCGTCCACATCCAGAAACAGTGCCCAGCGATCGTCCGGGGCAGGCAGATTTGTCATGGTAAGCCAAGATAGCGCGTCCGATGAGGATCACCAAGATAACCCTCGATTGATCATGGTATCCAATCGGCTGCCGGTGTCGCTGGAGCGCACCGGGGATGATACGTGGCGTACCCATCCCGCGGCCGGCGGTCTGGTTTCGGCGCTCGACCCGGTTATGCGCCGCCGCGGCGGGGTTTGGGTCGGCTGGCCGGGGATCGCCGACGAGACCACCGACACACTGCGCGACGTGCTCGACACCCACCACAACGCCGACAGTGCATACCGGCTGGAGCCGGTGGCGCTGACCGCGCAGGACATTGCCGGTTTTTACGAGGGGTTTTCCAACGAGGTGATCTGGCCGCTGTTTCATAACCGGTTCACGGCGTGCCGGTTCGAGCCGGAGTATTGGCAGGTCTATCAGCAAGTCAATCGCGAATTTGCGCGCCGTATCAATGAGGTCGCGCGGGCCGACGATTTCATTTGGGTGCACGACTATCACCTGGTCAACGTGGCTGACGAACTACGCGCGCTGGGGCTCTACAATCGCAGTAGCTTCTTCCAGCACATCCCGTTTCCGACCGCCGACATTTTCTGCAATCTGCCGTGGTGGCGCGAGATCGTGTATGCGCTGCTCAGCTACGATTTCATCGGCCTACAGACCGTGACCGACCGGGTCAATCTCCTCGACGTGCTCACGACCCTGTTCGATCATGTGGAGACCACGGCCGACGACGATTGCGTCGATGTCGAGATCGGCGACGCGGGGCTGGAACCGCATCAGCACCGGCTGCGTATCGGCACGCTGCCGATCAGTATCGACTACGACCATATCGCCGAGCTGGCCGGCAGTCGCCGGACGGCCGAATACATCGAGCGTTTTCGCGAAGGCTGGCACGGACGCACGGTGATGCTCGGCGTCGACCGGCTCGACTACACCAAGGGCTTGCCGGAAAAGCTCGAGGCTTTTCGCGAAGCGCTGACGCGTTATCCGGAATTGCGCACCCGGATTTCGCTCCAGCAGCACGTCATTCCTTCGCGCCAGCAGGTGCCGCAGTACGCCGAGCAGAAAGAACAGATCGAGCGGCTGGTGGGCGAGATCAACGGCGAGTTCACCGAATCCGGCTGGGTGCCGATCCATTACATCTTCCACAGCATGGAACCGGCCGAGTTGATGGCGCACTACCAAGTGGCCGATATCGCATTGGTCACGCCGCTCAAGGACGGCATGAATTTGGTGGCCAAGGAATACTGCGCCGCCACCCGCGACAACAACGGCGTGTTGATTTTGAGCGAATTCGCCGGCGCCGCCGCCGAGCTGGGCGATCATGCACTATTGGTCAATCCGCACGACGTAATCGCTACCGCCGAACGCATCCACGAGGCGTATTACATGGATCGTGCGGAGCGGCAAAGCCGCATGCAGGCCATGCGCGAGATCATCCAAGCGCATAACGCGTTCGACTGGGTCGAGGATTTTCTGCGCGCGGCGGGGGCGAATTCTACCAACCTGCAAAAGCAATGACCTACCGGTCAAAACAGCCCGCAAATAAACGCAAATGCACGCGAATAAGATGCGCTTATGCGCTTTTCTCGCTTTCATTCGCGTTTATTGGCGGACGAATTCCGGCTTCATGAAGATCGATCAATCTTATAAGGATTGGTATTAGTCGCTATTGTGGCTGCGGCGTGGCGCCGTCGGCTTCGAGTGCGCGCCACATGTACCAGCAGGCCACCGAGCGATAAGGCCGCCAGGCTTCGCCGGCGGCTTCCAATGCCTTCGGCTTGGGCAGTTCGTTGTGCCCGTAAGTCAGGGCAAAGCCCTTGCGTACGCCGAGATCGTGGATCGGCATGACGTCGGCGCGGCCGAGATGGAACAGCAGCAGCATTTCCACCGTCCAGCGGCCGATGCCGCGGATCGCGGAATAAACCTCGATCAACTCGGCGTCGTCGTATTCGTGGATACGCGCTTCGTCCGGCAGCTCGCCGGCCAGTTCGGCGGCCGCCAGTGCCCGCAACCCGGCCAGTTTGTTGGCCGACAGACCGGCGCCGCGCAAGCTGGCGTCATCGGTGGCCTGAATGGCGGCGGCGCCCGGCGCATCGCCGCCGCCGAGCGCGGCCAGTACCCGGGCATGAATAGTGCCCGCGGCCTTGCCCGAAAGCTGTTGATACACGATCGCCCGCATTAGCGAATGAAACACGTCCGGCGCGCCGCGGGTGGTCGGCCGATAAGGCCCGGCGCGCTGCATGAGCGCGCCGAGCACCGGATCGACCGCGGCCAGATGCGCGACCGCGGCGTCGGGGTCGAAAGTCAGGCGCGTGTCCCGCCGCGTAACCGGATCGGGTTTAGACACCGAGCAAGGCTTTTTCGATCGGCGTATCGCCCGACAATACCTCGAAGTGGCGGCCGATGGTGTTGGGCGAATCCAACGTCATCAGCAGCATACGGGCCACATCGTCGCGTGGAATCTCGCCGTAACGGCCCAGATCCTTGGCGATGTCGACGCGGCCGGTGCCGTCATCCTCGGTGAGCTTGCCGGGGCGCACGATGGTGTATTCCAGATCGGTGGAACGCAGATGGTTGTCGGCCGCACCCTTGGCCCGAAAGTAGTGCTGCATCTTTTCCGAGCCTTGTTCCGGCGTGTCCGCGTTCATCGACGATACCATGATAAAACGACGGACCCCGGCCGATACGGCTTGGTCGATGATCGAGATCGCCCCGTTGCGATCCACGTCTTCGGTTTTCTCCGGCGGAGTGTGGCCGCCCGAGCCGGCGGTGAACACCACGGCGTCGCAGCCGGCCAACGCCTGGCTGCAATCGTCCTCGAGGTCGGCGACGACGACCTCGAGGGCCCCGATGGCCTTCATCTCGTCCATCTGGCCGCTGTCGCGGATCATGGCGCGGGCGGTATGTTCGCTGTCGTCGATCGCGTGGATGAAGCGACGGCCGATCTTGCCGTGGGCGCCTACGACGAGTACATGCATGCTAGCTCCTTGATAACCGCTCAAACCGACCAATCGGCGCCGGCTTGAAACTGTGTCGATTCTTCACAACCTTCGGCATATGTAGGTTTTTTTACAAGGGGGGCTTCTACGGTCCCTCAAGGAAAACGATTCCAATGATCGATCTGTATACCTGGACCACGCCCAACGGCCACAAGGTTCATATCATGCTCGAGGAGATCGGGGCCGAATACACCGCGCACCCGATCAATATCGGCAAGGGCGATCAGTTCGGTGAGGACTTTCTGAAGATCAGCCCCAACAACAAGATCCCGGCGATCGTCGATTCCGACGGACCGAACGGTAAGCCGTACTCGCTGTTCGAGTCGGGCGCAATTTTGATGTATCTGGCTGATAAGAGCGACCGCCTGTTGCCGAAGGACCCGGTCAAGCGCTACGACGCCATCCAGTGGCTCATGTTCCAGATGGGCGGAATCGGCCCCTTGCTCGGACAGGCGCACCACTTCAACAAGTATGCGCCGGAGAAGATCGAGTACGCGGTCAAGCGCTACGGCAACGAAGCCAATCGTCTCTACGGCGTGCTGGACCGGCGTCTCGGTCAGACCAAGTTCCTGGCCGGCAACGATTACTCGATCGCCGATATCGCGACCTGGCCGTGGCTGCGCAGCGCCGAAACCCAGGGTGTGAACATCGACGACTACCCGAACGTGCGGCGCTGGTTCGAGATGATCGGCGATCGCGAGAACGTCAAGAAAGGGCTACAGGTACTGGCCGATCACGAGTCGGATCTGACCGACGAGGAAGCTTTCGAGAACATGTTCGGCAGCCGGCAATACGAAAGGCGTTGAATTCGCATAGCCAGTCCACCTATAAAAGCGGAAGAAGTCTTTTTCCGCAGATGGACGCAGATACACGCAGATGACGCAGTATCGGATATCGCGATATTCGCCGACCGGATAGCTTCGTTCGCGGTGCGAGCGTCGCAAGGCGGACCGGCTTTTATAATTAGGTTTCGTAGTTCGCAAACGCCACGAAACCAGTGCCTTCGCCTTCAATCTGCGTTCATCTGCGTGTATCTGCGGATAATAAAAAGACCGGCCTCGTAGCCGGGCTCTAGATGGTATCTAGAACATCTCGGACGGGCCGACCTCGGTATCGCCGGCATCGTCGGCGTAACGGTTGTTGATGAAATCGCCGGTGATCATCTGCTTATAGGTCTTGCCGGGCCCGACCATCGGGTAGACGCCGGCGTCCGGGTCGACCACGACCTCGAGAAACGCCGGTCCCTTGAAGTCGAGGAAGACTTGGATGGTCGCGGCCAGCTCGGCCGGGTCGCTCACGCGGCGGGCGAACTCGAAGCCGTCGGCTTCGGCGGCCTTGATGAAGTCCTTCTTGTGCAGCGACTTGTCCGAAGCCGACAGCCGGCCCTTGAAGAACAGCCGTTGCCACTGCTTGACCATGCCGTCGCCGTTGTTGTTCAGCACCACCACCTTGACCGGCAGGCCGTAGGTGGTCGCGGTTTCCAGCTCGCCGATGTTCATGCGGATCGAGCTGTCGCCGTCGATATCGATGACCAGTTTGTCGCGGCGCGCGCAGGCCGCGCCGATGGCGGCCGGCAGACCGAAGCCCATGGTGCCCATCGAGCCGGAAGTCAGCCACAGCCGCGGTTCGCGGAAATCGGCATATTGGGCCGCCCACATCTGGTGTTGGCCGACGCCGGTCGCGATCACCGCGCGGCCGTTGGTGTGCTTGTTGATTTCCTCGATCACGGCGTAGGGCTGGATCAGCGGGCCGCCGCGGTCGTAATTCATCGCATAGTCGCGCTTGAGGGCCGCGATGTGCTGGTGCCATGCCGACAAATCGCGGGTAAAGCCGTGCTCCCGGCCGTAGGCAAGAACACGCGCGAGGCTCGGCGCGAACAAGCCCACATGATGCCAATCGACCGCCTTCACCTTGTTGATCTCGGACGCATCGGCATCGAAATGGGCGATCGCCTCGGCCGCCGGCGCGAAGGCATCGGGCCGGCCGGCCACGCGATCGTCGAAGCGGGCGCCGACCGCGATCAGGAAATCGCAGTCCTCGACCGCGTAGTTGGCGAACGCCGTGCCGTGCATGCCGAGCATATGCAGCGACAGGGCGTCGGTGGTGTCGAAGGCGCCGATGCCCATCAGCGTGGTGACCACCGGAATGCCGAAGGCCTGGGCCAGGGCGCGCAGCTCGTTGGCCGAGTCGGAATTGATCACGCCGCCGCCGGCGTAGATCAGCGGACGCTCGGACTCGCCGAGCAGGCGGAAAAATTGTTCGCACTTGGCGTCGGAAAGCTTGTTCGAGCGCAGATCGCGCATACGCTGGCGATAGCCGGGCACGGGCAGCACGCCGGCGCCGGCAAAGGTGCACTCGGCGTTTTGGACATCCTTGGGCACATCGATCACGACCGGGCCGGGGCGGCCGGAGCGGGCGATCTCGAAGGCCGTGCGCACGGTCGCTTCCAGCTTGGCCGGATCGGTAACCATGAACACATGCTTGGCCGCCGAACTCATGATGTTGGTCACCGGCGCTTCCTGGAAGGCGTCGGTGCCGATCGCCGCGCGCGCGACCTGGCCGCAGATCAGCACCATGGGCACGGAGTCGGCCATGGAATCGCGGATCGGCGTGACCGCGTTGGTCGCGCCCGGGCCGGAGGTGACCATCGCCACGCCGACCTTGCCGGAGGCGCGCGCATAGCCGGCGGCCATGAAGCCCGCACCTTGCTCGTTGGCCGGCACGATCAGCGGCATCAGATCATGGTGTTCTTCGTTGAAGCGGAAGATGGCGTCGTAGGTCGGCAGGATGGCGCCGCCGGAATAACCGAATATGGTATCCACGCCCTCGTCGGCCAGTACCTGCACGAGCACCTCGGCGCCGGCCATGACGCGGCCGGTCAGCGGATGGTGCGGACGGGTTTCGGGGGCGGTGTGCAGCTCAGTCATGGCAATTTTTCCGAACGACGTGGAAAATTGATAATTGTAACCGAAAACATCGCTTTCCCGCCGCGCTTGATCGAATCGATTTGCTTCACTCCGGGGATCGGCGTATTTTGCGCGCTTTGCCAGTCTGCGCGTGCGAGGCGATCACTATGCGACACGTGATATCCGTGCTCATGGCCAACGAGGCCGGGGCGCTTGTGCGCGTAGCTGGTCTGTTCTCCCAGCGCGGCTTCAATATCGAGACGCTCAACGTCGGCCCCACCGAAGATTCGACGATGTCGCGTCTGACGCTGGTGACCACGGGAACCGAGGGCGTGATCGAACAGATTAATCGTCAGTTGCTCAAGCTGGTCGACGTGATCGACGTGCTGGACATGACCGGCGACGAGCATCTCGAGTGCGAACTGGCCCTGATCAAGGTCGAGCGCGGCGCCGCCGCCTCGCCGGTCGAGACCATGGCGGCCGGTTTCGACGTACGTGTGATCGGCGAGGAAGACGGCCTCACGCTGCTGCGTTTTCTCGGCAGTGGCGACGAGCTCAATCGTTTTGTCGCGGTGTTGGAGGATGCCGGCATGCTGATCGAACTGGCGCGTAGCGGCGCGGTGACCATGACGCCCGGTTTGGGCGGGCTGAACTACCGCGCCGAAGATACCGACGCCGGCGTCGAAAGTTTTTAATACACCGGCTGGGCTGCCAGCCGCGTGTCCACCATCAGCAGGAGAAAAGCCGTGAGCATGAACGTGTACTACGACAAGGACGGCGATCTGTCCCTTATCCAGGGTAAGAAGGTCGCGATCATCGGCTACGGCTCCCAGGGCCATGCCCACGCCAACAACCTCAACGACTCCGGCGTGGATGTCGTGGTCGGCCTGC
>NZ_DASSKM010000098.1:0-3488 GCF_035690525.1 Salinisphaera sp.
ACGAATAAGTCGCATGCAGATGGATGACGCCGCCGGCGTCCGGCCGGGCCTCATAAAAAGCGCGATGCAGGAAGGACTCCTTGGTCGGCGGCTTGCCGGAGAGCAGGTTGCCGTCCCAGTCGAGCTTGGAGATTTCCTCGGGGTCGAGTGCGCCGAGGCTGGCGTTGGTCGGGGTCATCAGCCACCCGTCGGCGAGCTTCGCGCTGATGTTGCCGGAAGTGCCGGGGGCAACACCGAGTCGGCGGAAGGCGCGGCCAATGGCCGCGATTTCTTCGCGTAGGGCGGTTTCGTCGAAAATGGTATCGTGATCGATCATGCCAGCAAATCCCAGGCTTTGATCATGAAATCGGTGGCGCCGAAATTGCCCGATTTAAGCGCCATCGCCAGTGGTTCGGCAGTGCCTATAGTCAGGGTCCAGGGGACGCCCGGATCGATAGGAGCACCAATGCGCAGTGCCTGTACGCCAAGTTTTGCCACTACAGCCCCAGAAGTCTCGCCCCCGGCGACGAGGAGCCGGCGCACGCCGTGCTCGTCGACCAATCGCGCCGCGATATCAGCCAAAGCACGTTCCACCAACGCGCCGGATTCGGCAACGCCCAACAGATGCTGGGCTTCACGTACCGTCTCGGGATCGGCACTGGCATAGATCAGCAGCGGGCCCTGAGTGAGCTGGCTGTCGGCCTGCGCGAGCGCCTCATCGATCACGCGCTGGTAATCATCAGCCAGCGCCAGTGCATCGACCCGGAAATTGGCGTAATGCTGGCGGGCGTGCTCCACCTGGACTCGGGTGGCACGCGAACAGCTGCCACTGATGATAGCCGCGTGACCGGCGGCCGCGATGGTCGGTTCGGCGATCCCAGCAGGCGCATGCTCCCGTGCGAACGCTTCTGCAATGCCAGCGGCCAGTCCCGACCCGGCGGTCACCAGCGGCAGATCGGCAGTGGCTGCAGCCAGCACGCGTAGATCGGCTTCCTCGATGGTGTCGCAGATGGCCAAGTCGATCCCATCCTCGCGCAGCGAGGCGATGCGTTGGCGCACCGCCGTACGGCCTTCGATGATGCAGGCTTTATCGATCAGCCCGACGTTCTGGCGGGTCTGTGCATCCAGCACACGTAGCAGATTGGCGTCGGTCATAGGTGTCAGCGGGTGATCCTGCATGCCGCTTTCGTTGAGCAAGACGCCGTCGACGAACAAATAGCCGTGATAGACGGTGCGATGGTTTGCGGGCAGGGCCGGACAGGCGATGGTGAACGAGGTATCGAGTGCGGTCATTAACGCCTCGCACACCGGACCGATATTGCCTTCGGCGGTTGAATCGAAGGTCGAGCAGTACTTGAAATAGAAACGTTTGCAGCCTTGAGTTTGTAGCCACTCCAGAGCCAGGAGCGAGCTCTCGACAGCCTCGTCGACGGGACAGGTACGCGACTTGAGCGCGACCACGAGCGCGTCGACGTCACGGTAATTATCCGATTGGCCTTCCGGCACGCCGATCGTCTGGATCGTACGCATACCGCCGGTCACCAAATGACTGGCCAGGTCGGTTGCGCCGGTCGAATCGTCAGCGATACATCCGAGTAGGGGCATGAAATCTCCTTCTGGCTGCCGCTGTGGAGGCTTTTTGCGGCACGGTAGAATTTTTCGGTTGTACTAACTCGTTGCGGCACATGGCTAGTTCGGCGCCGATGTGGGATTGTCCTCGGTTTGATCGAACAGATCGGCCGGTGCTTCACGCAGCCTTTTTTCAGCCTGGGTGAGATGGATCGCTACACAGCGTGCGGCGGCTTCGGCGTCGCCGGCAGTGATGGCGTTGAGAATGGCTTGGTGTTCGGCGACCACTTGTTCCATGAAGGTCAATCGCTGCGCTTCGTTGGTTCGTGTGACCGTGATCGCGTGCTGTAGAAACTGGTTATAGAAATTCACAGAGGCCGTGAAATAAGTGTTGTTCGCCGCTTTGGCGATGCTGTGATGAAACGCCATATCTTGTTCCACGCCGGTGGCGCCGTTTTCCACGGCTTCGTCGATGTCGACCATGGCATTGCGGATGCGGCGCAACTGTGAGGGCGTACGTCGGATAGCAGCCAGACGTGCGGCCTCGACCTCCACGGCACGCCGCAACTCCAGTAGCTCGATTACCGACTGAAAGGAGCGGTGCGGCAGCTTGAGCCGCAGCTCGGCGGTTGGCGTATTGGCGACGAAACTGCCACTACCACGGCGCGAGATGATTAAACCGGACTGCCGTAGCATCGACAATGCCTCGCGTACCACCGAGCGGCTGGTACCGTATTGCTGACCGAGTACCACCTCGGTCGGTAGCCGCTGTCCAGGACCGAACACTCCGCCGTGGATTGCTTGGCTCAACTGCTGGGCCATTTGCCGGGCCAGATCCAGGCCCGGCTTGAGTTGATTGGCTGAATGCGTCACTGCGCGCGTCGTATCGGAATACATGCCGTGTGCTCACGGTTACGCCATCGACTAATGGCGATATTGTTCAGAACAAAGTTGCCTGACAACCTTACGAATCCTTTAACCATATAACAAACAGCTATCGGTTTCCCGGCCGAAGCCAATGCAATTAAACGCAGGGGCGCGATGCGAATACTTGTTACCGGCGGCGCCGGTTTTCTCGGCGCACGGCTTATTCAGTCGTTATTGGATACCCAGCCGCTAATCGACGGTCAACGGGCCAGGGCGATCACGTCGCTGGATGTTGGCCCCTGCCCAATCAGCGACGAGCGGGTGGAGTCGGTCACCGGTGACATCAGCGACCCGCGCGTGATCGAGTCGGCGCTCGGCCCGGATGTCGCCGTGGTCTGCCATTTGGCGGCGGTCGTCAGCGCCGAGGCCGAAGCCGATTTCCAGCGCGGCATGCAGGTCAATTTCGATGCTACGCGCGTGCTTCTGGATGCGTGCCGCCGGCTGGCGCAGGCGCCGCGTTTCCTGTTTGCCAGCTCGCTGGCTGTGTTTGGGCCGGGCGAGGTCGAGCCCTTGGCCGAGGACACCGCACCGATGCCGCAGTCGTCCTACGGTACGCAGAAAGCGATCGGTGAACTGCTGGTCAACGATTACAGCCGGCGAGGGTTCATTGACGGCCGTGCCTGTCGATTGCCAACCATCGTGGTGCGCCCGGGTCGACCCAATAAAGCGGCTTCGTCGTTTGCCAGTTCAATTATCCGTGAGCCGCTGAACGGAGAGGACGCCATCTGCCCGGTGGCGTCCGATCTGCCCTTGTGGCTGTCGTCGCCGCGAACCGCCGTGACCAATCTGGTCCATGCACTGACGCTGCCCGCCGATCGGCTGGGCGACTGGCGCACCTTCAACTTGCCGGGGCTCACCGTCACGGTGTCGGAAATGCTTGACGCTCTGGAACGCCAAGCTGGAATAGAAACCCGGGCGCGCGTGCGTTTTGAACCCGATGCCGCGATCGAATCCATCGTCAACAGCTGGCCGGGGGGCCTTGAGACCAAGCGTTCGCTAGCGCTGGGCTTCGT
>NZ_DASSKM010000099.1:0-28922 GCF_035690525.1 Salinisphaera sp.
CGATCGGCGCGCCGCGGGCCTCGATATAGGCCGCCGCGGCGTCGTAGTCGGCAAAGGTGGCGTAGGCCGCGGTCGGAATATCGTGGCGCGCCAGAAAATCCTTGGAGAACGCCTTGCTCGCCTCGAGTTCGGCGGCCGCCCGGGTCGGCCCGAAACAGGCCAGCCCGGCCGCCGTGAACACATCGACGATGCCGATGGCCAGCGGCGCCTCGGGGCCGACCACGGTCAGGCTCACGGCGTTGTCGAGCGCGAAATCCCGTAGCGCATCGAGTGCATCGACCCTGATCGGCACGTTGCTGGCGTCGCGCATACGCGCCGTGCCCGCGTTGCCGGGCGCGACATAAACATGATCGACCCGGGGCGAAGCGGCCAGCTTCCACGCCAGGGCGTGCTCGCGGCCGCCGCCGCCGACGATGAGAATGCGATGTGCTGCTGTACTCATGGCGCGCGCCGGTCTCCGCGGTTGGTCATCGAGTTCGTAGCCCCTCGGGGCGGCGCAAGCTTAGCAAAGGCGAGCCTTTCGCATACCCGATATATCGCCCCAGCTCACCTGCTGCCGGAGCAGCCGTAGGCTGCGGAGGGAACTTTAACCGCGCCAGCGGTTAAAGCGGTCAGGTGCAGCGCAATGTTGGGCATGAACTACGCCCGGTGCATTCCATAGTCTTGATGCCTAGCGTGATGACGTACTACCAATACCTCAAGACCACGCTCGTTGTTGTGGACGCGATATAGCACGGAAAATGGGAAACGAGACAAAACGAACATGTGGATATTTTTGCGACGTTTGGGAAATGCTTCGGGCATAGACACGATTGATTCTATGGCCGAATCTATTTCTTGCAGAAACGCCAGCCCCAGTCCCGGCTGTTTCCCCTCGTAGTATTCCGCTTCCTCCCGAATGTCAGCAGACGCTTCGGGATGAATGATTAGCCTCATCGAGACAGCGACGAGCGAATGCGATCCATCTCTTCGCGATAGTCAAGCCCCGCGACCTTGCCGCTATCCAATTCTTCGGCTCGCTTTTCGGCCAAATCCAATGCCTGTTCTTCACTAAGACTGGAACGAGCCGTGTTTGGCACGCTGGATAAAAGCTTGGCCGCGAGCCGCAACCGCGCTTCTGGTGGGATTTCCAGAGCATGCCGCTCGATTTCGAGTTCATTTTGATTGTTCATAAACTTCATTTTAGCGCACTCTCAAGCATTGTACCCAACGCCGATTTAGGCCGACTTAGGGCGCCGATAGCTCGCCGCGGCGGGGCACAGGCTCTACACTGGGCGGCTTTATCCGACAGCGCTTTCACCATGGCAGATGGACAAACGCTTTACGAAGGCAAATATCTGCGTCTGCAGTGCATCGACACCTGGGAATTCGTCCAGCGGGTGAACGCGCGCGGCGCGGTCATCATCGTCGCCGTCACCGCGGACGATGAACTGCTGCTGGTCGAGCAGCCGCGCCCGGCGATCGGCGGGCCGGTGCTGGAGCTTCCGGCCGGCCTGGTCGGCGACATCGCCGGCGAGGAGGATGAAACGCTCGCCGTGGCCGCCGCGCGGGAGCTCGAGGAAGAAACCGGCTTTTCCCCCGCGCGGCTGGAATACATGACCGGCGGGCCGCCCAGCGCCGGCCTGTCGGGCGAAACGCTGTGGTTCTATCGCGCTCTCGATCTTAAGCGCGTCGGCGACGGCGGCGGCGACGACAGCGAAGACATCACCGTGCATGCGATCACCCTGGATCGGATCGACGACTGGCTGGCCGAACGCGAGCGCGACGGCCTGGCCGTCGACCCCAAAATCTACACCGGGCTATATTTCATCCGCCGTGAGCGAGGCTGACCCGGCCATAAAAGATCAGGTTCGACCGTTTCCTCGAACACTGTTTGCGTCAATCCGGGCCGCGCAGTCGATACATTCGATGGCTCCGGGCGCAATCGCGGCGCCGGCGGCAACGCAGCCGGCGTAACCCGGCGCCAGCGCGAGCGGCGTGAGGCGCCAGCCGCGCCGGTCCAGATACGCGCTATCGCCGTCGATCGCCACCGCGCGAATACGGGCGAGCCCGACCCGGCCGCTGGCTTTGACCGTCGCCTCGCGGGCGCACCAGGAAGCAAAGAAATCGCCGTTCGGCGCGATCGCGTGCCGCAACCGCGCTGATACGCCGTTGCGGCGTCGCTCCACGTCGAGACCGACCGCACAGCGCTCGCTGACCGCACAGGCCACGAGCTGCGCGCTATGGGAAATGCTGAACCACGGGCCGACCGCGAATACCGGCCGGCCGCCCGGGGCAAACCCTAGGCGTTCGATCCGCGCTTCACGACAGCCCAACTCCGCCAGCCCCTGTTCGAGCAGCCACAGCCCCGCCATCGTCCGCGCCCGGGCGGCGCGGCTGGTCATCGTCGCGATGCGCTCGCGATAAGCCGGCGGCGCGAGCGCGGGCGGATGCCGGGCGAAAATATCCTCGTACTCGTCGTCGAGAACGATGTACACTACAAGCATAAACGATTCTTTAATGTAATCGAAATGTTTTGTTGTGGCTATCGCGGCGCCCGAACGCCGGCGAGCCGGGCATGACCGCGATGAGCGAATCCGGGGTTCGTACCCCGAATGATGCCACGCCGGCGCCTCCACCCGGCCCGCGAGCGGCGCCGAGCTGGCGCGGCGAGGGCGAGCCGGCGATCGAATCGGCGATCAATCTACGGCCGGCGGACGGAATTTATTTACAATTGGCGCCCCGCTAACGACGATCGTCGCTCCCGCGACACGAATAACATCGCTATGACTTTGTTCGACACGCTGGCCGACGCACTGGACGCCGCGGCCAAGACCGACGGCGAGATCGGCTTCATCGACGGCGCCAACGACGAGCGCCGGCTGAGCTATCGGCTATTGCAGCGCGCCGCGCTGCGCGTGCTCGCCGTGCTGCAGGCCGAGGGCGCGAAGCCGGGCGATCCGCTGATCCTCTACATCGCCGACAACCTGCGCTTTTTGCAGTTCTACTGGGCGGCGATCTACGGCGGACTGACGCCGGTGCCCGTGGCCGCGGGCGCGACCGACGCGCATCTGGCCAAGCTGGCGAAGGTGTGGTCGCATACCGGCGAGCCCCGCGTGGTCACCGGCGCCCGCCATATGGAACGCATCCTCGGATACTTCGAGGCCCAGGGTACGGCCGCGGCCGGCGAGCGTCTGGCCGACAACGCCATCTCGGACGAACCGCCCGCGGTCGAGCAGGCCGCCGAGCGCGCCGCGATCGCGTCCGGGGACACCGCCTTCATCCAGTTTTCCTCCGGCTCGACCGGCGATCCCAAGGGCGTGGTCTTAAGCCACGCCAACGTGCTCGCCAATATCGCCGCCATTACCGAGGGTTCGGCGTTCGGCGAGCGCGAAGTCGCGCTGTCCTGGATGCCGCTCACCCACGATATGGGCCTGATCGGTTTTCATCTGACGCTTACCGTTCATGCCTTCGATCATCACCTGATGGCGACCGACCTGTTCGCCCGCCGGCCGCTGCTATGGCTGGACAAGGCGGCCGAGAAGCAGGCCACGCTGCTGTGCTCGCCGAACTTCGGCTATCGCCACACGCTGCGCGCGATCGGCTCGAAAGGTCTGCCGGACATCGACTTGTCGAGCGTGCGCCTGATCTACAACGGCGCCGAACCGATCGCCGCGCCGCTGGCGCGTGAATTTCTCGACACGCTGGCCCCCGTCGGCCTGGCGCGCGACGTGATGTTCTGTGTCTACGGCCTGGCCGAGGCGAGCCTGGCCGCGGCCTTTCCCCGGCCCGGCGTGGGGCTCTCCACGTTCACGGTCGCGCGCGGCGCGCTCGGCATCGGCGATACGGTGCGTCGCGACGATTCCAATACCGCGATCGAACTGGTCAACCTCGGCCGCCCGGTGGCCGGCGCGGATCTCGTCATTGCCGACGCCGAGGGCGCCGCGCTGGCCGAAGACACGGTCGGGCGGGTCTGGATCAAAGGCCCCAACGTCACCGCCGGCTACCATGCCAACCCCGACGCCAACGCGGCCGCGCTGGTCGGCGGCGGCTGGCTGGATACCGGGGATCTCGGCTTCATCCACGACCGCGATCTGTATATCGCCGGGCGCGCCAAGGACATTATCTTCATCAACGGCGCCAATCATTATCCCCAGGATATGGAAGCGATCGCGCAGGGCGCCGACGGCGTGGATTTGAACAAGATCGCGGCCGCCGGCGTACGCGCGCCCGGCGCGGATGCCGACGAACTGGTCTTGTTCGTGGTCTTTCGCGGCCGCACCGAGGATTTTCTGCCCATCGCCCGCGCCGTCGCCCACCGCGTCAACCACGGCGCCGGCCTGGCCGTGGACCGCGTCGTACCCGTGCGCCAGATCCCCAAAACCACCAGCGGCAAGCTACAGCGGGCGGTACTCGCCCGCGACTATGCCGAGGGCGCCTTCGACGCTGTCATCGCCGAACTCGATGCGCTGGCCGCGGCTACCGACGTCGCCGGCGAGCCCGCGCAAAATGCCGGCATCGCCGACGAACTCAAAGCGATCTGCGACGAAGTCGCCCCCGACAAGAAGATCGGCACCGGCGACGATCTGTTCGAGATCGGCCTGTCCTCGCTGGAACTGGCGCAAATTCACGAAGGCATCGAGGCCCGCTGGCCGGACACTATCGAGATCAACGATCTGTTTGATTATTCGACCATCGATGAACTGGCGGCGTTTCTGAAAGCCGAGACAGCCGCCTAGCCACGCGGCGGGGGCGAGCGCTCAGACCGGCGCCTATCCGACGGCGGTGAGCCGGTCTCGGCGATCTTGTTCAGCACATCTAGCCGTTGCCCGAGCGCGGCTGCGATGTCCTCGGCCTGTTGCGTGCCTTCGAGCGCGCCGACCGGCCACGGCGCATCGATCGCGATATCGAACCGGCAGAACGGTTTGGGCACGTGGCAACTGTCCCATGATTTGACCTGCCAATAACGGCTGGCGGCCGCACCGACCAGAAACAGCGGCGCCCCGGCCCGGCTCGCCAGCACCACCGCGCCCGGTTTGAACACCCGGGCCGGGCCGCGCGGGCCATCGCCGTACATCATGGGCGATATGCCCACGCCCACGGCTTCGGTGAGCGCGCGCATCGCTTCCTTGCCGGTGCGGCTGGAGGAGCCGCATATGGCCTCGACCTTGTGCGCCCGCGCCACCCGGCACATGAACAGGCCCTCGCGCGACGGGCTTATCAAGAAACCGACCCGCATGCCCCGTGATCGCTGCGCGCGCAGAAACAGGGCGCTCGGCACCAAGCGCTGATGCCAGGCACAGGGCACGACCGCCGTACCCCGCGCCAGCGCCGCATCGAGATGCGCCTGACCATGCACGATGCGCACGCGGCAGGTCAGTCGGAGCAGCCATATGAACCGCGAAACCGCCCATTCGGCGAGCCACGCTACAAACGCCCGGCGCCAGCCGGATTTGCGGTCTTTGTTTTTACGATGCTTCGACCGGCCCGGTGACTCGGAGGATTGCGCCATACATGCGTCCTGGTGTGTTCGGCGGCAGCCTTCCTGCCACCGATTGATGGAGCCGATCGTTGCCATGAACGACAACGTCGGTCTGATTCACGCCTACACCTGGCTACGCGGACGAGCGCGCAACCGCCGCATCGGCGTCGGCGTCGAGCGCGTTCAGGCGTTCGGCCAACAGCCGCGCCTGCGTCTCGCTATCCTGGCCACGGGCCACGTCGACCGGTTCGCCGATACAGAGCGTGACCCGGGCGAACGGCTTGGGGATGATCATTCGGTCCCAGGAGCCTAGCTGCCAGTAGCGATCGGCGGCGAACGTCATCGGCAGTAGCGGCGCCTTGGTCATCTGGGCCAGCATGAGGGTGCCGGATTTGGCCTCGCGGGCCGGCCCGTGCGGGCCGTCGGCCGCGATGATGGGCGAGACGCCGGCCTTGAGCGTGGCATACATCTCGCGCAACGCCCGCGCGCCGGTGCGGTTGGCCGAGCCGCGCCGCACGGTGGCGCCGAGGCCGCCGACCACGGCCGCGATCAGCTCGCCGTCGCGCGAGGGCGATACCAAAAAACCGGGGTTCAGCCCACGCGAGCGCGCGGCCAGCAGCCAGCCGACGCAGTACGGCAGCCGCTGATGCCAGCAACACAACAAGGCCGAGCGCTCCTGTGCGATCAGCGCGTCCAGATGACGCGCGCCATGCACGCCCACGTTGCGGCAGGTGCCCAGCAGAGCCCGCGCCAATAGCCGCAGCAACGGCGCGGCGATCGCGATCAGCAGGCGCTGGCGTCGCGACAGCGGCGTGCGGCCGGTTTTCTGCTGGTGCTGGCGCGATTCGCTCATGGGGAGGGCCCCACGGCGAGCCGCGGGGTATTGGTTAATAAAAGGATACCGGTAGACTGGCGATATACGTATTCGGGCTACTATTCGGGCTACGATGGTTTTTATGTCGTAGCGCCTACTTTCGCCCCACAGCCTAACCGATCGGCCGGGGCCCGGCCCGCCCGACCGGCACCAAAGAACGACGCGATGTCCGCAATCGAGAAGCTCTATGGCCGCGCTCCCGCGCTGCTGACCGACCTCTACCAACTGACCATGGCCTATGCCCATTGGTACAACGGCACGGGACAGCGCGAGGCGGTCTTTCATCTGTTCTTCCGCCAGGCCCCGTTCGACAACGGCTTTGCGCTGGCCGCCGGAATCGAGACCGCGATCGACTATATCTGCGGCCTGCGCTTCGCCGAAGAGGACGTGAGTTATCTGGCCACGCTCAAGGACAACGCCGGCGAGGCCCTGTTCGACCCTGGCTTTCTAGACTATTTGCGCGATTTCCGCTTCATCGGCCAGGTGGACGCCGTGCCCGAGGGTACCGCGGTGTTTCCGCATCAGCCGATGCTGCGGGTACGCGGGCCGATCCTCGAAGCCCAGATTCTCGAGACCGCGCTACTCAACCTGATGAATTTCCCGACGCTGGTGGCCACCAAGGCCGCCCGTATCGCGCACGCCGCCGAAGGCGATGCCGTGCTCGATTTCGGGCTCCGCAAGGCCCAGGGCATCGACGGCGGCGTGTCGGCCGCACGCGCGGCTTATATCGGCGGCTGTGCCGGCACGTCCAACGTTCTGGCCGGGCAGCTGTTCGGCATTCCCGTGTCCGGTACCCACGCCCACGGCTGGGTGATGGCCTTCGATCACGAGATCGACGCCTTCGATACCTATGCCCGCGCGCTACCCAACAACTGCGTGTTCCTAGTCGATACCTACAACTCGCTGGAAGGCATCGAGAACGCGATCCGGGCGGGCGACAAGCTGCGCGAGCACGGCTACGAGATGGCCGGCATCCGGCTGGATTCGGGCGATCTGGCCCAGCTTGCCCGCCGCGCCCGGCGCCGGCTCGATGCCGCCGGGTTTCCCGACGCCAAGATCGCGGCCAGTTCGAGCCTGGACGAACGCGCGATCGCCGATCTGAAATCGCGCGGCGCGCCGATCGTGCTTTGGGGCGTGGGCACGCGCCTGACCACCGCCCAGCCCGATGCCGCGCTCGACGGCGTATACAAGCTCGCCGCGATCCGCGAGGACAGCGGCCGCTGGTCGTATCGCATGAAGATGAGCGACACGCCCGGCAAGCTCACACGACCCGGCGTGCAACAGGTGCGTCGTTTCACCGACGACGAGGCCAACCCGATCGCCGACCTGCTCTACGACGAGGCGTCCTGGTCCACCGCCTGGGCCGGCGGCGTGGCCGAGTACGAGCACCGCTTCGATGCCGGCGCCCCGCACATCGAGATGTTGCGCCCGGTCATCGAGGACGGCGCCCGCGTGACTTCCTCGCCCGAGCTGGGCGCGATTCGCGACTACGCCATGGCCCAGTTCGCTTATTTCGCCGATCGGCCGAACTATCCGGCGGTGGTCGATCATTATCTGGAGGAATCCACCGACGCCCTGCGCGATTGGCTCGCCCAGCGTCATCTCAACGGCCGGCAATCGGAGGGCACATGACCGACACCCTGCTATTGGTCGATATTCAGAACGATTTCCTGCCCGGCGGCGCGCTCGCCGTGGCCGCGGGCGATACCGTGGTGCCGATCGCCAACCGGCTGATGCCGTTGTTTCCCCGCGTGGTCGCCAGCCAGGATTGGCATCCGGCCGATCATCTGTCGTTCGCCGAGCAGCACGCCGGTTTCGAGCCCTTTCAGGTCACCGAAGTCGATGACCTGGAGCAGATTCTCTGGCCGCCGCACTGCGTACAGAACAGCGCCGGCGCGGGCTTCGCCTCGGCGCTCGAGGTCGCGCATATCGACCATGTGGTGCGCAAGGGCGAGAACCGCCGCATCGACAGCTATTCCGCCTTCTACGACAACGATCATCGCCAGGACACCGGCCTGACCGGGCTCCTCCACCGGCTCGGCACGAGCCGGCTGTTCGTCATGGGCCTGGCCGCCGACGTGTGCGTGAAGTTCACCGTCATGGACGCCCTGGCGGAAGGCTTTGCCGTCACGCTCATCGTCGACGGCACGCGCGGCGTGAACATGCACGAAGGCGATACCAAAGCGGCCATCCACGCCATGCGCGCCGCCGGCGCCGAATGCGTCGCCAGCGGCGCGCTGGCCGCGCACGGTTAGCGCGCTTTGGCCGCCGCTGCGACAACCCCCTAGACTTATGCTTATTTCACCGATCACCCGACCTTGCTAGGGTCGATGTTTCCTAACTTGCCCGGGATTCGACTATGAGTGCTCTGCCCCAGGATTTGGCCAAGAATATAGCCAAGAATTTGGCCGTTTCCGCCCGTCTAGCCGACGAAATGCGCGTACCGTTTCCTAATTCCGAACGCATATACGTCACCGGTTCCCGGCCCGATATCCGCGTGCCGATGCGCGAGGTCGCGCAAAGCAACACCCCGGCCACCTTCGGCGTGGAAAAGAACCCGCCGATCACGATCTACGACTGCTCCGGCCCGTATACCGACCCGGACGCGGCGATCGACCTGACGCGCGGCTTGGCCGCGCTTCGAGCCGCCTGGATCGAAGAACGCGGCGACACCGAGGTATTGGCCGGCCTGTCCTCCGAATTCGGCCGCACGCGCGCCGCCGATGCCGCCACCGGCCACCTGCGCTTTCCCGACGTACGCACGCCGCGCCGCGCCAGACCCGGCGCCAACGTCTCGCAGCTGCACTACGCCAGGCAAGGCATCGTCACCCCGGAAATGGAATACGTCGCCATCCGCGAGAACGCGAAGATCGACGAAATTCGCGATTCCCGCCTGCTGCGCCGGCATCCGGGCGAGGGTTTCGGTGCGAGCATTCCCGATCCCGTCACGCCCGAATTCGTGCGCGACGAGATCGCCGCCGGGCGCGCGATCATCCCCAACAACATCAATCATCCCGAATCCGAGCCGATGATCATCGGCCGCAATTTCCGGGTCAAGATCAACGCCAATATGGGCACCTCGGCGGTAACGTCCTCGATCGCCGAGGAGGTCGAGAAGATGGTCTGGGCGGCGCGCTGGGGCGGCGACACCATCATGGATCTCAGTACGGGCAAGCACATCCACGAGACCCGCGAGTGGATCATCCGCAATGCGCCGGTGCCGGTGGGCACGGTGCCGATCTATCAGGCGCTGGAAAAAGTCGACGGCAAGGCTGAGGCACTGACCTGGGAAATGTTCCGCGACACCCTCATCGAACAGGCCGAGCAAGGCGTGGACTATTTCACCATCCACGCCGGTGTGCGCCTGCCCTTTGTGCCGATGACGGCTAACCGCGTCACCGGCATCGTCTCCCGCGGCGGCTCGATCATGGCCAAGTGGTGCCTGGCCCATCACAAGGAATCCTTCCTCTACGAGCACTTCGAGGATATTTGCGAGATCATGAAGGCCTACGACGTGGCCTTTTCTCTCGGCGACGGCCTCAGGCCCGGCGCGATTGCCGATGCCAACGACGAGGCCCAGATGGCCGAGCTGGCCACGCTCGGCGAGCTGACGAAAATCGCCTGGGACCACGACGTGCAGGTGATGATCGAGGGCCCCGGCCACGTGCCGATGCAGCGCATCAAGGAGAACATGGACGCGGAGCTCGCCGACTGCCACGAGGCGCCGTTCTATACGCTGGGCCCGCTGACCACCGACATCGGCCCCGGCTACGACCACATCACCTCGGCGATCGGCGCGGCCCAGATCGGCTGGTACGGCACCGCCATGCTGTGCTACGTCACGCCTAAGGAACATCTCGGCCTGCCGGACAAGGCCGACGTGCGCGAAGGCATCGTCACCTACAAGATCGCCGCCCATGCCGCCGATCTGGCCAAGGGCCATCCGGGCGCCCAGATCCGCGACAATGCCTTGTCCAAGGCACGATTCGAATTCCGTTGGGACGATCAATTCAACTTGGGGCTGGATCCGAACAAGGCGCGTGAATTCCACGACGAAACCCTGCCGAAAGACAGCGCCAAGGTCGCCCATTTCTGCAGCATGTGCGGGCCGAAATTCTGTTCCATGCGCATTTCCCAGGAAGTGCGCGAGTTCGCCGCCCAGCGCGGCATCGAGACCCCCGAGGACGCGCTGAAAGCCGGGCTTACGGAAAAAGCCGAAGAGTTCAAGGACGGCGGGCACGAACTCTATCGGTGACGATTCAGCTCGGACGGACGATAATCGACGAAATGATCCAACACAGGAGCCGCCCATGATCCGTCTACGCCATGCCGCCATCGCCGCTGCCGCCAGCCTGAGTACACTGGCCGCCACCCCGGCCCTGGCCTACGACAGCCACGATTTCACCACCACGGCGAGCACCGCCGGCACCACCGCCTATATCGTCGGCAGGGCGAACGACGACGATTTCGCCGCCGCCCACGAGTTCGCCCACAGCCAGCGCGTGGCGCTGCGGCGTGAAGCCGCATCCGGCGGCGGCGAGCACATCGATTCGCTGGCCGATCTGCTGGGCGCGAACGACAACCAGGCGTTCGGGCACTGGATGCAGCGCCATTATTCGGCGCTCTATCCGGCGCATCCGGCAGAGGCCAATCTGGTCGATCGCATCGTCACGCTGCAGCACAGCTAGCCGCGACCGGCGCCTCTATGGGCACGGCCTATTTCTCGCGTCATGACCTGTGTCGCGCCCACGACATGGGGCGCGGCCACCCCGAGGCGCCCGGGCGTCTGCAGGCGATCGAACAGGGGCTCGGCGTGGTCGGTGTCGCCGGGGCGCTCGATCGCCGCGCCGCGCCCGATGCGCCGCTGGACGCGATCAAGCGCGTCCATGACGCCTTCTATGTCGACCAACTGTCGGCCATCGCACCCACCACCGGCCGGCTCCCGCTCGACGGCGACACGCTACTGACGCCGCACACCCTGCCCGCCGCACGCCATGCCGCCGGCGCCGGCATGGCCGCGGTCGATGCCGTGCTCGCCGGCGAAGTCGCCAACGCCTTTTGCGCGGTCCGCCCACCCGGCCACCACGCCGAATACGCCCGCGCCATGGGCTTTTGTTTCTTCAACAACGCAGCGATCGCGGCCGCGCATGCGCTGGCGGCCGGCGGCCTGGACCGGGTCGCCATCCTCGACTTCGACGTCCACCATGGCAACGGTACCGAGGACGTATTCCGTCACGAGCCCCGCGTGCTGTTCTGCTCGACCTATCAGAACCCGCTGTTTCCCTTCACGTCGGATGAAAGCGTGCCGGGCCGGCTGATCAAGACCCCGCTGCGCGCCGGCACCGGGGGCGCGGTGTTCAAGCGCGCGGTCGAGCGCGACTGGCTGCCGGCGCTGGACGAACACGAACCGGAACTGATACTGATCTCGGCCGGCTTCGACGCCCACCGCGCCGACCCGCTGGCCGATCTCCAGCTCGAGGCCGAGGATTTCGAGTGGTTGACCGAACGCATCGCCGACGCCGCCGATCGCTACTGCGACGGGCGCATCGTCAGCCTGCTCGAAGGCGGCTACGCGCTCGACGCCCTGGCCGCGAGCGCGGCCATCCATATCAAGACCCTGGTGGCCCGAAGCGGGTGATCGCCGGCCCGCCCGTTATTAGCGGCGGCGCGACGGGCTCGTATACGGCTCGTATAATAGCGGTCCGCTAGCGCGCACTGTTCGCTCATGACGCTTTCCACGCTGTCGGTCTTCATCCCGACATTCTTCCTGGTTTCGCTCACGCCCGGCCTGTGTATGACGCTCTCGCTGAGCCTCGGCATGACGGTCGGCGTACGGCGCACGGCCTGGATGTGGATCGGCGAGTTGATCGGCGTGGCCACGGTAGCCGTCGCCTCGGTCATTGGCGTGGCGACGGTGCTGTTGCGCTACCCGGGCGTGTTCACCGTCTTCAAATGGGTGGGCGGCGCCTATCTGGTCTGGCTCGGCATCGAAATGTGGCGCTCGCGCGGCAATCTGGCGATCCCCGAAATCGCCCACGATGCACCCGCGCCGCGAAGAGCCCAGCTCGCCGGCCAGGGGCTCGTTACCGCGATCGCCAATCCCAAGGGCTGGGCGTTTTTCATCGCCCTGCTGCCGCCGTTTCTGAACTTCCGGCACGCGCTCGCACCCCAGCTCGCGGTGCTGCTGTCGATGATCCTGGCGATGGAGCTGACCTGCCTCGCGCTCTATGCTAGCGGCGGATCGGCGGCGCGCGCCATGCTGGCCCGGCGCTCCAATGTGCGCCTGATGAACCGCATCGCCGGCACACTGATCATCGGCGTCGGCATCTGGCTGGCGCTGGATTGATCATCAGGCCCGATTGTTATCCATAGAAACAAGAGTTTAGAGATATTTTTTGCAAGTCTTCAGCTCAAGCCAATTTGCCGATCAGATGATGCATTCCCCTACAAGGCGAGGGATTTCAACCATCCTCAATTGGGGTGGTAGATTAAAGATAAATATACTGTCCCCGGAATTTGCAAAGATAAATATACTGTCCCCGGAATTTGCATAAAGCAGCGATATTCGACAATAAGGTCTGGCTCAAGTTAACGCAAGATGGAACAAATAGGCTGAATAGTGTGACTGCGAACCATGTTGGTGAACAGTGCCAACTTATCGTCCTAGGAATTCGGGCTCGTCGAATGACCATAGTCGAAGCGATTGACTCTGGTTTGATCGTGATTCCTGAAGCGTCGGAGGCAATCAAGAAGGCGGTACAGCGTTACGTTGTTCAGCCTAAACTCGGAGAAACCGGGGTCAGACTGAAATAAGATGCTTGAACGCGGGCCAACAAAGCTGCGGCGGAAATAGTTTGAGTCATGAATAGACTTGACCCTAGAGACTTGGAGCTGACCTGCCTCGCGCTCTATGCCAGCGGCGGGTCGGCGGCGCGCACCATGCTGGCCCGGCGCTCCAACGTGCGCCTGATGAACCGCATCGCCGGCACGCTGATCATCGGCGTCGGCATCTGGTTGGCGCTGGATTGATCATCAGGCCCGGCTGTTATTCGTAGAGAATGCGAATTTGGAGACATTAGTTTTTGGAAGGTACTGTATCCTGATGCCTGAACGGCAATTTTTCTGTCCGCAGATCAACGCAGATAGACGCAGATAGACGCAGATGAAAAACCGGAAATAACGAACCGGGCCTAGCTAGAAAGAACGGCGACGCCGCCGCTGGGCCCGCGAATCGGCACACATCATCTGCGTTAATCTGCGTCCATCTGCGGATAAATGTCTTCAGATCACTGCCCAGATCTTTCGCCGGCAACGGATCGGGGCAAGCTAACGTTTTCCGTCAGCGGCTCGCACCCGATCCAACCCACGGCACAGATCGGCCGCGCCCTGGGCGAGCCGCACCGTCGGCCGGCTGATCAAGTCGGAGGGCACGGTCACGTAATGATCGTGGGCGACCGCCGGGATCGTCGGCCAGCGTTGCCAATAGGTTTTCCACTGGGGCCGGGTTTCGGCCACGCCCGAGGCGACGATCGCCTGCGGTTTACGCGCAATCACCGATTCGATGCTCACCTGCGGCGCCAGCGTGGGCGCATCGGCGAATATGTTGTCGCCGCCACAGAGCCGGATCACCGCGCCCGTCATGCCGGCGCCGGAGAGCGTGCGCAGCGGATCGGACCAAACTTCCCAAAACAAGGTAACGGGGGCGCGGCCGGCATAGCGTTGCCGCAGCGCCGCGATGCGGCGCCGGAAGGCCGACGCCGCGCGATCGGCGACGGCTTCGGTGGCGCCGAGCACGCCCAGATCGCGAATGGTGCGCGCGATGCCGGACAGCCGGCGCGGATCGTCGACATAGACCGCGATCCCCAGCGCCCGCAGCCGACGCACGATATCGGGCGATCCGCCTTCGGCCCAGGCGACCACCAGGTCCGGATTTCTTGCCACGATCGCCTCAAGGCTCAGGCTGTTGTAGCCGCCCACGCGCGGGATGCGCTTCGCCGCCGGCGGATAATTCGAATAGCGCACCGCGCCGACCACGCGATCGCCCAGCCCCGCCGTGAACAGATTTTCCACGAGGTGCGGGGTAAGCGCGACGATACGCCGCGCGGGATGATCGAGCCGTACCTCATGTCCGGTGAAATCGGTTACCGAAACCGGCGCCGCGGCCGCCGGCGACGCAACCAACCACCACAGCATGAGAAGCGGCCCGAGCGTCGATAATTTTGCCGCGCCCGACCCGCGATCCGCGGGTTCGCGGCGCCGGCGCCACCGCATACAAGCACGGAATCGGCCGGCATTCCGCTCCGCCATCAATTCGAATCCTTAATGGGCAAAGCGTGCGTCCCCATATCGGTCAGGGCTTGCGATAGCCGCTCGCGCTGGCTTTTCAGCGGCAAACCGAAGCGCAGCCAGCGCCCGTTGTCGCCAAGCCGGGTGAGCACGCCGCGACGGGCCAGCGCCTCGTGGGCCGCGGCCGCCGCGCCCTCCGCCGGGAAAAAGACGGTCACGAACAATCCGGCGCCGGCGATACCATGCCCGGGAAAAACATCCGCCAGCCGGGCACGCAGCCAGGCCTCGCCATCGCGAATTCGGGCGTTTTGTCCGATCTGCCAGTCGCGATCGGCCAGCGCCCGGGCGCCGATCCAGCGCGCCGGATGCGCCACGCCCCAGGGCTCGACGGCGCCGTGCAAAGCCTCGATAACCGGCTTGTGGCCAAAAGCGAAACCCAGCCGCATACCGGCCAGTCCGAAGTACTTGCCCACCGATCGCAACACGATCGCATCATTCGCGAATGGGTCGAACGACAATCCGCCGGCGCAGTCGGCAAAAGCGGCGTCCACCACCAACCGCCCGGGGCCGAGCGCGGCGGCAAACCGGCCCAGGCGGCCGGAAACGGCGCGCTCGCCGCTCGGGTTGTTCGGATCGAGCACCACGGCCCGATCGATATTCGCCAGCATCGATTCGAGTGCATCGAGATCCGCGTAGCAACGCAACCTGTGCCCGGCCGCGTGCCACGCCGCGGCGTGTTCGGTGTAACCCACCGCCGGCACCGCGACCGTGGCCGGCGCGAACAGCCGTGGCAATTCGCGGATAGCGAACTGGCTGCCCGGCAGCGCCGCGAGCCGATCCGCGGGGCAGCCATAGTAGTCGGCGGCGGCCGCGATCAGACCGTCGCCGGCTTCCGGCAGGCGCGACCAGACGGCGGCGGGCAACGGCGGCAGCGGCCACGACCAGGGCGCGATACCGGTCGATAGATCCAGCCACTCGGCTTCATCAATACCGTAACGATCGGCCGCGGCGCGAAGTTTTCCACCGTGAATCATGCACATAGCCCGTCTCCGATCAGCACGACAACCACCACCACGGCGAGCGCGCGATCGGCCAGACCCAGCGCGCGGGCCACGTCGACGTCATCCGGCGCGCGGGGCCCGCCCAGCGCCGGGCGCTCCCGCCAAGCGCCGTGATACCACGCCCCGCCGCCCAGGCGGATACCGAGCGCGCCGGCGCCGGCCGCCATCACCGGTCCGGCGTTCGGGCTGGACCAGCGTACGGCCGGTTGACGCCAACAGCCCAGCGCGGCACGGGTGTCGCCCACCAGGGCGAAAGCCAGAACCGTGAGCCGCGCGGCCGGCCAGTTCATGCCGTCGTCCAGACGCGCCGCGGCCCAGCCAAAGGCCGAGAATCGCGGGTTCCGATAACCCCACATCGCATCCAGCGTATTGACCAGCCGATGCGCCACCACCGCCACGGCCGCACCCGCCGGCCCGGCGACCGCGCCGCCGGCCACGAACCAGAACAGCGAGGCAAAGATCGCATCGCTGGTGTTTTCCAGTATCGACTCGAGCAGGGCGCGGCGTACCCCCGCCCCGTCCAGTCGCTCGGTGTCGCGGCCGACCAACCCGGCCACCCGCCGCCGCGCGCGCTCAAGATCGCCGGCGGCGAGCGGCCGGGCGACCGCTTGGGCGTGTTCGATCAACCCGGCCCGGCCGACCGCCAGCATGAGCGCCAAGCCGGCTAATACCCAGGCCGCCGGCTCGGGCAACCACGCGATGACCATACCGACGATCAGACCGACGACCACGGTCGGCGCGCCGACCGATAAGACAAGCGCGAGAACGCCGTCGCGGCGACGGCCCCGATTCAAGCGCTTTTCGAGCCGCTCGGCGATCCGGCCGAAGGCCGCCAGCGGATGCCGCCGGCGCGGCTCGCCGAACACGGCGTCGGCGGCCAGCGCCGCCGCCACGGCGATACTCAGCTCCAAGACAGGTTCCAAGCGGCCGCCACCAACGCCGCGGTTTCGGTCAACTCGATCAGCGCGCCGGCCACATCCCCGGTATAGCCGCCGATGCGCCGTTGCCAGATACGCCGCCAGCCATAGCCGATCGCGGCCGTCAGCACCACCAGCAGCCCCCACAGCCCAATCGGTAGTAGACAGACGGCAACGAGCGCCGCCGCGATCGTCCCCATGACGATGGCGCCGCGCGGCCGGGTGGCTGCCTGATCGCGCGCGATGCCGTCGGCGCGCCGATAAACGGTGACCGCCATCAGAGCCGCGGCGGCCGTGCGAGCGAGCATCGGCACCGCCAGCAGCACACCGACGGACGATACGCCGCGGCCGAGCAGCGCGGCCAGGGCCGCGAATTTGGCCAGCAACACGACCACGAGCGCGACCACCGCCGCCGGGCCGGCGGCCGGGTCCTTCATGACCGTCAGCGTGCGCGTCGCATCGCTATGACCGGCAAACCAGCCGTCCACGCAGTCGGCCAGACCGTCCAGGTGCAGAGCGCCGGTGACGCCGGCCCACACCGCCACCAGCAGCGCGGCCGCCAGCAGCGGCGGCGCCTCCCGCAGCAAAGCCCCGGCCGCCACCAGCACCGCACCGATCAACAGCCCGACCAGCGGATAGCAAACCACCGAGCGCCCCTGATCGAGCGGGCGGATACGCGCCGGCAGCCAACGGCCGACCGGCAGCGTGGTCAACAGCGACAGCGCGAGCAGCAACGGCGTGACGGCGCGCTTCATGCCTGGTCGAGGTTGTAACCCATCAGCCGTGGCAGAGCCGACTCGCCGTCGTGGGTGATGCAGATCCGGGCGCGACAGCCGTAGGGCATGCCGAAGCGATTGGTGGCCACCGGCGGCAGGTCGAGCACGTGCGCGACGAGGTTGCGGATCACGCCGCCGTGGGCGACCAGCAATATATGCGCGCCCTTATGCGCCGCCACCAACTCGGCCCAGCCGTCGGCCACACGCGAGCGGATCGAGGACAACGACTCGGCGTTCGGCGGCGTGTGCTGCTCGGGGTCGACGTACCAGGCCCGCGCGGCCTCGGGCTGGCGCGCCCAGACATCGGCGATCGGCACGCCTTCCCAGTCGCCGAAATACATTTCGCGAAAACGCGCGTCCACGGTCAGCGGTACATCGCGGGCTTCGGCCAGCTCGGCCGCGAACTCGCGGCAGCGGCGCATCGGCGAGGTCACGATCGCGTCCCAGCCGGGCAGCGGCTGGGTCACCCGACGCAGGCGCGACCAGCCGTGCCCGGACAGCGCGACATCGGTCGAGCCACGAAAGATCGAACCGCCCTCGCATTCGGCGTGGCGCAGGATATCGATCGTGGTCGTGGTCATATCGAAGTCAATCATTGGAGCAGACCCGGGCATCGGCAAAAGTCGCCATTTTCGCGTGTACCGCGAGCGCGGCGCGAATCACGGGAATCGCGATCATCGCCCCGCTGCCCTCGCCGAGGCGCATGTCCAGATCGAGCAGGGCCTTGGCGCCCAGCGCCTCCAATACCCGCGCATGGCCGGCCTCGGCCGAACGATGCCCGAAGATCAGCCAGTCGGCGACGCCCGCGTTCAGCCGCACCGCGGCCAGCGCCGCCACGCTGCTGATGAAGCCGTCCACCAGCACCGGCACGGCGCGTTGGGCGGCGGCGATGAACGCGCCGACGAGCGCGGCGATTTCCAGACCGCCGAGGCATTCCAGCACGGCGAGCGCGGCCGTTTCCGGGCTTTCGCTGCACCAACGTTCGCGATGGCGCGCAAGCCCCGCATCCACGGCCGCCCGCTTGGCGGCCAGCCCGGCGTCGTCAACCCCGGTACCGCGCCCGACCGTGGCCGCGCCGTCCAGATCGGCAAGCGCGGCGAACACGGCCGCGGCGCTGGTGGTATTGGCGATGCCCATTTCGCCGCCGACAAACAGCGACAGCCCAGGCTCCACCTGACCGGCGCCGGCGGCCATGGCCGCGCCGAGCGTGGCGGAATCCATCGCCGGTTGTTGCGTGAAATCCGCCGTGCCGGGCGCCAGTCGATGATTGATCACGCCGGGCACGGCGTCGGTGGGCGTGACCGTGCCGAGATTGACCACGGCCATTGAAGCGCCGGCCTCGCGCGCCAGCACCGCCACCGCCGCGCCGCCCGCCGCGAAGTTGGCGACCATCTGCGCGGTGACCGCCTGCGGAAACGCCGACACGCCGCGCGCGGCCACGCCGTGATCGCCGGCGAACACCGCCAGCCCGATACGCGCAAGCGCGGGTCGTTCCCGCCCCTGCCAGGCCGCGAAATCGGTGGCGATCGTTTCCAGCCGACCGAGCGAGCCCGGCGGCTTGGTGAGCTGATTCTGACGCGCGATCGCCGCCACCCGCGCGCTCTCGTCGAGCTGGGCCACGGGTTCGAAAAGCCAGTCAAAGTCGGGCACAGGTTTTCGCTCCAGTCGAATTAAAACAGGCCACCGATTGATGCAGATGGCAATAATAGATATTTTTAAACCGCAAATTCCGCAGATTTTAAGAACTATTTTTGGTTTAAATTTTATTTTCTCTGTGATTTCCTGGTGTTTCGTTTTTTAATTATCCGCAGATGGACGCAGATTCACGCAGATAGGAAGATAAATGAGCCGGGGCGCAGCGCTCCGCCGAGCCGAGCATCAACGATATCGCTTTGATTCAGCTGCTTTTAATCTGCGTTATCTGTGTAATCTGCGGTTAAAGCTCTTAAAGAACCGCGGCACGAACCCGACATTCGCATCAAGCTCGAGTATGTCTCGCGACAACGCAATAATTATGTACGTGTATTCAAGTTCATCTGTGGATGATTTTTGAAAGGATAAAGCCGTCACTTGAGCGAAAGCGGTAGGCCGGCGACGACGAGGCTGACACGGGTACACAGTGAAGCCAGCGCCTGATGCAGCCGGCCGGCCTCGTCGACGAAGGTTCGCGAGAGTTCGCCGAGCGGAACGATGCCGGAACCGACTTCGTTGGAGACAAAAACGAGGCGCGCAGTACTTGTCGGGATGATTTCCAGCAATGCGTCGCGCTCGGCCGGCCAAGCATCGGCGGCCTGGGCATTGGCGAGCCACAGGGTCAGGCAGTCGACGAGAATCGCCGTGCGCGGCCGGTCGTGGGCCGCGATCGCGGCGGCCAGTTCGAGCGGCGCCTCGACGGTCCGCCAGCGGACGTCGCGATGCGCGCGATGATGGGCGATTCGCTCGGCCATGGCGCCGTCCAGCGCCTGTCCGGTCGCGATATAGATGAAACGATCCGCATTCGGCGTGGCCAGCGCCTCGCGCTCGGCGAACGCGCTCTTGCCGCTGCGCGCGCCGCCCAGAATCAGATGATGAAAGGACAACGCGTCAGTCATGCAGCACCACCGGCGCGCCGGTCACGGGATGGGGCATGACGTGGGTTTCGGCGTCGAAGACCCGGGCCAGGGTGGCCTCGGTGACGACCTCGGCCGGCGTGCCGTTGGCGACCGTGGCCCCGTCGGCCAGCGCGATCAGCCGGTCGGCGTGGGCCGCGGCCAGCGAGACATCGTGGCCGACGAAAACCACCGCCACGCCGGTGGCCGCGACGCGCCGCAGGCAGCGCATGATCAGGCTCTGGTGGCCGATATCCAGCGAGGCCACGGGCTCGTCGAGCAGCAGCAGCCGATCGCGCCCGTCCTCGGGGCGCCAAATCTGCGCCAGCACGCGCGCGAGCTGGACGCGCTGCTTCTCGCCGCCGGACAGCCGCGTATACGCCCGTTCCAGCAGATGGGCGATATCGGTGGCGGCCGCCGCCCGGTCGATCACCTCGGCGTCGATGACGCGGCCCGAGGCATGCGGACTGCGCCCCAGCGCGATCACCTCGCGCACGGCGAAGGGAAACGTCAGCGGGCTGGCCTGGGCCAGAAACGCTATGCGCCGGGCCCGCTCGCGCCGGTCGTAGCCGGCCACCGCCCTGCCGGCAAACAATACACGTCCGGCCGCGGGCTCGAGATCGCCGACCAGCGCATGCAACAGCGTGGACTTGCCGGCCCCGTTCGCGCCGATCACGGCCAGCATCTCGCCGGGCGCCACGCAGAACCCGACATCCGTCAGCAGCGCCTGTCCACCGCGGACGACGGCCAGTTTTTCAACGGCCAGAGTCATCGCCAGCGTTTGCGTGCATTTTTACAAGTCATGTCCGCAGATGAACGCGGATATACGCAGATTTTAATGAGAGCGCTTCTGCTTTGATTCATGATGTCACGTTATTATTTTGCCCACATCCCTCGTTTATTCTGCGGGATTTTTTCTTACATCTGTGTATATCTGCGTTAATCTGCGGATAAATGTTCTTTTTTATCATAAGCCGTAATCCCGCGTGCTGCGCAGCAGCGCGATGAAGAATGGCGCCCCCAGCAGCGCGGTGAGCAGCCCGACCGGCAGTTCGGTGGGCGCGACCGCGACCCGCGCCACGGTATCCGCGGCCAGCAGCAGCAGCGCGCCGGCGAGCGCGGCAGCCGGCAGCAGCGCGCGATGGTCCGGCCCGATCGCCAGTCGCACGATATGCGGCACGACCAGCCCGACGAAGGCGATCGCGCCGGCCAGCGCCACCGACACCCCCACGCCGAGCGCGACCAAGCCGATAAGCACGGTCTTGGTCCGGTCCACGGCAAAGCCGAGATGGCGCGCTTCCGATTCGCCGAGCAACAGCGCATTCAACGCCCGCGACAGCGCCGGCAGGCCGGCGAGCACGGCCGCGGCCACGATCGTCATCAGCCCGACGCGCGGCCAGTTCGCGCCTTCGAGCCCGCCCATCTGCCACAGGCTGATCCGGCGCAGCATTTGGTTGGAGGCATAAAATTCCAGCAACGACGTCAGCGAGCCGGCGAGCGCGCTGATCGCGATGCCGGCTAGCAGCATCGTGGCCACCGACGTACCGGTGGTCCGCGTGGCCAGGGCGTAGACCAGAACGACGGCCGCCGTACCGCCGGCGAAAGCGGCCAATGCCACGATCGACAGCCCGGCAAAGCCGGCCAGCGCGCCGCCGAATACGATCGCCAGGCTGGCCCCGGCCGAAGCGCCGGCGGTCACGCCGATCAGCGACGGGTCGGCCAGCGGGTTGCGAAACAAACCCTGCATGGCCGCGCCCGAGATCGCCAGAATCGCGCCGACCAGCGCGGCCAGGATCGCGCGCGGCAGACGGATGGCGTTGACGATGAGGTCGGTCTGATTCGACGGCGCGCCGACATGGGCCAGCGCCGCGAGCGCGTCGGCGACGGGCAGGCGCACCGCGCCGAACACCAGTTCCGCGATAAAGGCGAGCACCGCCAGCCCACCCAGGATCGCGAACAACACGCCCGGCTTCACGGTAATCGTTCCAGATCGATGGCGGCCTCGATCGCGTCGGCCAGCCGTTCCAGACTCGCCTCGCGCCGCTCGTGCTGATCGATCGAACCCGCCTCGGCAAGCCCGGCCCAGGCGAGAATCGCGTCGCAGCCGACGCCGGTGTCGAACAGGCCGTGCAGATAGGTGCCGGCGACCTGGCCGTCGGCGGAGACGGCCCCGTCCGCGCCGTCTTCGAGGTCAACGAACGGAGGCCCGAGATCGGGCCCGGCGGTTATGCCGCAATGGATGCGATAACCGGCCACCGCGCCGCCGCCGACCAGCTCGCCCGCGACGTTCTGCAGATGCTTGGTCGGATCCAGCCGGGTGGCCAGGTCAAACAGGCCGAGCCCGCGCGTCACGCCCGGCGCGCCTTCGATACCGTCCGGATCGGCGATCTCGCGGCC
Organism: Salinisphaera sp.; assembly: GCF_035690525.1. Taxonomy (GTDB): domain Bacteria; phylum Pseudomonadota; class Gammaproteobacteria; order Nevskiales; family Salinisphaeraceae; genus Salinisphaera. The sequence continues at coordinate 22,361 of NZ_DASSKM010000099.1, forward strand.
CAGCATTTGATAGCCGCCGCAGATACCCAACACCTTGCCGCCGTAACGCAGATGCCGCTTGATGCGATCCGCCCAGCCGGCCGCGATCAGCCAGGCGCAGTCCGAGCGGGTGTTCTTGGACCCGGCCAGCACGATCAGATCGGCCGGGCCCGGGTCGTCGCCGGGGCCGACGAACCGCAAATCGACCTTGGGATGCGCGCGCAGGGCGTCGAAATCGGTGTGGTTGCTGATCCGGGGCGTGACCGGCACCCGGACCACGAGCGCGTCGCCACTCGCGCTTTGCCCGGTGGCGATCGCGTCCTCGGCATCCAGATACAGCCCCATCAGATAAGGCAGCACGCCGAACACCGGCTTACCGGTGCGCTCCTCCAGCCAGTCCAGACCCGGTTGCAGCAGGTCGATATCGCCGCGGAAACGATTGATGACGAAACCGGCCACGCGCTCGCGTTCGGATTCGGCCAGCAGTTCCAGCGTACCGACGAGCTGGGCGAACACGCCGCCCTTGTCGATATCGGCGACCAGGATCACCGGGCAATCCACCGCCTCGGCAAAACCCATGTTGGCGATATCGCCGTCGCGCAGATTGATCTCGGCCGGGCTGCCCGCGCCTTCGACCAACACGCGCTCGTAATCCTTGGCGAGCCGGGCATATGCGACGAGCACCGCGTCCAGCGCCTGTTTTTTATAGTCGTGGTAAGCGACGGCGTCCATGGCGCCGATCGCGTGGCCGTGGATGATGACCTGCGCGCCGATATCGCTGGAGGGCTTGAGCAGCACCGGGTTCATATCGGTGGTCGCCGCGATCCGCGCGGCCTGCGCCTGCAGATATTGCGACCGCCCGATTTCGCCGCCGTCCACGGTCACCGCGCTATTGAGCGCCATGTTCTGCGGCTTGAACGGGGCCACGTCGACACCGCGCCGCGCGTACGCCCGCGCCAGCCCGGCTACCAGGGTCGACTTGCCGGCGTCCGAGGTCGTGCCCTGGATCATCAACGTACTAGACATCCCGGCTCGTCTCATTCTTATTCACAAAAGGCCGCGCGCTGCGCCTAAATCATATTTATCCGCAGATAAACGCGGAGGGACGCAGATGAAAGAAAGAATCAACATTCTGCGGAGGTTTCGTATGCCGTTGATTCGACGTTCCCGACACACCGCGCACCGGCGATCGACGCGGCGAGCGCGGTCATCACCAGCCGCGCGACGGTTTCGCCGACGATCGTGTGCTTGCCGGTGTACTCGACGGCGCGTCCGGCCGGCGCGCAGAACACGGCCGTGGCATCGGTGCCGGTGCCGGTGGCGGACCGGCCCGAAACGGCGCTGCCCACGCCGGCTTCGGCGAGCGCCGCCGCGCGGGCCTCGGCGACGGTGCCCACGGTTTCGACCAGGGCGGCGTCGGTCAGCCGGGCCGAGCTGAAAAGCGCGATATTGATCGTGCCGGGCGGCCCGGCGCGCCCGTGCAGACGGCGCTCGTCGGCGGCATCGCCCGCGGCCCTCGCATTCGCGAGCCCGGCCGTCAGCGCCACGGCGAAACGCTCGCCTTCGATATCGGCGGCAGCCAGGCGTAGCGATGTCATGGCCGCGCCGGTCATCATCGCCACGCGATCGCCCGGCAGGCCGCGCTCGTCGGCGAGGCGCGCGAGCACCGCAGCCGGTCCGGCCGGGTCAAGCGGCGCGTCATGGCGCACATGCGCGTTGAACCAGGCCGAGGCCATGGTCAGACCGCCGCCGGCCGGGGCCGACGACAGCGCTCGCCACGGCCGATCGGCCACGTCGGCCACTATGGCCACGCCCCGCGGTTCGACCCGCCCGTGCCAGCCGCGCGGCAGGCACGTTGATGGCAGGTCCGTCGCGCCTCCATCGGCCGGCGACCAGCATTGTCCGGGCTGCACGGCGATCAGTAGTCCACACCCTGGCGGGCCTTGATGCCGGCCGTGAAGGCATGCTTGATGTTGTCGACCTCGGACACCGTATCGGCCAGTTCGCGCAGGCCCGAGCCGCCGCCGCGGCCGGTGACGATCACGGATTGCCCGATCGGGCGGTTGGCGATGGCGTCCAGCACCCGCTGCTCGTCCAGATACTTGTAGCCGAGCATATAGGTCAGCTCGTCGATCACCACCAGATCATAGGTCGGATCGCGCAGCATCGGCTCGACCCGGCCCCAGGTGCGCTCGGCGGCGGCGATATCGCCCGAACGATCCTGGGTGTTCCACGTGAATCCGGTGCCCATCTGGTAAAAATCCACCTGCGGGCAGTGCTCGCGTAGATAGATCTCCTCGCCGGAGAGCTGCGCGCCCTTGATGAACTGCACCACGCCGATCTTCTGGCCATAGCCCAGCGCGCGCATCACCATGCCGAAGGCCGAGGACGACTTGCCCTTGCCCTTGCCGGTGATGAACACGAACACCCCGCGCTCGACGTCCGCGGCCTCAATGCCGGCGTCGACCTTGGCTTTTTGTTTCTGCATCGCCGCCTTGTGGCGGGCATCGTTTTTCGATTCGCTCATGACACGGTCTCGGTCGATCATAAGTTGCCGGGGGCGTAGCGCACGGTCAGATAGAAGGCGCGGCCCGGTTGATTGTAGAAGTCGACGGTCTGGTAGTCGCGATCGAACAGGTTTTCCAGCTTGGCCTGGATCTTCCACGCGTCGGTCACCCGCATTTCGCCTCTAAGGCCGAACAGGGCGTAGCCGCCGAGTTCGTCGGTGTTGGCCAGATCGTTGTAGCGCGCGCCGACGAGTTTGGCGCTGGCGCCGGCCGAGAACCGCGCGAACAGATCGCGATCGACCTCCAGCGACGCCGAATAGGCGGGCCGGCGGGCCAGATCGTTGCCGTGGTTCGCCCCGCTCCCGCGATTCTCGGCATCGAGCCAGTCGGCGGCGGCGCCGATGCGCCAGCGGCCGAGATAGGCCGTGGCTTCGCCCTCGACCCCGCGGATACGCGCCGAATCCACGTTGCGCGGCGTGAAGTTGGCGTCCAGCGTGATCTCGTCGTCGATATCGGTCTGATAAGCGTAGACCGACCAATGGCCCCAGCCCGGCGTGGCCTTGACGCCGATCTCACCGGTGCGGGATTTCTCCGGTTTCAGGTCGGGGTTGGATGCGGGCGGAAAGCCGGGCGTGTCCGGATAGTAGAGATCGTTGAAGGTCGGCGCGGTGAAGGCGTTGCCGTAGGACGCGGTCAGCGTGTACGTGGGCGTCAGGTGATAGCCGTAGGTGATCGAGCCGGTGGCATGATCGCCGTAGGCTTGGTTGTCGTCGCCTCTGACGGCCAAATCGACCTCGTGGGCGCCGAAGCGGCCCTGGTATTCACCGAACACGCCGGTGTTGTCGCGCTTGTTCTCTTTGTAATCGGCCGAACTGGTGACTTGGTCCTGACGATAATCCACGCCGAGCGTGGCCGTCTGCCGCTCGGCGAGCACGAAATCGTTCTGCCAGCTGACGCTGTCGCGGCGGGTATCGAAGCGGCTGACGGTGTCGCCGTCGAGATAATTGGTCGCCAAATCGCGGCTACGCGAAAGCGACAACGTGGCATCCCAGAAGTCGGTCAACAGCGCCGCGACCCGCACGCCGTAGATCTCCTGCACCGAATGCGACCGATTGGTGATCGTGCCGTCATACTCGGTATCGCCGTCGGCGCGCAAATAATGCCCGCCCACCGACCAGCCGTTGTCGAAGCGATAACCGACATTGGCCGAGCCGTCCACGCGATCGTAGCCGTCGTCGTCGGGCTGCTCGGCATAGCAGCCGGCGCCGCCCGCCGGCGAGCCGAACGGCCGCCCGGTGCAGGCGTTGAAGCCGCCGGTGGTTGCACCGGAAACGCTGAAGTTGTAATGGGCGCGTCGGGTGGCGCCCGAGACCCCGGCCTGGCCTTTCCAGGTGTCGTAGGTGCCGCCGGTGACCGAGAAATACGGCGTCGGCCCCTGACCCGCGGCGCCGCTGCCGTCACGCGTGAAAATTTGGATCACGCCGCCGACCGCATCGGCGCCGTAAAGCGAGGAGCGCGGGCCACGCACGATCTCGATACGCTGGATCTGCGAGACCGGGAAATCCTGAATCGCGGCCTGGCCGGTGGTGGCCGAGCCCCAGCGCACACCGTCCACCAGCACCAGCACCTGATTGCCGCCGGTCCCGCGCAGGTGGATCGACGTGGCCTTGCCCGGCCCGCCGTTGTTGGCGATCGACAGGCTGGGCGTATCGTCCAGCAGTTCGGCCAGGCTCTGCGCCTGCGTGCGCTCGATATCGGCGCGGGTTATTACCGTGGCCGCCGCCAGCGTGTCGGCTACGGGTTGCGGCGTACGCGTGGCGGTGACCACCACATCTTCCAGATCGGTGGCCGGCGCTACGATCGGCGTCGCGCCCCAGGCGGCGGAAATGCCCCCGAAAGCCGCGGCCAATCCGGCCCAACAGCGTTGCTTCATTATCTGGTCCCGAACGGCGGGCGCGCCCGTCCGCGCGCCCCGAATCGCGGCCGCCGCATAGCGCGACGGCCTCCCCGTGCTCAGGCCGGTCTCCGGACTCGCAGCCAGGCCATGCCTGTGCGCCGCCTTCCCGAAGGATTAAAGGCTACCTTCAGTGGCTATCAGCGCGACGCCGCATATCGTGCGGCGCTGCTTACCGTTGCGGGGGCAGTGTCGGCTTCGCACCGACTTCCCGTTTCATCACATCCGTGGACATGACACCTGAGACGCCGCTGATCGTAGGCAGACGCCGACACCGCGTCAAGCCGAGATTTTTCGCTTATCCGGATAAGCGGATATACTATGCCCCTGGATTTTGCCGGGTAGATGAATCACGCGATATGAGCGACACGCGACACGCTATCGAGAGCGTTCTGGCCGACCGGATTCTGGTGATCGACGGTGCGATGGGCACCATGATCCAGAATTACGGCCCGTCCGAAGCAGAATACCGGGGCGAGCGCTTCGCCGACTGGAAGACCGATCTGCAGGGCAACAACGACTTGCTGACCCTGACCTATCCGGACCTCATCGAGGGCATCCACCGGCAATATGCCGAGGCCGGCGCGCACATCATCACCACCAACACTTTTTCGTCGACCACGATCGCCCAGGCCGACTACCATATGGAAGACTTGGCGGTGGAGCTCAACGTCGAGGCCGCGAAACTCGCCCGAAAAGTCGCCGAGAAATTTACCTCCGAGAAGCAGCCGATGTATGTCGCCGGTGTGCTCGGGCCAACCAACCGTACCGCCTCGATTTCGCCGGACGTCAACGACCCCGGCAAGCGCAACACGGATTTCGTGGAACTGGCCACAGCTTACGGTCAGGCCGCCGAAGCCCTGCTCGAAGGCGGCGTCGATATCCTCCTGATGGAGACCATCTTCGATACATTGAACGCCAAGGCCGCCGTCTACGCCGTGCGCCGGCTGATGCGCGAGCGCGGCGTGGATATTCCGTTGATGATCTCGGGCACCATCACCGATGCCTCGGGCCGCACCCTGTCGGGCCAGACCACCGAGGCCTTCTACAACTCGGTAGCGCACGGCCGGCCGCTGACGATGGGCCTGAACTGCGCGCTCGGCCCGGACGCGCTACGCCAATACGTCGCCGAGATGTCGCGCATCGTCCCCTGCTACACCCACGCCTATCCGAACGCAGGGCTGCCCAACGAATTCGGCGAATACGATCTACAGCCCGACGAAATGGCCGAGCACATCGGCGAATGGGCCGAATCCGGCCTGCTCAACATGGCCGGCGGCTGCTGCGGCTCCACGCCGGAGCACATCGGCGCAATCGCGCAGGCCGTCGCCGGCAGAACGCCGCGCCAACGGCCCGAGATCAAGCGCGCCATGCGGCTGTCGGGGCTGGAGCCGTTCACCGCCTCTGCTTGATTTATCCGCAGATGCACGCAGATGGACGCAGATGAAAGACGGCAGCGAGCAAGATCCGGAGACCTACGCGATCATCGGCGCGGCCTTCGAAGTCCAGCGAACGCTGGGTACGGGGTTTCTCGAGCCCGTGTATCAGGAAGCGCTAGCGATCGAATTTAGCGAACGCGACATCGTTTTTCGCCGGGAATGCGATCTCGGTATCGCATACAAGGGACGCACCCTGAATTGCCGCTATCGCGCCGACTTCATCTGTTTCCATCGCGTCATCGTGGAAATCAAGGCTATTCGACAATTGACCACGCACGAAGACGCGCAAGCACTGAACTACCTCAAGGCCACGGGCTTCGATCGTGCCTTGCTGCTCAACTTCGGCCAGACCCGATTGCAGTATCGCCGCCTGATCCGCACGCCCGTTCCATCTTCGTCTTCATCTGCGTGATTCTGCGTCCATCTGCGGATAAACAGAGTTTTTGCCTATGACCTCAGCGACCAACTTCATCAACATCGGCGAGCGCACGAATGTGACCGGCAGCAAGCGGTTCATGCGTCTGATCAAGGAGGAGGACTACGACACCGCGCTGGATGTGGCCCGCAACCAGGTCGAGAACGGCGCCCAGGTCATCGACGTCAACATGGACGAGGGGATGCTGGACTCGGCCGCCGCGATGACCAAGTTCCTGAACCTGATCGCCGGCGAGCCGGACATCGCC
>NZ_DASSKM010000100.1:0-18114 GCF_035690525.1 Salinisphaera sp.
CGTCGGCCGCGCGCGCGGCCGACTTGATGCTCCCCGAGGCACCGATCGCCGTCGACCAGCCCAGCCTCCGATAATCGTAGGCCAGTGGCTCGAGCGCCAGACAGGCTTCGGTGACCGCGGCCCGCCACGCGATCTTGTCGACCCGCCCTTCGGGGAAAAAACGCGCGGTATGGGTTACCGCGCCGAGGGCTACGCTATCGGCGCGGCGCGGCGCCGGGCCGTCGCCGAGCGCCAACTCGGTCGAGCCGCCGCCGATATCGACCACTAGGCGCTGCCCGTCCCCCGGGTCGAGATCCTCGGCCACACCGGCATAAATCAACCGCGCTTCCTCGGCCCCGTAGATGATTTCGATCGGGTGGCCCAGCGCCGTTTCGGCGCGGGCGACGAAGTCGCCGGCGCGATGCGCCTGGCGCAGCGTGTTGGTGCCCACCACGCGTACCCGGGCGGTCTCGAACTGGGCCAGGCGCTGGCCGAAACGCGCCAAGCAAGCGAGCGCCCGCTGCTGGGTCGGCGCGTCGATCCGGCCGTCGCCGGACAGCCCGCCGGCCAGGCGCACCGATTCCTTGAGCCGGTCGAGTATCCTTCGCTGCCCCTGTTCGGCGCGCACGACCAGCATATGGAAACTGTTGGAACCGAGATCAACCGCGGCGACCGTGATCGGCCGGTTCATGCACCGGAACTTTTCAAGACGCTGTTCATGCGGCTATCTTAAGCAGCTTGCGCAGGGGTTGCGAGGGCGGGGTTTGGCAATCATTAAAAGAAACGGCACGAACACCGGGGACGCGGCGTGCGCACTGCTGCAAACGGCGGCGCGCACACCATGCCTGCGGCGTTATCGACCGATCATCATCTTGGCGGTGGTCCTGGCCGCCGGCGGCTGCGCCAGCCAGGGGCTGCAGCGCGGCCAGTCCGATTCGAGCCGGTCCGGAGGCGGCGCCAGTTCGCGCGCTAAGAACCGTACCTCGCCCGATTCCGGTCTGCTATCCAGCGCCACGGCGCGGCTGGAAAAGGCCCTGCACCGGGTGTACGAACGCTGGGCCGGCACTCCCTATCGCTACGGCGGCCAGAGCCGCGACGGCGTGGACTGTTCCAGTTTTGTCCGCCAGACCGTCGACGCGGTCGAGTCCTACGAACTGCCGCGCACCACGGTCGAACAAGCGCAGGTGGGGATGTTAATCCCGCGCCACGATCTCGAGGCCGGCGATCTGGTTTTCTTCAAGACCGGAGCGCTATCGCATCACGTGGGCATCTATCTCGGCCAGGGGCGCTTCATGCACGCCTCGAGCAGCCAGGGCGTAACCATCTCGCGCCTGGACAATGTTTACTGGCGTCGCCACTACTGGCAGTCGCGTCGTATCCCGGCGGCCGGTTCCATGTAATCAGTCGCCGGCCGATCATTAAGAAACAAAAGAAAGCCCGCGACGGAAGGCCGTCGCGGGCTGGCAGATCTCCAGCTCGTCGGCTAAGCCGGGGCCGGCTCCGAGCGGGCCTGCTCGATCAGGCGATGCGCGACCGAACGACGCAGCATGTCCTGCGCGCGTTCGATGGCCCGATCCAGACCCTCGTGCCGGATCTTGAACTGCTTGTGCGCTCGGGCCTTGAGTTCCTCGGCGCTCGGGAATTCCGGCAACTCGATCTCGGCGAGATAGTTTTCGGCGGCCGTCCAGGTGTCGCGGGCATGATTGCGCAGATCGTCCATGACGTGGCTGCCCTCCCAGCGCTCGCGGATGTTGGCGCTGATGCGCTCGGCCGAAAAGCCTTCGGCGATATAAACCGCGCATTTGTCGATGATCTTCTGGGTCGGCGCCTTCTCGTTGGCGAGAATGGTCTTGGGCGGCTGACGCAGATCCCACACCAGGCCCAGCTTCTTGAAACCGAGCAGGATGTAATAGGTGGTATCGATCTCCCACCAGAAGAAGCCGTTGCGGGCGGTCGCGGGATAGTAATGGTGGTTGTTGTGCCAGCCCTCGCCCATCGAGACCAGGGCCAGGAACCAGTTGTTGCGCGAATCGTCGCCGGTGAGATAGCGCTGCCGGCCGATCATATGGTTCAGCGAGTTGATGGTGAATGTGGCGTGATAGACCAGGATGGTCGACAGCAGCCAGCCCACGAACAGGCCGGACCAGCCGCCGATGGCAAAGCACACCAAGGCCAGGATGATACCGGGCGCGTACTGATGCTTCTCGATCCAGCGCAGCTCCGGATACTTGGAAAAATCCTTGATCAGATCCATATCAGGATTGGAACGCGCCTCGCGGTAGACCCAGCCGATATGGGCATCGAATACCCCGTACTGGCGCGGCGAATGCGAATCCTCGGGCTCATCGGCGTCGCGATGATGCTCGCGATGCTTGGCCGCCCACCAGAGCGGGCCTTTTTGCATGGCGGTCGCGCCCAGAAACGCCAGCATGAACTGGAACACGCGGCTGGTCTTGTAACCGCGATGCGAGAAGTAGCGGTGATAGCCGGCGGTAATACCGAAAACGCGCGCCGCGTACAGGAACACGCACAGAATTACCGACGTCCAGGTGAAGCCGGTCCACCAGATACCGATCAGGGCCAGATGCAGCAGGCCCATCGGCAGAAAGTTCCACCAGTCGAAGTGGTCATCCATATGCTGGTTGGCCGGAAACCGTCGTGTTTCGCTCATTGCTTGGCGACCCTCGTCAGAAAGCGTCAGTCTTGCGCTGGAGTGTACAAACGTGCACAGCGTATCCGTGAGTATGCGGAGGTTGAGAATCGTTTTCAAGAACTCGTGAACGCCTCTTGCCGGCTACGCGGCCGGCGCCGGCCCATTCAACGCCGGTCGGCATCGACTTCCAGCCCGGCGAAATCGAACAGTCCGCCGTCGGCCATCTGCGAGGGCGCGATCCGCGTGATCGAACGAAAGATACGCTCGCTACGGCCCGGATCGACCCGTTCCCAGTCGGCCAGCATCGCCTTGACGTTCTGGCGCGCCATATTCTCCTGTGAGCCGCAGAGATTGCAGGGGATGATGGGAAACTGCCTGAGCCGCGCGTATTTTTCGATATCGGCCTCGGCGCAGTAGGCCAGCGGCCGGATCACGACGTTGTCGCCGTCGTCGGACTTCAGCTTCGGCGGCATGGCCGCCATGCGCGCGCCGTGGAACATGTTGAGAAACATCGTTTCCACGATATCGTCGCGATGATGGCCGAGCGCGATGCGGGTGAAGCCGTTCTCGCGCGCGTAGCGATACAAAATGCCGCGCCGCAGGCGCGAGCACAGCCCGCATAAGGTGGCGCCCGGCGCGATCTTCTCGGTGACCACCGAGTAGGTATCGCGCTCGATGATCTCGTAGTCCACGCCGAGTTCACGCAGATAGCCCGGCAGGATGTGCGCGGGAAAACCCGGCTGCTTCTGGTCGAGATTCACCGCGCGCAACGTGAACGACACCGGCGCGACCTGCCGCAGATACAACAGCGTATCGAGCAGGGTATAGCTGTCCTTGCCCCCGGAAAGACAGACCATGATGCGCTCGCCGTCCCGGATCATGCCGTAGTCGACGATCGCCTGGCCGGCCTGGCGGCGCAGCCGCTTGGTCAGTTTGTTGGCCGCGTTCGAGCCGGGCGTCAGACCGGTCGCGGGCCGGGTGTCGAGGACGGTGATCTCGCTCATGGCGCGCCGCGCGCTTGAAATAGCAGGGCGCCTATTGTAACGGCGCTGCGATCGGCCGTGCCATAGGCCCTGCGACGTGCATTTAGACGTGCGCGATGAGCTGGCCCATGACGCGTCGCGACTGGGCCGCGTAACCGCCGCCGAACAGGCGTGCGTGATTAAGCAGGTGATGCAGTTGGTACAACGGCCGCCGGATCTCGCGATAGCCGGGCGACGCCGGCCAGGCCCCCCAGTAGGCCTGGTAGAAATCGGGCGCGAAGCCGCCGAACAGCTCGGTCAGCGCCAGATCGGTCTCGCGGTCGCCGTAATAGACCGCCGGATCGTAAATCACCGGACGGCCGTCGGCGTCCGTGCCGGCGTTGCCGCCCCAGAGATCGCCGTGCAGCAGCGAAGCCTCGGGGCGATGCCCAGCCAGCAGATCGGGCAACACGGCCAGCAGCCGGTCGCCGTCACGCGCGACATCGGGATAATCCGGCGCCAACGCATCGAGCATCACCGCCAGGCGATTCTCGCGCCAGAACTCGGTCCAGTCCGCGTGCCGGGTGTTGTGCTGCGGGTTCGGGCCGAGCGTGTTGTCGCGATCCCAGCCGTGACGGGCGGCGACGATGCCGTGCAACTCGGCCAGCCCGTCGCCGAGCCGGGCCATCGATTCCCGGGTGGGCCGCGCCAGCTCGATGTATTCGAGCACGATAAAGGCGGTATCGCCGGCGGCGTCGACCACGACCGGCGCGGGCACCCGCAGCAGCGTGGCCTGGCGCAACTCGGCCAGGCCGGCGGCCTCGGCCTCGAACATGGCGCGCTGGTCGGCGGTGTTGGTTTTGACGAAGAATCGCCGCTCGCCGTCGGCGATCACATGCGCATCGTTGATATCGCCGCCGAACGCCGCTCGATGTTCGGTGATCGAAAACGGGCGCCCGGTGGCGGCCGCGATCGCTTGCTCGATGGCCGGCCAATCGTTCAAGGGGTCGCGCCTTCGGCCTGGCCCAGACCGAGCCGGCGCCGCAGCCCGGGCCCCGCGCCCAACTCGTCGCACAGCGCGGCCAGCCGCACGGTATCGGGCGCGCGGCGCGCGATGGCGCGCTGATCGGGATCGAGATCGATGTCGCCGACCAGGCTCGCCAGCCGCCGCGACAGGCGCGCCTGCGCCGCGTGCTTTTCGAGCCTGGACACCAGGGATTTCGCGCCTCGGATAGGGGCGGCGCTTACAGCATCGAGGTCGGCCAGCATGGCCTCGATATCGGAAAAACACGACAGCAGTGCCGCCGCCGTCTTAGCGCCGATGCCGGGCACGCCGGGAATGTTGTCGACCGTGTCGCCGACCAGAGCCAGATAATCCGGAATCGCCTCGGGCGCCACGCCGAAACGCTCGACGATCGCGGCGCGGTCATAGCGGGTCTCGCGGGCGTAATCCCATAGCGTATCGTCGTCGCCTAAAATCTGCGCGAGATCCTTGTCGGAGGTGACCACCGTGACCGGCTCGCCGGCGCCCTTCGCCAGGGTGGCCAGGGTGGCGATCAGATCGTCGGCCTCGTAACGCGGGCTGGACAGCGTGGCCACGCCGAGCGCCTCGGTGATCGCCCGACAGGCGCCGATCTGATCGACGAGATCGGCCGGCGGCTGTTCGCGGTTGGCCTTGTAATCGGCAAAGAACGCATTACGAAACGAACCGGTCAACGACTCGTCGAACGCCGCCGCGACCCGCTTTTCATCCGTAACCGCAAGCACGCCGGCGAGAAAACCGACATAACCGTGCACGGCGTTCAGCGGCCGGCCGCCGGCCCCGGTGATAGAGTCCGGCAATGCATGGAACGCCCGGAAGATATAGACGCTGGCATCGATCAGCAGCATGTGGATAGTGTACTGACGTATCGCCGACCGGCGCCACGTTAGCCGGACGGGAATATCCTGGAGAAAGAGCGATGATGCGATATCTGTGGCGCGCCGCGGGCGCGGCGGCGGTCCTCGGTTTGGCGACGGTCGCCGGTGTGGCCAGTGCCGACACCACGCTGACCTATGTCGGCGCCAGCGGCCAGTACAAGGTCTATATCACGCCGGATGCCGTGCGCATCGATGGCGACGGCAGCGGCTGGCAACTGTACAAAAAAGACGATCCCGCGATCTTTTCGGTCTCGCCGAGCGACCGGACCTACACCCGTCTCGACAAGGACACCGCCGGCGAGATTCGGCATCAACTGGATGCGCTGCGCGCTCGTATCGAAAACCGCCTGCAGCAGATTCCCGCCGACCGGCGCCCGGCCGCCCGTGCGGCCATGGCCGAGAAAATCCCGGCGCTCGACGGCGGGAGCCAGTCGGTCGGGCTGGATCACACCGGCGCGACCGACACGGTCGACGGCATTTCCTGCAACGTGATCCAGATCGTGCGCGACGGCCGCCCGGCGAATAAGATGTGCGTGGCCGAGGCCGGCGCGCTGGGCATCTCGGACGACAGTTTCGATACCGTAAAATCGATGTTCGCGCTGTTGCACGACATGCTCGAGAGCACCGGCCTGGAAGGCATCGGCTTGCCCTATCGCGATTTATCGGGCATGCCGGTCCGGTTCGTGGACAGCGTCTCCGGCGAGCGGCGCGAACTGGCGGCCGTCAGCCACGACCCTATCGCGGACCGCCGGTTCGCGATTCCCGACAGCTATGTCGAACAAAAGCTCCAAACGCCCTCGCCCGGCGGCTGAACTCGCCGCCAACCTTGCTCGCGCGCCGGAAAATTCAACCGTCGATCGAAAGTTATATTCTTATGCGCTCGCTATCGAGTCGTTTATATGCGTAGACTCGGCGGGCGGCGATCACTGGCACAGCGTCGCCCAGGGGAGCGGCCGGCAACCGGCGGCCAATAACAACATCACCGATATTCGGAACGAACCGAACAACAACATGACCATATCGATTGCTGTAGCGAAGGAGACGGCGGCGGGCGAAAAGCGCGTCGCGATGGTACCCAAGGTGGCGGCCAAGCTGACCAAGATGGACGTAACGCTCACCCTCGCCAAGGGCGCGGGTGAAGGCAGCCGCATTCCCGATGCGTCCTATGCCGAGCCGGTGACGCTATCCGGGCGCGCCGACGAAATCTATGGCGCCAACGTGGTCCTCGCGGTCAATGCGCCCGAGGTCAAGCAGATCGGCAAGATGAAGAGGGGATCGGTGCTGATCAGCTTTGTTCAGGGCCATAACAATCCCGACGTCGTCGATGCTTTGGTCAAGAACGGCGTGACCTGCTTCGCCATGGAACTGATTCCGCGCATCAGCCGGGCCCAGTCGATGGACGCGCTGTCCTCGCAGGCCAACGCCGCCGGCTACAAGGCCGCGTTGATCGCGGCAAACGCCCTGGAACGTTTTCTGCCGATGCTGACCACCGCCGCCGGCACGATCCGGCCGGCCAAGGTGCTGGTGATCGGCGCCGGCGTGGCCGGCCTGCAGGCGATCGCCACCGCCGGACGCCTCGGCGCTAAGGTCTATGGTTACGACGTGCGCACCGACACCAAGGAACAGGTGGAATCGCTCGGCGCCGAGTTTTTGGTCGCCGAAGGCGTGAAAGCGGAGGCCGAAGGCGGTTACGCGCGCGAACTGACCGACGACGAGAAAAAGAAACAGCAGCAGATGCTGGCCGACAACATGGCCGAGGCGGACGCGGTGATCACCACCGCCGCCGTGCCGGGCCGACCGGCGCCCAAGATCGTGTCCAAGGCCATGGTCGAGGGGATGAAGCCAGGCGCGGTGATCATCGACTTGGCCGCGGCCGGCGGCGGCAACTGCGAACTGACCCAGCCTGATGAAATCGTCACCCACGGCGCGGTGACCATCCACGGGCCGTCGAACATGCCGTCGCTGTTGGCCGAACACGCCAGCGAGATGTATGCGCAGAACCTGTTCAACTTCCTGCAACTCGTTCTCGTAGAGGAAGAAGGTCAGGAAGACGCCAAGCCGGGCGACAAAAAGCACAAGCTCGAATTCAACTGGGACGACGAGATTCTCGCCAAGGCGGTGCTGACCCGCGACGGCGAACTGGTCAATGAATCGGTCAAGGTCGCGCTGGGCCGCGACGACGACGCCGGCAACGACAGGACATCCGCGGAGGAAAGCTCATGATTACAGGCTTTGTCGCACTCTATATTTTCATGCTCGCGGCCTTTACCGGCTACGAGATCATCGGCCGCGTGCCGACCATCCTGCACACGCCGCTGATGTCGGGCTCGAATTTCGTGCACGGCATCGTGCTGGTCGGCGCCATGGTCGCGCTCGGCAACGCCGACGGGTTCTGGGAAACCTTGATCGGCTTCCTCGGCGTGGCGCTGGCCGCCGCCAACGTGACCGGCGGTTATGTGGTCACCGAACGCATGCTGGGCATGTTCAAAACCTCCAAGGATTAAAACCCGCACGCCAGCGCGTTGTAAGGGGATAACAGCAGGGATTGAAAGCTATGGGCGCTTGGTACTACGTCGTTAATATCAGCTATTTCTTCGCGGCGGTCGCGTTCATCTACGGGCTGAAGCAGATGAGTTCGCCGCGCACCGCGCAGGCCGGCATCAAGTGGGCCGGCGCGGGCGTGGGCCTGGCGATCCTGTTCACTTTTGCCCACCCCGCGATCAACGGCCCGTGGTGGAATTATCTGCTGATGATCCTCGCCATCGCGATCGGCGGCACGGCGGCCTGGATCGTCGGCAAGCGCGTGCAGATGACGGCCATGCCGCAGATGGTGGCGATCTTCAACGGCATGGGCGGCGGCGCGGCGGCGGCCATCGCGCTGGTCGAACTCTATTCCCACGAAGCTTTCCTACAGGGCGAAGCGGTGCTGTTCATGGCCGTGCTCGGCGAATTGATCGGCGCGGTCTCGTTTTCCGGCTCGCTGATCGCCTGGGCCAAGCTCGAGGGCAAGCTCGATAAATCGCTGCGGATCCCCGGCCAGAAGCTGGTCAGCATCGCGCTGATTGTGCTGATTCTGTTGTTCGGCATCTGGACGCTGGCTTCAAGCGTCAGCGCGCCGGTGCTGGTCACATTGTTCTTCATCGCGGCCTTCTTGTACGGCCTTGTGCTGACGATTCCGATCGGCGGCGCCGACATGCCGGTCGTGATTTCCATGTACAACGCCTTCACCGGCTTGGCGGTGGCGTTCGAGGGCTACGCGCTGGGCAACCCGGCCATGATCATCGCCGGCATGGTGGTCGGCGCCGCCGGTTCGCTTTTGACTTGGTTGATGGCCCAGGCCATGAACCGTTCGCTGGCCAACGTGCTGTTCGCCGGCTTCGGCGTGGATGACGGCAGCCAGGCCGAAGGCCCCGAAGGCGAGATGAAATCGGTCGAAGCCTTCGACGCCGCGGCCTCGATGGCCTACGCCGACAGCTTGATCGTGGTCCCCGGCTACGGCCTGGCGGTGGCCCAGGCCCAGCACAAGCTGTGGGAATTCGTGCAGATGCTGCAAAAAGAGCACGGGGTGGACGTGAAGTTCGCCATCCACCCGGTGGCCGGCCGCATGCCGGGCCATATGAACGTGCTGCTGGCCGAGGCCGGCGTGCCCTACGACCTGATCTACGATCTGGAAGAAATCAATCCGGAATTCCCCAACGCCGACGCCGCGCTCGTCATCGGCGCCAACGACGTGGTCAACCCGGCCGCCAAGGACGACGAAAAAAGCCCGATCTACGGCATGCCCATTCTCAACGTGGAAGCCGCGCGCGAAGTGTACGTCATCAAGCGTGGCAAGGGCACCGGCTTCTCGGGCGTAACCAACCACCTGTTCTTCGGCGATAACACGCGCATGGTGTTCGGCGATGCCAAGCAGGTGTGTTCCGATCTCACTGGCGGCTTGAAACAAATCTGACCGGCGCTGCGGGCGGCTTTTTCCGATCCGGCGGCATCCTGCATGCGGCCGGCAACGGTCGTATCCTGTTCGGCCATGCACGAACTCGCGCCCCTCGTCATTCGGCTCGAACAGCATCGGCCGCGTCGCAATCCTCTGCGGCGGCGGCTCAAGCGCGCGGCCGTGGCGGCGCTGCTGCGCGATTCGCGGCAAGGCGCGGAGGTGCTGGTGATCGAACGCGCCCATCGTCCCGGCGATCCGTGGTCAGGCGATCTTGCGCTGCCGGGCGGGCGTATCGAGGCCGGCGACGACGCCAGTGCATCGCGCGCCGCCTGCCGCGAGACCGGCGAAGAGATCGGCATCGCCATCGACCGATCGCTGGGGCTCGGCCGGCTGTCGGATCGGCTCACGCTCGACCACCGGCGCCGACGCCCGATGGTGATCTCGCCGTTCGTGTATCGTTGGCCGCTCGGGGCGCGCATCACGCCCAACGAGGAAATTGCCGGCTGGCAATGGATTGCGCTGGCGTGGCTCGACGAGCCGGCCAACCGCGGGCGGCTGACGTGGCGCCTCCAGGGCCTGGCCCAGTGCCTGGCCAAGTCGATGCCCTGCTACGACTGCGGCGATGGGCGCCGGTTGTGGGGCCTCACCTTGTCGATGCTGGATGAACTGCGTCGTATCGGCAACGGCGCCGGGCGTTAAAGGATGCCTTGTATTAACGATAATAGGCTGCCCTTCAACGTCACACCCCCTTGACAGTCGTCGATCCCATCGTGAAGCGTCCGAAAGTCTTCCGTACATATCGAGTTGTGCACAAATCCACAGTGTCCACCGGCGCCATTGGCCGGCCGGGCGGCCGCACCAACTCGCCAAATAAATTAATAAACCTCTGAACAACAAAGGTATTTATATAATCTTTCATAACCGGGCCGGCGTTAGCTCCTTCCTATGAGCGGATGCTCCCAAATTTATCCACGCACTTATCCACAGGCCGTAGACTGTTGATCGCACAGGATTACCGAACTATCCGGGTAGCCGTTCCGGTGCCGCTTGACGGCACTTTCGACTATCTGATCGAATCCGGTGCCGGGGCAAAACCCGGGGCGCGTGTGCAGGTTCGCTTCGGACGCCGGACGCTGATCGGGGTGGTGGTCGCGGTCGACGTCGACAGCCCAGTCGCGGCCGCGCGTCTCAAGCCGGTACTGCGCCTGCTCGACGCCACGCCGCTGTTCGACGCGGCGCTGCTCAAGCTGCTGCGCTGGACCGCGCGTTACTATCATCATCCGCTCGGCGAGGCGCTCGCCACCGCTCTGCCGACCGCCCTGCGCCGCATCCGGGCCACGGCCGAGACCACTCGCAACCGCGGCTGGCAAGCCTGCGCCGAGCCCGCAATCGACCCCGAGACCGCCCTGGTGCGCGCGCCAAGACAAAAGGAGCTGCTGACGATGCTCCGCGCGGCCGGAAACGCCGTGGCGCACAGCACTCTGTTGGCGCGCTTTCCAGGCGCCCAGCGCCCGCTCAAGGCGCTGGCCGAACGCGGCCTGATTCAGGCCGTCGAACTGCCGGGCGGGCTCGAAACGGGCACTGCCGGCACCCCGCCGGAACTGACCGCCGATCAGCACGTCGTGGTCGAGGCATTGCGCGCGGCCGCCGGGTTCGCGCCCGCCCTGGTCGAGGGCGTGACCGGTTCCGGCAAGACCGAAATCTATTTCCGCCGCATGGCCGATACACTGGCGGCCGGCCGCCAGGTGTTATTTCTGGCGCCGGAGATCGGCCTGACCCCGCAGCTCATCGACCGCCTGCGCTCGCGCTTTGCCGCCGCGATCGGTGTACTCCACTCACAGCGTTCCGACGGCGAACGCGCCGATGTCTGGAAAGCGGCCGCCGCCGGCGCGGCCGATATCGTCATCGGCACGCGCTCGGCCGTGTTCACGCCCATGCCGCGGCTCGGGCTGATCATCGTCGACGAGGAGCACGACGGCTCCTACAAGCAAAGCGACGGGCTGCGCTACCACGCCCGCGACGTGGCGCTCAAGCGCGCCCAGGACGCCGCGATCCCGATCCTGCTCGGCAGCGCCACCCCGGCGCTGGAGACGCTGCACAACGCCCGCGCGGGACGCTTCGATCACCGCAAGCTGACCCGCCGGGCGACCGGCGCCGCGCTGCCGGCCATCCGCCTGATCGATATCCGCTCGCGCCCGCTGGACGGCGGCCTGTCGGAGCCGTTGATCGATCGTATCCGGCCGCATCTGGAGGCCGGCAATCAGGTGATGATCTTCATCAACCGGCGCGGTTTCGCCCCGGCCCTGCTGTGTCACGACTGCGGCTGGAGCGCGCCGTGCCATCGCTGCGACGCCGCGATGACGGTGCACGGCGCGATGAGCCGGTTGATCTGCCACCACTGCGGCAGCGCGGAAAACGCCCCCAGCGCCTGCCCGTCATGCGGCAGCGAGTCGCTGGTCGCGCTCGGCGCCGGCACGCAGCGCGTGGCCGGTGCGCTGCGCAGCCATTTTCCCGATGTGCCGGTCGCGCGTTTCGATCGCGACAGCATGGCGCGCAAGGGGCGGCTCGAAGCCCAGCTCGCCGACGTCGCCAGCGGCGCGACCCAGCTTTTGGTCGGCACCCAGATGCTGGCCAAGGGTCACGATTTCGCGCGCTTGACCTGCGTGGGCGTGCTCGATGTGGACGGCGGGCTGTTTTCCGCCGATTTCCGCGCCGCCGAGCATATGGCACAGGTCGTCACCCAGGTGGCCGGGCGCGCCGGGCGCGCCGACCGGCCCGGCGAAGTCTGGCTGCAGACGCGCAACCCCGAGCACCCGATGCTCGCGCGCCTGCTGGACGGCGGTTATCCCGGCTTTGCCGAAGCCGCGCTGGCCGAGCGCAAAGCCACCGCCCTGCCGCCCTACGGGCATCTCGCCCTGTTGCGCGCCGAGGCCCACGATGCGCGCCATCCGCACGATTTTCTGGCCGCGGCGGCCGCG
Source organism: Salinisphaera sp. (assembly GCF_035690525.1). Lineage (GTDB taxonomy): Bacteria > Pseudomonadota > Gammaproteobacteria > Nevskiales > Salinisphaeraceae > Salinisphaera. Next base: position 12,427 of record NZ_DASSKM010000100.1, read on the forward strand.
ACCATCCCGCCGGCCGGCGAACTGGCCTGCTGGGGCCCGGTTCCGGCGCCCATGGCCCGGCGCGCCGGACGCTATCGCGCGCACCTGCTGCTGCACGGCGCCCGCCGCGCGCTACTGCATCCCGTACTCGACCGCTGGCAGTCCGAGCTCGGCGGGCTGCCGGCCGCCCGCCGCGTACGCTGGTCGATCGATGTGGACCCGCAGGACCTGATCTGAGCCGCGCACGGTCTACATCGCCCACCATTCGATACCGAAACATGGCCCGCGCCACCCACCGGCGTTAGACTGCACGGTTTTCCGCCGACCTCCGCGTTGTTCTCGCCGTGAAAGCACTAGTTCAAGAGCTGCTCGTCAACGCCGCCGCCCGCGCCTGGCCCGAGCTCGACATGCCGACCGACCCCCACGTCGAGCGCACCCGCGATGCCGCCCACGGCGATTTCGCCTCCAATCTGGCGATGCAGTTGACCAAGGCCGCGCGCCGCAACCCGCGCGAGATCGCGCAGGCGATCGTGGACCGGCTCGACGACGACGAACGCATCGCGAAAGTCGAGATCGCCGGGCCGGGGTTCATCAACTTTTTCCTCGCGCCCGCCGCCTTTCGCGCCGTCGTCGACGAGGCGATCGCGGCCGGCGAGTCTTATGGCCGCTCGGATGTCGGCCAGGGCCGGAAAGTGCTCATCGAGTTCGTCTCGGCCAACCCGACCGGGCCGCTGCATGTCGGTCATGGACGCGGTGCGGCGGTGGGCGACTGTCTCGCGCGACTGTACGAGGCCACCGGCTGGGACGTGACCCGCGAGTTCTACTACAACGACGCCGGCGTGCAGATCGACAATCTCGCCGTCTCGGTCGCGGCGCGCTGCGCCGGCCTGACCCCGGACCACGCCGACTGGCCGCAAGCCGGCTATCGCGGCGAATATCTGGCCGACGTGGCCGCGGCCTATCTGGCCGGGGCGAGCGTGGCCGCGGACGACCGCGAGGTGACCGGGCTGGCCGACCGAAACGACATGAACGCCATTCGCGAATTCGCGGTCGCCTATCTGCGCCGCGAACAGGACCAGGATCTGCGCGCCTTCGGCGTGGCGTTCGACAACTACGCGCTGGAATCCGCGCTATACGCCGACGGCCGCGTCGAGGAAACGGTCGAAGCACTCGTTGCCGCCGGTCATACCTACGAGGCCGACGGCGCGCTGTGGTTGAAGACCACCGACTACGGCGACGATAAGGACCGCGTCATGCGCAAGGCCGAGGGCGGGTATACCTACTTCGTGCCGGATGTGGCCTACCACCGGGCCAAGTGGGAGCGCGGCTTCACCCACGCCATCAACGAGCAGGGCGCGGACCACCACGGCACCATCGCCCGCGTGCGCGCCGGCCTAGCCGCACTGGACATCGGTATTCCCGACGGCTGGCCGGCCTATGTCCTGCACCAGATGGTCACCGTCATGCGCGGCGGCGAGGAAGTGAAACTGTCCAAGCGCGCCGGCTCCTATGTGACCGTGCGCGATCTGATCGACGAGGTCGGCCGCGATGCGACCCGTTATTTCCTGGTCGCGCGCAAATCGGATTCACATCTGACCTTCGATATCGATCTGGCGCGCAGCCAGTCCGAGGACAACCCGGTCTATTACATCCAGTACGCCCATGCGCGCATCGCCAGCGTGTTTCGTCAGCTCGACGAACAGGGCTTGGCGTATGATCGCGGCGCGGCGGACATGACGCGTCTGGATTCCGAACACGAACAACGCCTGATCACGGCCTTATCGCGCTTTCCGGAAATCGTGGCCGCCGCGGCGGCCGATTCGGCCGTACAGAGCGTCGCGCACTATTTACGCGATACCGCCGACGCGTTTCACAGTTATTACAACGCCCAAAAATTCGTGATCGACGATACCGGGCTGCGCAACGCCCGCCTGACCCTGATCATGGCGACGCGTCAGATGATCGCCAACGGCCTGGCGCTGCTGGGCGTCTCGGCACCGGAACGGATGTGACCCGACGAGGTTTTTGCTAAATGGCCCGCGACTACTCCTCGCGCCACGACGGCTCGCAGAACGGCAACGGCAAGCGTAAGGCCGGGAAACGGCCCGCCGCCGCGGCCCGCCCGGTGCGGCAGAAAAAAAAGCCCTCGTCGGGCAAGAAGCCGGCCCGCAACGGCGGCTCTCGCAAGCGCGGCGCATCCACCGTGGGCTCCGGGGCCCCCGGTTGCATCTGGCTGCTGTGCGGCGTCTTTCTCGCGGTCGCCGGGGCTTCGGTGTACTACATCGCCTCGCGGCCGGCCGGTCACGGGCCGGAAAGCGTGAGCATCGACCTGCCCAACGGCGAACCGGCCCACAGCGAACCGGTCCAGGACGGCGACGACGCCGGCGCGATCGACGCCGGCAACGCGAGCACCGGCCCGACCGAAGACAAAAACAAGGCCGAGCCGCGCTTCTCGTTTTACAAGATGCTGCCGAATTACGAAGTCGAAGTCCCGGCCGGCCAGCACGCCGAGCAGCCCGTTAGCGACGACAACGCGCCGCACGAAGCCGAACCGGCCGCGACTAATACTTCGGCTCTGGCGCCGGCCCCGAGCAGCGCGCCGCCAGCCGACGCCGGCCGTGCAGAACCGGATAACCCACCGCCGCAGCCGGCCGATCAGGGCGCCACCGGCCCGGGATACGTGATCCAGGCCGGGGCCTTTTCGCGCGAAGACGATGCCGATCGTCGCAAGGCGCGGCTCGCGCTGCTCGGCGTAAGCTCGGACATCGTCGATGTCCAAACCGCGTCGGGCAAGACGATCTATCGCGTGCAGAGCAACGTATTCGCCTCTAACGACAAAGCGCACTCGCTCGCCCGGCGGCTACAATCGCACGGCATCGAAACCATGGTGCGCCAAGCTGATTGACCGGACCGATTGACCGGGCGCCGGCGTCGCGCGGGCTAGGGCGTGCCTATGAACCGGGCGACGAGCCGGTTCCAATCGTTGCCGGCCAACACGGCTAGAATCGCCCGGTTGATCGGTTCGCGCAGCTTGCTGCCCTGCGGCAGCGCGAAAGCATAATCCTGACGCTCGAAGGTTTTGGCGAGCACCGTCTCCTGATTCGGGAATTCCTGCCGGACCCGGTATTTCAGCAGCGGCGCATCGTAGACCACGGCGTCCACGCGCCCGGCGGCCAGCGCCTTGAGCGCATCGTCGAGCGAATCCCGCGCGTGAAACGAGATGCCGCGATCGCGCAACGCCTTCGCCGCCGCCGATTCGGCCACCGTGGTCACACGCGCATGCGCCAAGTCGTTGACGCCGCGAATACCGCTGGACAATTGCCCCACCGTCAGCGAGGTCGCGATCGCCGCCGTGAAACTGGAAATGATGATAACGGCCGCGAACATCCAGACCAGGCCGACCAGCCGCCCGCCCAGCGTGCGCGGCGACTTGTCGCCGTAACCCACGGTGGTCATGGTCACGGCGGCCCACCAGAAGCCGCTGCCCAGACCGTTGAGCACGCCGCCGCCGAACTCATCGCGGTTGCGGTGCCGCTCGAAGGCCCAGACCGCCATGCCGACCAGCAGAAGTATGCCGGCCAATGCGCCCAGCGCGGTGAAGAATTGCCAGGAGAAGAAGCGGCGCACGGTCGCCCCTAAGCTGCCGCCCTGTGCCGCCGGTACCGCGATCGCCAGCCCGGTGGAATAGAAAGGATAAGTGAAGTCCACGCGCGTCTCGCGCGGCTCGGTCACGGTCAATGCGGCCACCGACACATCCAGATCACCGTTTTCCAGCCCGGTAAACAGCGCCGACAGATCCCGCTCGACGTAGTGCGTCTTCAACCCGAGCTTATCGGCCACGCGCCGCCAGAGCGCGATCGACAGCCCCTTGTAGCCGTTGCCATCATCGCGCATCACGAACGGCGGCGAGATTTTGGTGCCGACGGTCAATGTCTTGCCCGCTTCGCCGGGCGGTAAGGCGCTATCCGCGCCGGGCGCCGCCGCAGCCTGAGCCGAGGCGGGTGCGGCGGCCAATAGCGTAACCAGACACAGCATCGCGCCCGCCAGGCGCATCGTCATCCGCCGATATTGCATCGATTCCCCCGTCATAAAAAATAATTTCGATCTACGCATTGAGAATATAGCGCGGGTTAGCGCGATTATCGGGCCGAAACGACGGACCTCGGTGCGTAGTCAGACCGGATCGAGCTTGGCGTAGCCGGCGATCAGCCACTTGCTGCCGGCCCGGTCGAAGTTGACCTGGATGCGCGCGCGGGCGCCGTCGCCCTCGAAGGCCAGTACCGTGCCCTCGCCGAACTTTTTATGCACCACGCGCTGGCCGAGCCCCAGGCCGCCGGCTTTTGCCTCGCCGCGTCCGGTCGGCCCGGGCCGGAACACCGGCTGCGATATGCCGGCCTGCGGGCGGGTCTCGCGCAGATACTCCGGCGGGATCTCGCGCAGAAAGCGTGACGGCGCGGCCAGATTCTCCTGGCCGTGCAAGCGACGCACCTCGGCATGCGAGAGATTGAGCTTTTCCATCGCCCGCGTCATGCCGACATAGGCCAGCCGGCGTTCTTCCTCGAGCCCGTTTTCGTCCTCGGTCGAGCGCTGGTGCGGGAACAGGCCCTCTTCCAGGCCGACCATGAACACCAACGGAAACTCGAGGCCCTTGGCCGCATGCAGCGTCATGAGCTGGACCGAATCGTCCCATTCCCCGGCCTGCGCCTCGCCGGCCTCCAGCGAGGCATAGGCAAGAAACTGGGTGATCTCGTCCATGGTCTCGTCGTCGTCCGGCGTATAGGCACGCGCGGCCGAGACCAGTTCATCCAGGTTGTCCTTGCGGCCTTCGGCTTTCTCGTCGTTGCCCTTGCCGTGATGGCCCTTGAGGTCGGTGACGGCGATGACGTGCTCGGTGGCCTCGTGCAGTGCCATGTCCTCGACGCCGGCGTCCAGTTCATCGATCAGCGCGATGAAGTTCATCACCGACTTGGCCGCCCGCGCGGCCAGCCCCTGTGGATTACCGGGCTCGGCCAACTCGTAGGCGGCCTGCCAGAGATTCATGGCGCCGGCGCGCGCGTGGGCCCGGATCTTGTCGACCGTGGTGTTGCCGATGCCGCGGGTCGGTGTATTGACGATGCGCTCGAAGGCGGCGTCGTCGGATCGGGACTGGATCAGGCGCAGATAGGCCAGCGCGTCCTTGATCTCGGCGCGCTCGAAGAATTTCTGGCCGCCGTAGATGCGATACGGAATCTCCGCGGCGATCAGGCGTTCCTCCAGCACCCGCGACTGGGCGTTGGATCGATACAGGATGGCCACGTCCGAACGCGCCCCGCCGTCCGCGATCCAGTTGCCGATACGCGTGACGACATGCTGGGCCTCGTCGTATTCGTTGAAGGCGGCATAGACATCGATCGGCTCGCCCTCGGCGCCGGCCGTCCATAGTTCCTTGCCGAGCCGCGAGAGATTGTGGCCGATCAGGCCGTTGGCGGCCGCCAGGATCGTACCGGTGGAGCGATAATTCTGTTCCAGCCGCACGGTCTGCGCCGGCGCGAAGTCGTCCTCGAAACGCAGGATGTTGCCGACCTGCGCGCCGCGCCAGGAATAGATCGACTGGTCGTCGTCGCCGACGATGAACACACGGCCGGTGGCGCCGGCCAGAAGCCGTATCCAGGCATACTGCAGCGCATTGGTGTCCTGGAACTCGTCGACCAGAATATGCGTAAAGCGCCG
>NZ_DASSKM010000101.1:0-2956 GCF_035690525.1 Salinisphaera sp.
CCCACTGCGCGATTTGGTCCGGATGCTGGTCGATGAAGTGCCGGATCGCGGCCGGATAACCGTTGTTCCGGGCATCGAACAAGGCGCTCTGCAGTTCGGCCAATGACAGGTGCATCGCCGAAAGCATGGCGGCCACGCGCGGATAGTCGTCACGAAAGCCTTCGCGCACCAGCGCATCGATGTGCTGGGGCGTAACCAGCGCATTTTTCGGGTCCTTGAGAAAACGCAGCCGCCACTGGTCGAAGATCCAGTGCGGCGTCCAACCGGTGACCACGATCCAGTCGTGATCGGCTTCGGCGGCCGCCAGCGCCTGCGCCATCGCATGCGCATCGGCGGCCTCGAGCCGATATTGATCGGCCAGGCCGTACGCCGACAGCGCCTCGTGGGACAGTTGCATCAACCCCGCGCCGGGGTCGATGCCCTGAATCCGGTGCCCCAGCCGATCGGCCACGTCCGGGTCGGCCAGGTCGGCGATACTGTTCAGCCGGTCGCGCGGCACATAGTCCGGCACCACCCAGCCGAGCCGCCCCCCGCGATACAGCGGCCCCAGGTCGACCAGATCATCGTGGTAGCGTTTCCAGTAGCGTGCGTGCGTGTCCGGCAGCCAGGCCATCAGCATGGCGTCCAGCCGGCCGCGCGCCACGCCCCGGTACTGGTTTTTGATCCCGGCGAGCTCGAGCCGGACCGGGTGATCGGTGTTGTCCTCGATGACCCGCTTGGCCAGGCGGGTGACGAACTCGGCGTCGTCCCAGGCGGTCCAGCCGATCACGATCGGGGCGTCGGCCGCGGCGGTACGCGACTCGTCATAGCATCCGGACAGCCCCACGACAAGCGCCAGCACGCCGACGAAACACCACTTGTGAGGCAACCGGATCATCATCGTCATGCAGTCATCAAGTGTCCAAAATAGAAAAGCCCGGCCTTGCGGCCGGGCTTCCAGTACTAAACTGGCCGGCTGAAATGGATCAGCCGCTGTTCTTGAACCAGCTGTTGACCTCGTCCGGATGCTGCTCGATGAACTTGCTGATCGCCTTCTCATAGCTGGTTTGGCGCGCATTGTACATCGCGGCCTGCAACTGCTTGAGCGGGATATGCATGTTGTGGAGCAGGCTCGCCACTTGCGGGTAGTCGTCAACGAAGCCCTGGCGAACGACCGCATCGATATGCTGCCCGGCGCCCAGCGTGCCCTTCGGGTCCTTCAGGAAACGCAGATCCCACTTGCCGAACATCCAGTGCGGTGTCCAGCCGGTGACCACGATCCATTCCTTGCGATCCTCGGCGCGAGCCAACGCGGCGGTCATGGCCGCGCCACTGGCCGAAACCAGACGGTAATCGTCGTTCAGACCGTAGGCCTTCATGGCCTTTTTGGACAACTGCATCAGGCCGGCGCCCGGGTCGATGCCCTGGATCTTACCGTCCAGCTTCGCCTTGACCGAATCCTTTTTCAGATCGGCGATCGAATTGAGCTTGTCCTTCGGCACGTAATCCGGCACGACCCAGCCAAGCTGGGCCCCTTCATACAGTGGCCCCAAATCTTTGACTTGGTCCTTGACCTTCTTCCAATAGGCAGCGTGCGTGTCCGGCAGCCACGCCATCAGCATGGCGTCCAGATCGCCCTTGGCAACGCCCTGGTACTGCACGCCGATCGACGCCATCGTGAGTTCGACGTTGTAGTCGGTGCGTTTCTCGATCAGCGTCTTGGCCAGCTTGGTCACGAACTCGGCATCCGCCCACGCGGTCCAGCCGATGGTGATGGTCTTGTCGCCGCTGGCGGCCTGGGCGCTACCGAAGCCGCCGACGGCGATGGTCGCGCCGGTCATGGCCGCCACGACGAAGCTTTTCATTCGAAATTTCATAAAAGTTTCTCCCTAGTCAAACCCTCTTGCCAGATACTCTCAAAGCTCGGCGGTCTTGATCAAGTCGGGCCGGGCCGCGTGCCCGTGCCCGAAAACATTTTTTTCAGCCGCGCGAAGAGGTGCTCACCCCGCTGTCGCGTACCAAAACTTTGGGTCAGACGATCGAGAATGATCGCGAGAATCACCACTCCGAGCCCGCCCTGGAAACCGGTGCCCAGCCGCAGCTGCTGAATGCCGGCCAGGACCGGATCGCCCAGGCCGCCCGCGCCGATCATCGAGGCGATAACCACCATCGACAGCGCCAGCATGATGGTCTGGTTGATACCGGCCATGATCGACGGCAGCGCCAACGGCAGTTCTACACGCCACAGCAGTTGCAGACCGTTGCAGCCGAACGCGCGTCCCGCTTCGACGTTCTCGGTCGGCACGTAACGGATGCCGATGTTCATCAGGCGCACGGCCGGCGGCATAGAAAAGATGACGGTGGCGATCACGCCCGGCACGCGCCCGGTGCCGAAAAAGATCACCGCCGGGATCAGATACACGAACGCCGGCAGCGTCTGCATGAAATCCAGCACCGGGCGGATGATCGCCTGCACGATATCGCTCTTGGCCATCAGTACGCCCAGTGGCAGACCGATGCCGAGCGCGGCCAGCGTGGCCGCCAGCACCAGGCCGAGCGTATCCATGGTTTCGGGCCATAGGTCCATGCCCAGCACCACGTACAGCGCGATCAGCACGAACAGCGTGAAGCGCCAACCGACCCGCCACAGAGCCAGAGCGGCCAGCACCAGGAAGATCAGCGGCGCGGGCAGATAGTTGAAGAACGCGGTCAGATTGCCCGCGACGAAACTGATCACCGTGGATACGATGGAGAAGAACAGCTCGAAGTGGGCCTGCATGAACTTGACGATGGCGGTGAACCAGTCGCCGATCGGCAGATTGATGACGAGATTATCCATCAGGCAGCGTCCTGTTCCGTCCGATTGAGCGTATGCAACAACGTGGCGCGGGAAATCGTGCCGAGATAACGGCCGTTTTCATCCACCACCGGCACCGGATGCGGGCTCTCGGCGACCGGCTCGAGCAGCTCGGTCAAC
>NZ_DASSKM010000102.1:0-12852 GCF_035690525.1 Salinisphaera sp.
CGCCGGGCGGGCTGGCCCCGAGCGAAACCGCGGCCCCGGTGTTGGCCTGGCCGGGCCGCGGCCTGGCCGCACTAGCGGTGATCGCCTTCTGCGCACTCATGGCCGAAGGCGTGATCAACGACTGGAGCGCAATTTTTCTTTCCCAGACACTGGATGCCGGGCCGGGCTTCGCGCCGCTCGGCTATGCCGTGTTTTCCGTCACGATGATCATCGGCCGGTTGGCCGGCGGCCCGCTGACCCATCATATCCGGCCGGCCCGGCTCATGGGATTGGGTGGTGTGATCGTAGCGGGCGGCGTGCTGCTGTGCGTAGCCGCGACCAACGGCGCCGTGGCGTTGGCCGGCTTCGCCGTGATCGGGCTCGGGTTGGCCAGCGTGTTTCCGCTGGCGGTGAGCGCGGCCGGGCGCCGCCGGGACCGCCCGCCCGCCACGGCGGTGGCCGCGGTCGCGACCGCCGGCTACAGCGGATTTCTGGTCGGGCCGGCCGTGGTCGGCCTGCTCGCTAGTTTGTTCGGGCTGCGCGCCGGCCTCGCCGTGTTGGTATTGCTCGGCGCGCTGGTGGCGGGGCTGTGCCTGCGCCGGCATCCGACCGGCGGGGTCGAATAATGGGTGAATCGATCATAACCCGCCGAGGCGCTGCCAGGCCTGCTCGGCCAGGGCCAGCGACTTGATGACCGCGTGCAGCGTCTGACCCGGCTTGGGATCGAGCGCGGCGGCCGATCGCCGCGTGATACGCGCATCCAGGCGCTGGCCGTCGATGTCCAGTATCACGTCGACGGCATAATCGGTGTCATCGCGCCGGATTTCGATAACGCTACCGACGAGCTGATTGAGCGCGCTGGTCTGCTCCGGCGGCCTGCGGGCGAGGATCACGTCACGCGCCCGCACATGTAGGCGCACCCGTTCGCCGATCCGATGGCCGGTGAGCCGGGGCACATAGATTTTCTGGCGCGGGCAGGCCAGTACGCTCAATCCGTGCTCCGGCTCGTGCGCCGCCAGCCGCGCCTCGAGCAGCGCGCCGGCCGCGGGGCCCGCTTCTTCGCCCAACAGATCGGCCCGGGCAAGAAATTCCGCGGTGGGCCCGGAGAACACGATTTCGCCGTTGCGGATGGCCGCCACGTGTCGATTGGCCAGGCGCAGCAACTCGTCGAGCTGATGGCTGACGAATACGATCGGCAGCGCGCTTTGCGCGCTCAGGCGCTCGATATAGGGCAACACCTCGCGCTTGCGCGGGGCATCCAACGAGGCCAGCGGTTCGTCCAGCAGCAGCAACTCCGGATCGCACAGCAGCGCCCGGCCGATCGCCACACGCTGGGCCTCGCCGCCGGAAAGATCGCGCGTGCGACGATCCAACAGATCGCCGATATCGAGCATATCCACGACTTGGCCGAATCGTGTCCTGCTCGGCCGGCGCCGGCTGAACCAGCCGCCGTAATCGAGATTGTGGCGTACGTTCAGATGCGGAAACAGGCGCGGTTGCTGGAATACCATGCCGATGCGACGCCGGTGCGCGGGCAAGTGCAGACCGCGCGCGCTATCAAACACCCGGCGCCCGGCGATAGCGATGGTGCCGGAATCCGGCCGCGATAGGCCGGCGATCACGCGCAGCAACGAACTCTTGCCCGCGCCGGAGGGGCCGAACAGACCGATCACGCGCTGCTCGGAGCATAGCCGACAGGCGAGCTCGAAACCACCCTGGCGCAAACGGACATCGAGGTCGATGCTCATGCCTGTAAACGCTTGACGCGCCGGGCGATGAGCTCGGAGACCATAAGCGCGCCAAGCGACACGGCGATCGAGATCGCGATCAACTGCGCCGCCCGGGATTCGCCGCCCGGCACTTGGATGAAGGTATAGATCGCCAGCGGCAACGTTCGGGTCTCGCCCGGAATGTTGGCGGCGAAAGTGATGGTCGCGCCGAACTCGCCGAGCGCGCGGGCGAACGCCAGCACCAGACCGGCGATCACGCCCGGCAGCGCCAGCGGTACAGTCACCGTCAGCCAGACCAGGATCGGCCGCGCGCCGAGGGTGGCGGCCGCCGCTTCGATGCGCGGATCGATCGCCTCGAGCGACAACCGGATCGGGCGCACCATCAGCGGAAAGCCCATGATCGCACCCGCCAGCGCGGCACCGGTCCAGTGAAACGCGAACACGAGCCCCAGATGCTCGGCGAGCCAGCCGCCGATCAGCCCGCGCCGGCCGAGCACGATCAGCAGCAGATAGCCGGTCACCACCGGCGGCAACACCAGCGGCAGATGGACCAGCGCGTCCACCGGCATCTTCAAACGCGAACGCGAGCGAGCGAGAAACCAGGCCACGGCTAGCGCCGGCGGCAAACTGAACGCGACCGCGGTGCCGGCCACGGTGAGGCTTAGCTGCAGAACCTGGAGTTGATTGGCGTCGAGCACGATCGTCTCTGAAACAGAGCCTACCGACCGGCGCTCATGGGCGCGCCACGACCTTGAATCCCCAGCGCTTGAAGATGTCTGCGGCCTGAGTTGACTTCAAAAACGTCAGAAAATCGGCCGCCCGCGGGTTGTCGCTGGCGGCGGTAGCCGCCACCGGGTAGATGATCGGCTCATGGCTGGCCGCCGGAAAGGTATCGACCACGCGAACGCTCTTTTCGGCCAGTGCATCCGAGGCATAAACCACGCCCAGCGGCGCGCCGCCGCGCGCGACCAGCGCCAGCGCGGCGCGCACGTCATTGGCCTGGGCGATATGACCCTGCATCTGCGGCCAGACACCCAGCCACTGCAGCGCCTGCTTACCGTAAATGCCGGCCGGCACCGCCGCGGTATTAGCCATGGCCAGATAGTTATCCGAGCCGAGCTTCGACAGCAGGTCGATATTCCGATCGAGTTCGACCTGCACATCGCTACCCCGGGGCGCGATCAAGACCAGCGAGTTGCCGAGCAGATCGTAGCGACTCGATTTGTCGATCAAGCCGTCGGACGCGAGCTTGTTCATCCACTGCCGATTGGCCGACACATAGACATCTGCCGGCGCGCCCGCTTCTATTTGCCGCGCGAGCGTGGAACTACCGGCATAACTGACCTTCACGCCGGCGCCGTCGTGGCTGTCGTCATAGGCCCGAACCACGCCGTCCATGGCGTTCTTCAGGCTGGCCGCCGCGAACACGAGCAACGGCTGCCCCCCATCGCTTGACGTATCCGCCGCCACCGGCTGAATCAGACCGGCGCCGATTAGCGCGGCGAACGCCAACGTCAGCAAGCCGCGCCGCACGCATTGATTGAAGTTGGACATCGCCGGTATTTCCAGAGACTAAGATAGACGAGGTTTGAATAGGCGTCCGCAGGCTCATATCGCGCCGCGCCGTCGCTATATACGCTACTACATATCGAGAAGTGCGCAAAATCGTGCGAACTTCGCGATAAGGTACCGGTCATAGCAACGAATGCCGTGACAAGGAGCCTCCCATGCCGCGTGGTACCCGCGCCCGCCTGTTCTGTCTGCTGACCGCGGCCGTATCGATATTCGCCGCCGGCCCGGCGCTGGCGCAGGGCAATGGCGCCGCGGCGCCATCCGTAACCGGCCAGTTCTCGCAGCCGATGCAGAACACGCCCGGCCGAAACGTCAATGACGGCAACCGGGCCACCGGCAATCAACCGCCGTCGATTCACAATACCCTACCTTCCGAAACACTCCCGGAACCCAAGGCCAGCGACTACGGCGCATCCACCTTCAACGCGCCCAGCGACGCGGAGCTCGACCTGTTCGCGGCCACCCATCGCCCACCGCGCGAGCGCAACGATCGCAACGGCCGCGCCGATGCGACTACGGTCGGCAACCGCGGCGGCGCCAATACCGCCACAGATGCCGCCGCCGCACCGGATGGTAATAGCGGTGCCGGCCCGAGCGCGTATTATTAACCCAGCACCAAAACAGCTGAAATATCAGCTGTTTTCAACGCACCCAAAAATCAAGGCCGGCACATGTCCGTCCTTGATTTTCAAGTGCTTCGCGGCCGATGGCCGCGGCGAGCACGCGTTTGCGTACTCGCGCTATTAACCCGGCATGAAGGTATTTTCATGCCGGGTTAATAGGGTGTTCAGCGAAACGGGCCTGCATCGTCCGGCAGCGCTCTGCCGTATGATGGATCAATAGTCCGCAATCGAATCCACCATGGCGACAAACGCCGACCCGGGCCCGCCGGGTACGTCCGCGCTTATTAAACGCCATAGTCTGGCCACCCGGCTGTGGCACTGGATCACCGCGGTCTGTCTGCTCGTCCTGCTGACCAGCGGACTACAGATCTTCAATGCGCATCCGTCGCTTTACTGGGGTAGCGACTCCGATTTCGACTCGCCGTTTCTGTCCATCGGCGCCCGTCGCGATGCAAACGGCGACCCGATGGGCTATGTGAGCATTGAGGGCCTGCAAATCCCGACCACCGGCGTGCTGGGCTGGTCGAGCGTGAACGGACACATGCAGGCGCGCGCCTTTCCGGCCTGGGCCACACTGCCGGGGCCGCAGTGGCTGTCGCTGGGCCGGCATTGGCATTTCACCGCGGCCTGGGTGTTCGGCGTGCTGCTCGTGTTTTATCTGCTCTATTCCATCGTGAGCCGCCGGCGACGACGTTTGATCGGCGTGCATCGCGGCGAGATGGGCCGGTTCGGGCACGAGGTCGTCAAGCACGCGACACTCCGTTTCTCGCGGGCGCGCAGCTACAACATCATCCAGAAACTCACCTATCTGACGGTGCTGTTCGTGCTGTTGCCACTGATGGTGCTGACCGGGTTGACCATGTCGCCGACGATGGACGCTGCCTGGCCTTGGCTGACCGAGGTTTTCGGCGGCCGCCAGAGCGCGCGCACGCTCCATTTCCTATGCGCCTTTGCGCTCGTGGCGTTCTTTCTCGTTCATCTGCTGCTGGTGCTTATTTCCGGAGTACTCAACAACATGCGGGCGATGATCACGGGCGGCTATCAAACTGACGGCCAAACCGACGGCTGGGCCGACGACCGAGCCGACGCGGCGCCGGCGGGCACGCACGGCGCCAACGCCGAGGAGCGACACCATGGCCAACGATGACCGCGCGCCGCGCACCACACCGAACCGCCAGCGGCGGCGCGTGCTGGGCGGGCTCGGCGCACTCGGCGCGACCGGTTTGCTTGCCGGCTGCGACTGGACGCATAGCCAAGCGGTGCGGGAGTTTCTCGGCAAGACCGAGAATCTCACACAGGCCGCGCAACGGCTGGTCGCCTCGCGCGAGTCGCTGGCGCGCGAATACGACAAGAGCGACATCGCGCCCACCTTTCGTCCCAACGGCACGATCAAGCCGCAGACGCCGGCCTATCAGAAACTGCTGGATTCGAACTTCACCGATTACCGGCTCGATATCCACGGTCTGGTCGCGCGGCCGGCCTCGTTCTCGCTCGCCGAACTCAAGGCCATGCCGTCGCGCACGCAGATCACACGGCACGACTGCGTGGAGGGCTGGTCCTGCATCGGCCAATGGACCGGCGTGGTGCTCGGCGATCTGCTGGATCGCGTACAGCCGAAGGACAACGCCCGGTTCGTGGTCTTTTACTGCGCCGATCATCTTTACGGCTCGCCCCGCCCCTACTACGAAAGCCTCGATATGATCGAGGCCCGCCACCCGCAGACCATACTGGCCTACGGCTTGAACGGATCGGCGCTGCCGGTGACCTACGGCGCGCCGATCCGGCTGCGGGCCGAACGCCGGCTCGGCTACAAAATGGCGAAATACGTGATGCACATCGAGTTGGTGGAAAGCTTCGCCGGTATCCAGGGCGGACACGGCGGCTACTGGGAAGACCGCGGCTACAGCTGGTGGGCCGGGGTCTGACTCGGCCCCGCCGGAGGCCAATAAAAACCAGTCTTCTCAGCTTTTTGGCACCACATAAGTAGACTTGCGCCTTTGCCGATACCGCGGCGCCGGTCGCGGTTCCCGCTCATGTTCCGATTCTTCGAACGGCTGGTCGATCCGTTTCCCGACGACGGCCGCACGCCGCCCGACACCAGCATCCCGCGCTTCGTCGCGTTCTATGCCCGGCCGGTCTGGAAGCTGCTGATCGCCACCGCCGTGCTGACCGCGGCGGCGTCGATCATCGAGGTTTCCCTGTACGGCTTTCTCGGCCATCTCGTGAACTGGTTCGCCGCCGGCGATCGCGATCATTTCATTGCCGACAACGCGTGGCAGCTTCTGGGCATGGCGGCGGTCGTGCTGGTGCTGTTGCCGGCCCTGGTTTTCGGCCAGGGCCTGACCACTTTCCAGGCCATGGCGCCGAACGTGCCCATGCGCTTTCGCTGGCAGGTCCATCGTTGGCTGCTGGATCAATCGCTGTCTTATTTCCAGGACGACTTCGCCGGCCGCATCGCTTCCAAGATGATGCAAACCGCGCTGGCCATCCGCGAAGTGATGATGAAGTTCGTCGACGTTCTGCTCTACGTGGCGGTTTACTTCGGCGGCGTGGTGGTCATGGTCGCCGGCGCCGATTGGCGGCTGGCCCTGCCCTTCGCCGCTTGGCTCGCCGGCTACATCGCCCTGCTGAAATACTTCCTGCCTCGCCTGCAGGCGATCGCCGGCGCCCAGGCCAACGCCCGCGCCGAAATGACCGGCCGGGTGGTCGATGCCTATACCAATATCGGCACGGTAAAACTGTTTGTCCATACACGGCGCGAATCCGATTATGCACGCGCCAGCATGGTTTCCTTCCTGTCCACCGTGTACACCCAGATGCGGCGGATCAACGGCTTTTACGCCAGTCTGTATCTGCTGAACGCGCTGCTGCTGTTCTCGGTGACGGGGCTCGGCATCGTGTTCTGGACCGAGCGCGCGATCACGGTCGGCGCCGTGGCCACGGCCGTCGGCCTGGTATTGCAACTCAACGGCATGAGCCAGTGGATCATGTGGGAAGTGTCGAACCTGTTCGAGCACCTCGGCACCATCCGCGACGGCATGGGCAGCTTCACGAGCAACCGCGCGATCGCCGACGCCCCCGACGCACGCCCGTTACGGGTCACCGCCGGCGCCATCGAATTCCAGAACATCTCCTTCCACTACGGCCGCCACGATGCCGGTGTCATCTCCAACTTTTCGCTGTCGATCGGCCGCGGCGAGAAAATCGGCCTGGTCGGCCGCTCGGGCGCGGGCAAATCGACGCTGCTTTCGTTGCTGCTGCGCTTCCACGAACTGGAGGGCGGCCGCATCGCCATCGACGGTCAAGACATCACGTAGGTCACGCAATCCTCCCTGCGCGCCGCGATCGGCATGGTCACCCAGGACACCGCCCTGCTCCACCGCTCGATCGCCGACAACATCCGCTACGGCCGGCCCGAAGCCACCGAAGCCGAACTCTGGTCGGCGGTCGACGCCGCCCACGCCGGCTTCATCCACGACCTGATCGACAATCGTGGCCGGCGCGGTCTGGATGCGCACGTGGGCGAGCGCGGCGTGAAGCTTTCCGGCGGCCAGCGCCAGCGCGTGGCGCTGGCCCGCGTCATGCTCAAGAACGCGCCGATCCTGCTGCTCGACGAAGCCACCGCCGCGCTCGACTCCGAGATCGAAGCCGCCATCACCGACAACCTGCACGCCTTAATGCAAGACAAGACCGTGATCGCGGTCGCACACCGACTATCCACCATCGCCGAACTCGACCGGCTGATCGTCGTCGACGGCGGCGGCGCCATCGTCGAAACCGGCACCCACAGCGAACTGCTCGCGCACGGCGGCCTCTATGCCCGGCTGTGGGCCATGCAGGCCGGTGGGTTTATTGGGGAGAACTGAAGCACTACATTCAACTGCTGCAATTCGCGCCGAGCGCCGATTTCTTACGCGCGTGCGCGAAACGAATGGCGGCCAGAGTGCGCGCGGGCCGGTTCGTCGGCGGTGGCAGTACAGTGCCAATCGCGCGTCCAATGCCTCGCCGGCACGGTAATTGATCATCCGGCTCATCGTCGTACCCCGAGAAATTTATACGTGAGTCACCTCGTATCCGCAGGATGTTGTAACTCACTCGAATGGAACAGCGTAATCGCCCGACAGTACGGCCCCATGCTTGCCTGATAAACCGTCCTCCGGATAGCGTTACCGCTGAAGGGGGGACCATGGAAGATCTCGCGCCGAGCGATCTCAAGACGATCCTGCATTCCAAGCGGGCGAATCTGTACTACCTGCAGCACTGCCGTGTTTTGGTCAAGGGCGGCCGCGTGGAATACGTCACGGACGAGGGCCGCGAATCCAAGTACTGGAACATTCCGATCGCGAACACCACGTCGATCCTGCTTGGCACCGGCACATCCATCACGCAGGCAGCCATGCGGGAACTGGCAAAGGCCGGCGTGCTCGTCGGCTTCTGCGGCGGCGGTGGCACACCGCTTTTCATGGCCAATGAAGTCGATATCGATGTCGCGTGGCTAACGCCGCAAAGCGAATATCGGCCGACCGAATATCTACAGCAATGGGTACGCTTCTGGTTTGATGACGATCTCCGGCTGGAGGCGGCGCGAGCCTTTCAACGATCGCGACTAGCGACCATACGCACGTTATGGACCACGGACCGCGCTCTGCAGGATGCCGGTTTCAGCATCAACTCGAAGCGTCTTGAAAGCGCCCTGCGCACCCAGGCGGAGGGGATCGATCAGAGTCGCGAAACCAATGAGTTGCTGACGCTCGAAGCACGCCTGACCCGCACGCTGTTCAAACTTGCTGCGCAAAGCGTCGACTACGGTGAGTTCACACGTGCCAAGCGCGGTAGCGGCATTGATCCGGCGAACCGCTTTCTCGATCACGGAAACTACCTGGCCTACGGATTGGCGGCCACCGCGTGCTGGGTGCTGGGTCTACCTCACGGTCTTGCGATACTGCATGGCAAAACCCGCCGCGGCGGACTGGTCTTCGATGTCGCCGATCTCGTCAAGGACGGCGTGATCCTGCCGCAAGCCTTCATTTCAGCAGTGCGCGGCGACGAGGAGCAGGAATTCCGCCAGGCCTGCATTGAACGACTCACCCAGGTGGAAGCCCTCGACGGCATGATCGACACCATCAAGCGCGTCGCCGACAAGATGGCGTGCACGGCGGCCTCGGCTTGAACGTTCTGTTTGTCTCTCAATGCCGCAAGAATGCGCTGAAGGAGACACGCCGTATTCTCGATCAATTCGCCGAGCGGCGCGGCGATCGCACATGGCAGACGCCGATCACAAAAGCCGGTCTCGACACATTACGCAAGATGCTGCGCAAGACCGCGCGCAAGAATACGGCCGTAGCCTGTCATTGGATACGCGGACATAACCAGAGCGAGCTATTGTGGGTGGTGGGCAAAGCCGCGCAATTTAACGCGCGTGGCGCCACCCCGACTAATGCTACGCGGCGCGATGTGCTGCGCGGCGCTGACGAAAACGACTGGCACAGCCTGCAACTTATTCACCTGCTCGCCTCGATGGCCGCGCTTTTTCACGATCTCGGCAAAGCGGTCGAGGCTTTCCAGCAGCGTCTGGCAGGCCAACTGGAAGGCCGCAACCATTACCGCCACGAGTGGATCTCACTCAGGCTGCTTGAGGCCTTCGTTGGCGATGATAACGATGATGCAATCTGGCTTGCCCGGCTGCAGCATCCGACTGCGGAGGACGATGATTGTTGGCTAGCCCGTCTCAAGCGCGACGGGCTCGACACGCTGAGCGATGACGAGCAGCGCTTTCCTCATCTTCCACCGCTCGCAGCGGCGATCGGCTGGCTGATTATCAGCCATCATCGGCTGCCAGCGATGCCCGCATTCAATGAAGACAAGACGCAGAAATGGGTTGGCGCTCGTGGGACACTCAACGCAGCCAGCCTACCCACGCTGCCACGATCCATTACCGCCGCCTGGAACGAACGCGTCGAACCGGCCGATGCCGAAACGATCGCTCCATATTGGCATTTTCCGCAAGGCCTACCAGTCACCGATAAAGCTTGGCGGGAACGTAGCCGTCGTGTGGCGCGTCAGCTTTTGGATCAGCGTTGCGAGACGGCGCCGCTTTGCTCGCCTTACGTCATGCATCTCGCCCGGTTGGCGTTGATGATGGCCGATCACCATTACAGCAGTCTAGTGGACGAAGGCCGGCTGCGCGGCGAGTGGTCCGACAAGCTATACGCAAATACATTCTCTCACCATGGCAAACGTCAACTCTGCCAACCGCTGATCGAGCACCTGCTCGGCGTCACGCGCACGACAGGCGAGATTGTCCACCGCCTGCCGGACATGACCGCGGCGCTGCCGCGTATTGCTCGCCACAAAGGCTTCAAGACGCGCAGCCGTAATGCACGCTTTCGCTGGCAGGATGGCGCCTTCGATCTGGCCACGGGACTACGCGCGGCAAGCCATGCGCAAGGTTTTTTCGGCGTCAATATGGCGTCGACCGGCTGCGGCAAAACCATTGCCAACGGCCGGATTCTGTATGCACTCGCTAACCCGGATACGGGCGCTCGCTTTTCAATTGCTCTTGGGCTTCGCACGCTAACGCTACAGACCGGGCAGGCCTACCGGGAACGCCTCGGATTGGATAGCGATGATCTCGCCATTCGTGTGGGCGGCGCCGCCAACCGGGCGCTGTTCGACCATCAACAAAACCACGGCGGCTCTGAATCTCGTGCCGAACTACTTGAGGCGCAGGGCCATGTTCATTTCGATGGCGATCTGGACGCTCATCCAGTACTACGCCGGGCCGTGGCCGACCCACAGGCCCGCGCTCTAATCGGCGCCCCGGTACTGGTCTGCACGATCGACCACCTGATACCGGCGACCGAAAGCCTGCGCGGCGGCCACCAGATCACGCCCATGCTGCGCCTGATGAGCGGCGATCTAGTACTCGATGAGCCGGACGATTTCGATATCGATGACCTGCCGGCGCTGACGCGGCTCGTTTACTGGACAGGACTGCTGGGCTCGCGAGTTCTGCTTTCTTCCGCGACTCTGCCGCCGGCGCTGGTGCGTGGCCTGTTCGAGGCCTATCGCGAAGGCCGTGCCGAATACCAGCAACATCGCGGCGTGCCCGGCGCGCCGGTCGAACCGGTCTGCGCCTGGTTCGACGAACACGATCGTACCCATCAGTCGTGTGCTGACGGCACACAGTTCGATGCCGCACACGATATCTTCGCTCGCCGTCGCGCGGCCCGACTCGCCACCGTCGCCCCACGCCGTCGCGGCTATCTCACCTCTATTTCGGCGGCGTCTACGCACCCCGACGACATTTATCCAGCCGCGGCGCATACCGTGCTTCGCGAAGCCTTTGAACTGCACGACCGGCACCACGTTGTCGATCCCCACAGCGGCAAGCGCGTCAGCTTCGGTCTGGTGCGGCTGGCCAATATTGAGCCGCTGATCGCCGTAGCGCAGGCGCTTTATCGCGCCGAGATCCCGGATAGCCGGCAAATTCATCTCTGCGTCTATCACTCACAGTTCCCATTGCTACTGCGTTCACGACTGGAAGCGCGCCTTGACCAGGCGCTGGATCGCAGCGATAAAAACGCCGTCTTTGGACTCCCCGATGTTCGTGAACGGCTGACCGGCAAGGCCGACGATCATCTGTTCATTGTGCTGGGCTCGCCGGTTACGGAAGTTGGGCGCGATCACGATTACGACTGGGCCGTGGTCGAGCCCTCCTCCATGCGCTCGATCATCCAGCTCGCGGGGCGCGTACGTCGCCACCGCCCGGAGCCGATATCGACGCCGAATATCGCGCTACTGGAAACCAATATCCGTCACCTCGAACGCAAGCACCCGGCATTCAGTCGACCAGGATTCGAAACTGAGCGAGACTGGCCTCTGACGTCACACCGTCTGGCCGAGCTGCTGCGGAAAAGCGAACTCGATCCAATCGACTCGCGTCCACGTCTTCTTCCGGCCGACACTCCCGAGCCCGCTCAACGGCTGGCCGATCTCGAACATGCCCGGTTGGCAGCGCTGATGCTTGGGAGCGCGGCCGACTATGCCAAACCTCAAAGGCGCAAGCGGCGCGGTGAGCCGGCACAGATCAATCTCGGCGCCTGGCTGTTCTATCGTCCCGTCTCAATGACACTCAGCGCGATGGCGCTTCAGCAGCAGCCCTTCCGCGAGGACAACGAAGCGGAAAGCGAGTTCGTGTTGCACCCAGATGAAACCGAAGAAAACTACGGATTCTGGCGCGTGGACGAAGAAGACCGTGAAGAACGTCTCACACCGGTCGAATCCGAACTGGATCGCCTGCCGGATGCTCTCTTCGAGCATCCCCGCATCACGCCCTGGAACGAACCGGACTATATGACCGCGCTCACGCAACAGGCCGAGGCGATGAACATAACGTTAGAGCGCTGCGCCCTGCGTTTTGGGCGTATCCGGCTGAAAACAGATCGTGCCCCGCAAGGGTGGCATTTCCACCCGGTGCTGGGATTTGTGCGACGGAAATAAAAGAACACAGCAATTTCATTGACGACCAGTTATGCGCAAAGGTGGTATTGAAGGTTTCAGGCAAGTAGCGAGGAGAATGGTGTGACTAGGGGTAGAGAATTAACTGACCGAGGCAAGACAATACTGCAGCTGATGCACGCCCACATTGCTCAGAGACTCGAAAAAGAATTAAAAAAGTGGGAGGGGAAAACTGATTCTCAATCTAGAAGCAAAGCTAAAGATGCTCGTGAAAAATACATTCTTAAAAATATTCTTAACAAAGGATCGGCAAGCACTTCAGGAATTGCAGTTGCTACACATATCGCAAAAGGAATACATCCGGACTTGAGCATAAAAAGAGCTACCAACCTGAACATCCAGCCAAATGAACTCCCTGCAAGAAATGAAGTGGGTTCACACCTACTTCCGCCCAAGGAAAGCCTTGCAGACACTACCGGAAATGGCGC
>NZ_DASSKM010000103.1:0-3599 GCF_035690525.1 Salinisphaera sp.
CTGCACGAAGATGGAGCCGGATTCGGTGAGCAAATCCCGCGCCACGGTCAGCCGGTCGCGCAGGTAGGTGAGATAGGAATGGATGCCATCGCGCCAGGTGTCGCGGAAGGCCTTGACCTGCTCGGGCTCGCGGGTGATGTGTTCGGCCTTGCCGTCCTTGACGTCGCGGCTGGTGGTGGACCACTGGAAGTTGGAGTTGAACTTGATGCCGTAAGGGGGATCGAGATAGATGCACTGCACCTGCCCGCGCAGGCCCTCGCGCTCGGCCAGGCTGGCCATGACCTGGAGCGAGTCGCCCAGGATCATGCGGTTCTGCCAGTTGGCGTCGAACCGGTAGAACTCGGTGCGGTCGGCGCCCTTGGGCAGGCCGTTGAAGTCGGCGAACAGATCGGGCGTTAGCTGGCCGTCGTCGTGTTCGCGTTCGCGCGATTCGCGGGCCAGATCGTCGATCAACGCCTTGGGATGGACTTTCTCCTGAATATACAGCGGCGGCGCGTTGACCGTGAGATCGGCCTGGTCCTGGGCGTCCTTGCCGCGCCAGACGAGCTGCGGGTCCAGATCCCGATTGCGGCGTTTGTAGGCCACCCGCACCGGCGCCTCGGGGGCCTCGTCGAGCAGCGGCTGGTGCTCGGCGGTGGGGATGTTCTTGCGCTTGGCTTCCTCGTGGGTCAGCGTTTCGATGGATTTGGCGGTGTCCTGTTTCTTTCGAGCCATGGCTTTCGTTCAGATTGCGGCAACGTGTAATTAGCCGTTTGCAGGGCGCGGATAGACGGAAATAATGCCGTCCACATGCTCGTAGAGATCGTCGCTGACTTTCTGCCAGAGCGGGTCGACGATGAATTCCATGCTCTCTCGGCGCGCGAGTTTGGCGGCGGGGACGAAATCGCTGTCGCCCGTGACCAGAATCAGCGTGTCGGCGTGTTTTTTCAGCGCAATGCTGGATATATCCAGGCCGATACGCATGTCCACGCCTTTCTGCCGTAGCCCGAAGTATGCGGCCTCGGGTGACAAGGCTTTCCATCGGTCGAGCAGGTTTGTGAGTTCGCGCTGATCGGCTTCGCTTATGGCCGGGGCGTTCTGCGGGTCGCCAACCAGGGCATCCAGCGTGTTGGCCCACTTACGGGCCTTGAGCAGGTCCTTGGTGTGGCGCGACTTGATTTGCCAGCCGCCATCCTGCGCCACGTGGCCGAGCCGTAACGCGAACTTTCGCTTGCGCCGCAGTTGTGCGAAGAGATCTCTACGGAATTGCGCCGTATCCGACTTGTCGAAGTCTATCGGCCGGTTTTCGATAGGGTGATGCGTTTTGCCGGTGTAGGGCTGCGCGTCGTAGTAGAACAGCCGGTAGACCTGGTCCAGCCAGCGCCCATCGGTTTCGGCCTGCGAATCCATCCCCGTGAGACGCAGCACATGCTTCTTGCACAAAAAGCGTGCCGAGTCCGCGATCTGTTCAGGCGTCGTGCAGAAGCCGGCATCGACCAATTTGGGGAGCCGTTTGAGAAAGTATCCGCCATCAATGAGGATAGCGATGCGCCGCGTCCTCATGAGCCAACCCCCGGAAAAAGAAAAGCCCCAGGGGTTCGGCTCACGCTCGGGATGAGTGAGCGGGCGTACTGCCAAGGGGCGGATGAGTCAAGTATATGGGATTCCCAGCTCACCATGTCAAGCGTCAGCGTATGGAAGCGGTCGCATGCCGTAGACGAACACGAACCCGATATGCATGAATTGTGTCGAAATCTTTACATCCCGCGAGCGCGGTTAATAGATAAAGCGCGGTTTAAAGCGCGGTTTTATGCATGGTCCGATAGTTTCTGAACGGCGCCATCGATCATTGCTTCAAACCGTGCCTCGACCTGCTCGGCGAAATCGTCCTGCATTTCGTACACACCGCCAAACTCCACGAACGCCCAACGGCCAAAGCTGGCCAGATGGTTCACGCCCGGCACCCAGTAGCTGTCCATGGTGTCTTTCTTGGCGGCGGCGGCGTCTTCGCCGCGATAGCCCTTGATTTCGACCACGAGGTTGAGTGGATCGTTTGCGCCGTTGCCATCATCGACGACTACGATGAAATCCGGCCGGTAGGTCCGGGCCTCGCCGGCCAGGCGGTAGGGCACGTCGAAACCGAGGTTGTGGTTCTTCACGTAGGCCAATACGCGCGGTTGGGATTCGGCCACGCGGCAGAATTCGGCCTCCCAGCCGCTGTCGAGAATCACCCAGTCGATATGGCACTTGTCTGCGCTGGTCTCGTAGCGCTCGGTCCTGGATGTATTGAAGCCGACATGCGCGGTGGTGCCGACCGGGTTGTAGGGCGCGAGGATCGCTTTGATGGGCCGGGTCTCACTGGCCATGGTCCGGGTGATGGCAGCGGTGATCTTTTCGCAGGCGCGCTTGCCGATCTCGCGGTACAAAAGCTGCGCGGGATAAGTACCGCCCTTGCAGGTCAGGCATTCATCGATCCAACGCCGGGCCACTCTCACCCGCGCCGGGCCGATCAGGCCGGGCGTGAGTTCGAGCTTCGAGTCCTCGGTGAAATCCGTCCGAATGCGCTCGGCGGGCAAATCCACGCGATAGCCCTCAACCCGCGGAAAACGAATCTCGAGCGCGTCGCGTTCCGGGCGCACGGCGTGCACCCAGAGGGTTTCGCGCGGCGGCTGGGGCGGGGCGACGACCGGCTCGGCGGCGAAGTTGAACGGAATACCCAGCACGTCGGCGTAGCTCGGATTGAACAGGCCGTCTTCGTTCAGATCGTAGGACTCGCGGCGCAGCGCGCGGCCCACGACCTGTTCGCACAGAAGCTGGGTGCCGAAGGCGCGCACGCCGAGCACGTGGGTGACGTTGTTGGCGTCCCAGCCTTCGGTGAGCATGGATACCGACACCACGCAGCGGATGGATTCGCCGAGCTGGCCGGCTTTACCGACCGTGTTCATCACCTCGCGCAGCAGATCGGCGTCGGTGAGGTTGTCGGCATCGGCGCGGTTGCCGCTGCGCTCGACGCGCTCGCGTTTGAAGCGCTCGATCTCCGGGCCGGCCATGTCACGAAATTTCTTGTCCAGCGCCTCGCCGGATTCGAGCTGTTCGCTGTCGATGAGCAGCGTTTTCGGGCGTCCGAGCGGGTTGCCGTGTTCGTCGTGGTTGGCGAACAAGGGCAGCTTGCCGGGCACATGCAGCGCCGAGCCGTCGTCGTTTTCGCGTTCGAAGCCGCTGACATAGTCGTAGACCAGCTTCGAGGTGGCCGTGTTGTTGCAGACGATGATGAAGCACGGCGGCATCGCCATCTTGTGCTCGGCCCATAGGTCGAACGTCTTTTCGTAGTGGCCGTAGAGCGCTTCCAGCGCGGTCTGCAGTTTTGTCGGCAGATCGTGCGGGTCGAGGTGCTTGGCCTTGCCGCGCCCTTTTTTGGGCATGTCCTTGCCGATATGCTCCCAGAGATTGCGATAGATCGGCATGTCCTCGCCGGGGATAAGTCTTTTCCAACCCAGACATGAGCCTGAGCAGCGCGGCGGATAGCGAGCTTCAGGCAGCCGGAATCCGGGCTTGATTGATGGATTGAAAGATCTCGGTTTTGGCGTTGTTCACCTGCCGAGCGGCTTCATTGTCGCTGA
>NZ_DASSKM010000104.1:0-10528 GCF_035690525.1 Salinisphaera sp.
CTGCTGCGGTCTCCAGCATGGGGGTTCTCCTCTCTTTCATTTTGTGGTGAATCAGACGCCTGTTCGACCAGTTTTTAGGCGGAGCACGATCTCGGATACTTAGCGTTCTCTTCCGGGTCGTTGTTTGTTGGCTGCCGGCCCATGGGCCCACCTTTATCTCGCATCAGGCCGGCAAGGAATGTGCCGGCCACTTAAAATATTGATTTATAGCAACTTTCGCAGGTTACGGTGGGACCATCGCGACCCTATTGCCACGCCCTTTGCCACAGGTGTGGCGGCCTATCGTGCCGGTCTGGACGTTCAACTCAGCGCGTTATTTCGCTCAGGTTTGTAGTCTTATCACAGTAGCGGCCGTTGCGCGTGCGGCCGGTGGTATTCGCATTTTGTCGACAACGGGACTACGTCAAAAGTATATGTTGCACATACACAAGCCCCGCGCGACATTCGAGGAGCCGTAGGAGATTTGCCAAAAGTTAAGGAACCAGACAAGCGAGTGACGGCGGGTTGCAACGCCTGCTGGACCCCATGTATTGCATCGCCCACAACCGATTTTCCACCGCGGCATATAAAACGAAAACGACTGGAGGAGAAACCGATGTTCACACGAGCAAACGGCACCCTGATCGCCGTCGGCGCTCTCGTCGCCGGCATGGCCGGTAGCGCGCACGCCAGCGTCATCCATACGGACCTCGATCAGACGCTATCCGATACGCCCTATACACTCTCGCTGGGCGCCGATTCGGCATTCGCCCTGCGCTCGGTCGACGACGGGAGTGGCGGCCACGATCTTGCGCTGTCCACGCGCGGCGGCGGCCAGGTGGCCGGCAGCAGCCTTTTCGGCAGCTACGAGTACATCGACAAGTTCGCCGCCGGCGACGAGATCGGCGATACGACCGCCGACTTCATCTCCACCTCGCCGGCGGGCACCTATGCCGATATACCGACGGCGAATGACCTGGACACGCCCTATATCGGCCTCAGCTATCTCGTGAACGGTCTCACCCACTTTGCCTATATCGGCTTCGTTCAATCGGTCGACGGGTTCAGCCTCGCCGACTACGGCTATGAAACCGAAGCGGGCCAAGCAATAACCGCGGGGGCGACCGGCACCGCGAACGATGTGCCGGCACCCGGCGGTTTGTTCGGCGCCGTCGCCTTGGCGGGCCTCGCCCTGATCGGATTCAGCCGTTGGCGCATGTCCGACTGACTCTCGTCTATTAAGCGAGCCCGCTCTTTTTTCTTTTCGCGAGCCAGGGGGCCACATGTCGTATCAGGACAACGATCGATCGCCCGGTGCGGCGCGATTCACGCGCCGCGATTTTCTCAAGACGACGGGGCTCGGCGTATCCGGCGCCGCGCTCTGGGCCATCGCCGCCCGGACCGGTCTGGCCGGCACGGGCCAGATGGCCGGGCGTCCGGCCATCGCCGAGACCTGGACGGTTAATGCCGGCCAACCCGGCCCGACCATCCCGTCCACGCTCTATGGCCTGTTCTTCGAGGACATCAATTACAGCGGTGTCGGCGGGCTGTATGCCGAGCTGCTGCGAAACCGCGGGTTCAACGAGGACCCGGACCGCCCGGTGCACTGGTCGGCCGTGGCCGGGCAATCTTCGGCGGCGCGCATCGCGCTCGACCGAAACGTGCCCTTCAACGATGCACACCCAAAGTCGCTACGGCTGGATATCGTCGACGGCGGCGAGCGGGTCGGGGTCGCCAACGAAGGTTACTGGGGCATCCCGGTGTCGCCCGGTTCCGACGGCGACCGGCGAATAAACGAGTACACGGTGCGCCTGTTCGCCCGGGCCTCGAACGGCTACCGGGGTGGGCTAAGGCTGACGGTCGAAAGCCTCGACGGCAGCCGTGTCTATGCCTCGGGCCGCATCAATCGTATCGGCAACCGTTGGCGTGGCTACACCGCCATGATGTCCGTGGACGCCGGCGCGCCCGACACGATGGACGCACGCTTTGTGATCACAGCCGATGACGGCGACGCGGCCGGCCAGTCGATCTGGTTTGGCTGGGTATCGCTGTTTCCGCCGACCTACAACGACCGCCCGAACGGCAATCGGCCGGATCTCATGGAAAAGCTCGTGGCCATGCGGCCCGGCATTTTCCGTTTTCCCGGCGGCAATTATCTCGAGGGGCAGACCATCGCGACCCGCTTCGACTGGGAAAAGACCATCGGCCCGCCGTGGCAGCGCCCCGGTCATCAAAACACGGCTTGGGGCTACTGGTCCGACGACGGCCTCGGCCTGCTGGAGTTCCTCGAAATGACCGAAGACATGAGCACCGTCCCGGTGCTCGGCGTCTGGGCCGGCTATACCCTCAACGGCACGGTCGTACCCGAATACCAACTCGGCGAATATGTCCAGAGCGCGCTCAACGAGATCGAGTACGTCGTCGGTTCCACGAACACGACCTGGGGCGCGAAACGCGCTGCCGATGGGCACCCGGAACCGTTTGATCTAAAGTATGTCGAGGTCGGCAACGAGGACTTCTTCGACGAGTCCGGCAGCTACGACCAGTATCGCTTCCCGATGTTCTACGACGCCATCAAGCGTTATTACCCGGACATCCAGGTGATCGCGACCCAGCCCGTGACCACGCGCCAGCCCGATATCGTCGACGATCATTTCTACAGCAACCCACAGTTCTTCGTGAACAACGCGCATCGCTACGACGACCGGGCCGCCGACAAGCCGAAGGTCTTCGTCGGCGAATACGGCGTGACTACCGAGGGCCAGCCGCCCACCGGCACGCTGTCCGGCGCGGTCGGCGAAGCGGCGTTCATGACCGGCTTCGAGCGCAACGCCGACACCGTCATCATGTCGGCTTACGCGCCCCTGCTGGCGCGGGTCGGGCACAGCCAGTGGCCGACCAATCTGATCGGCTTCGACGGCCTGAGCAGTTTCGGCTCGCCCTCCTATTACGTGCAGCGCCTGTTCAGCCGCAACGTCGGCGACGCCGTGCTGCCAATCGACCGCCCCGGGCAGTCCCGGCGGATCGAGGCCGAAACCGATCGCTGGTATCAGTTGGTCGGCGTCTACGATCGCGACGCCGGCGAGACTCGGCTTTATGTCGACGGCGTGCTCCAAGACCGCCAACCCTATGCCGACAGCGACGCCTGGCGCGCCGACGGCGACTTCGCAATCGGGCGCGGGCTGTTCGGCGGCAACCCCGTGGACTTCGTGGACGGCGCGATCGACGATGTGCGCGTCTACGACCGCGCCCTGGCCGATGATGCGGCCGCCGATCCCGGCACCGACGGCCTCGTGGCCTGGTGGCGCTTCGACGCCGGCAGCGGCTCGACGGCGGCCGACAGCGCCGACGGGCACACCGGCACGCTTGAAGGCGGTGCCGGCTGGGGCGACGGCCGGGGACCGGCCTCGCTGGCGCTCGACGGGTCCGGTCAGTACGTCGAGATCGACGGGCCGGTCATCGACACCTCGCAAAGCTTCTCCGTGGCCGCCTACGTCCGGTTTAACGACGTCGGCGGATACCGCACCATCGCCAGCGTAGACGGCAACGCCGTCAGCGCCTTCTTCTTGCAGAAACGTGACGACGGCGGTTTCGCCTTCACGCGACTGCCGGCCGACAGCACGGCCGCCAACGCCGATGCCGTGATCGCCTCCTCGCTCAACGCCGACGACCTACAGGTAGTCGCCAGCCGCGATAGCGAGACCGGGCGCATCTACATTAAGGCGGCCAATGCGGACAGCAAACCGCGCTCGGTGAGCGTGCGCCTCGACGATGTGCACGCCCCGGCGTTCAGCGCCACGGTCACCACGCTCACCGGCGAACCCGACGCCCAGAACACGATCGACAACCCGGACAACGTCGCGCCGCGACAGCGCACCACCACGCTGAATCGCGAGTTCGATTACGAGTTCCCGGAGCAATCGGTCACCGTGCTGGCGCTGGACGTCGGCAACGGCTGATATCGGCACGCCGGGCGCGCGCCCGGCGATTGCGACCGATCAGCGGGTGCGCAAGCGTTTGAGACGGCGGTGGACGGTCGTGCGATCCACGCCGAGACGACGCGCGAGTTCGGACACGTTGCCGCCGCAATCGGCGAGCTGTGCCTCGAGGCCGTGCGGACCGGCCGCGTTGACGATTTCGTCCGGAAGATCGCCGATTTCAATGCTGGGCGGATCGCAAAGCGCGGCCGCAACCGCGAGCGCGTTGCGCAGCTCGCGCACGTTGCCCGGCCAGTTGTGGACGGCGAGTCGGCGGCGGGCCGCGGCCGTGAGCCGGTAGCACTCGCCGTGCTCGGCGCCGATCTCGGCGAGGATCGCTTCGGTCAAGGTATCGAAATCGGTTCGCTCGCGTAGCGGCGGCAATTTCAGCGAGGCCGCGGCGAGGCGGTAATACAGATCCTCACGGAATTCGCCGGTGGCCACGCGCCGGGCCAGCGGCGCATGGGTCGCCGAAATCAGATGAATGGCGACCGGGCGCGACTCGAGCGCGCCCACCGGCGTCACGCAGCGCTCGGCCAGCACGCGCAACAACCGGCTCTGCAACGCCAGGGGCATATCGCCGATTTCGTCGAGAAACAGCGTGCCGCCGTTGGCGGCTTCGATCAGCCCGCGCTTGCCGCCCTTGGCCGCGCCCGTGAAAGCGTTTGGCGCATAGCCGAACAGCTCGGATTCGATCAGGTGCTCGGGAATGGCCGCGCAATTGACGGCGACGAACGGCCCGGGATCGGGGCGCGCGGCGTGTACCGCACGCGCCATGACCTCTTTGCCGGTGCCGGTCTCGCCCCGGATGAGCACCGGCAGATCGCGCTGGGCGAACCGGGCCGCGCGTCGCGCCAAGCGTGTCATCGTTTCGTCCGCGCCGGCCAGGCGCGCCAACGAATCCGGCAGGTCGGGCCGGGGCTCGGGCACCGCGGCGCGGATCGTGCGCGGCGGCCGCGTGGCCGGCGGTTCGGCGCTGGCGAACAGACGCGGCTGGCCGTTGGCGTACAAAATACGATCGCGCACCGATTGGCCGCGCAGGTATTGGTCGAGTGTGTCGGCGTCCAGATCGAACAACGTGCCGATGGGCTGGCCGACGAGCGCCGCGCTGCTATGTCCGGTCAGCCCGATACGCCGTGATAGCGCGGTGAACGCCGCGTGCGTCATGCCGCGGATCGTGCCGTCGCCGTCCACCGCGATCGCGGCTTCCGGGTCGCTGTCGATGAAATCGGGCGAGCGCGACAGCCGCAACAGCCAGTGCCCCTCGGCCTGGCTCATCAAGTTGGCCAACTCCACCCGCCGCGCGGTTGCGATGACCAGATGCCGGGCGAGCTGTTGGCTCGAACGCGGCACCGCCGAGCGCAACTGCGAGATATCGACCACGGCCACCAGTTCACCCCGCGTATCGAACACCGGCGCGGCCGAGCAGGTCAGCCCGATGTGGGCCGAGTCGAAATGATCGTCCTGATGCACCGTGATCGGCTGGCGCGAAACCAGAGCCGCGCCCACCGCGCAGGTACCGCTGCGGTCTTCCGACCAGTCCGCACCGAGATACAGACCGGCCTCGCGCAGCGCCGGGTCGAGCTTGGGGTTGCGGTAATGCGCCACCGATACGCCGCGTGCGTCGGAGAGCAGCAGCACGTAGTTGTGACCGGCCACCTGCTCGTAGAGGTGGTCGAGCGCGGAGCGGCTGATACGGATCAGTTCCTCGGCCTGTTGCTGATGCTCGCGCAGCTCGCTACCGGGCACGATATAGGCATTGCCGCGCCGGCCGGGATCGAGCCGGTAATCGTTGAGGCAGCGCAGCCAGGAATTGACCACCAACGGCTCGCGCGTCGATGGCCGACCGGCGGCAACGCTCTCGATTTCCTCAAGATGGGCATTGATCGACGGCATGGCCTCACCTCCGGCTCGACGATGTCACCGGAGTGAGCCTCGCACCACACGACGTTAGTCGGCCGGCGAACACTGCTTCGCGGGCATATCAAGGCATTGGCTACACGATACAATTAGCTATCAATCCGGCATGAAAATATTTTCATGCCGGATTGATAGCGCGAGTACGCAAGCGCGTGCTCGCCGCGGCAATCGGCCGCGAAGCACTTGAAAATCAAGGACGGACATGTGCCGGCCTTGATTTTCAGGTGCGTTGAAAACAGCTGAAATTTCAGCTGTTTTGGTATCGTTTAACAATAATGCGCCACCGATTCAATCATGTCCGATATCCGCAACCCGGAACGCCCGGCCCGCGACATCGAGGTGCCGCCGGCGCCCCGCCCCGGCCCGACGGCCGTCGCCGGCGGCGTCAGCCTCGTCCTCCTGATCATCCTGTTCACCGGCTACGGCCTGACTCTAGGCTTGCTATATATCGTCGCGTTGGGTTTGGGCGTGGCGCTTTATCATGCCCGTTTCGGCTTCACCTCGGCCTTTCGCCAGCTCATGGCCGTGGGCCAGGGGCAGACCCTGCGGGCGCATATGCTGATGTTGGCCGTGGCCAGTCTGCTATTCGCGCCGTTACTGGCATTCGGCACCACGGCCTTCGGCGGGCCACTGTCGGGCTATGTTTTCCCGGTGGGGGTCTCGGTAGCCTTCGGCGGCTTCATCTTCTGCATCGGCATGCAGCTCGGCGGCGCCTGTGCCTCGGGCTCGCTATATACCGTAGGCTCCGGGCAGACCTCGATCCTGATCACGCTGTTCGGCTTCATCGTCGGCTCGGTCTGGGGCGCCCACGATTTCGGCTTCTGGTTGCAGCCGGCCTTCGTCTGGAAAAAGATCTCGCTGGCCGACACGAGTTGGGGCTACACCGGCGCGGTGATTTTCCAGTTCATCATCTTCGGCATGATCGTGGCGACTACTTGGCTGCTCGAACGACGTCTGAACCCGCCGCCCAGAAAAGGCCCGCCGAGCGAGCACGGGCTCAAGCGCGTGCTCCGCGGCACTTGGCCGCTCTGGGCCGGCGCCGTCGCCCTGGCCGTGCTCAACGCGCTCACCCTATGGCTGTCCGGCAAGCCCTGGGGCATCACCAGCGCGTTCGCGCTCTGGGGCTCGCAGGTCTTGTCGGCGCTGGGCGTGGATGTCGGCAGTTGGTACTACTGGTCGGGGCCGCATGCGGGCGGGCTGCATACGCCGATCCTCGCCGATCGCGCCAGCGTGATGGACATCGGCATCATCTTCGGCGCCATGGCCGCCTCAGCCTGGGGCGGCGCTTTCCGTATCGCCACCGAGCTGCCGTGGCGGATCGTCATCGCGCGCGTCATCGGCGGCGTCCTGATGGGCTACGGCGCGCGTATCGCCTTCGGCTGCAATATCGGCGCCTACTTCGGCGGCATCGCCTCGTTCTCGCTGCACGGCTGGCTCTGGGGTGTCGTAGGGCTCATCGGCACGATGGTCGGCATCAAACTCCGGTCGCTGTTCGGCATGGGCGTGCCGAAGCTGACCGACAGTAGTTGCTGATCCGGCTGGCCGAGCGGTTTAAAAGCATTGCTCGGCCGCGCTCGCCGATTCCATAGACGTTGTTGTAATCAAGCCGCTGGGCTAGTCGCGCGTATGGGTCGATACGCCCTGTCTCGATGAGGACACATACATACCCGTGGTTCGGAACTCGGTCGGGCTAATGTCGAAATTCCGGCGAAACACCTTCGAAAAATAATTGGGGTCGGCGAAGCCGCACTGACGTGCAACCTCGCCAACGCTGAGCGCTTCGGTGGCGAGCAATCGACTGGCCTTTCTCATCCGCTCTTGCATGATGAACTCTGCCGGCGGCTGACCTTCGCACGCCGTGAAATGGCGGGTGAAATGCGATCGGCTCATTTCCGCCAGTGCCGCCAGTGCCGTCACCGACATCGGGCAGTCCAGATGCGCCCGAACATAGTCGAGAACGCGCTGCAATTTTTCGTCCAGACCGGCGCGATCGGGACCTCCGGTTCCCAGTGCATCGTCGTAGATCGCCATGAGTGCCCGATACGCCAGCGTCGAGACGCTGCCGCTGGCCTCGTGCGCCGATTCAATAAGATCGAGACTGCAGCGCGCGACGATTTCGATCGTCTGTGGGCTCGGCCGAAATACCGGTCCGACCACGCGCAACAACATGCGATGCAAACGCAAGGCCTCCTGTCCGGTCATCGACAGCCAGAAGAATTGCCATGGGCGCCCCGGCGCAGCCCAGTAGCGGTGATTGTTCGGGATCGTCACGATCATCAGGCTGCCGGGTTCCAACCGATACTCGCGGTGCTCATAGTTGAGAAACCCGACGCCGGACATGGTGTATTGCAATACCGTGAACGGCATACGACCCCGCTTTAGTCCGTTCCAGAAATACCCGGCATCGGCGCGCGTCTCACAGCCTGTACTGGTCGGCATGACATGCAACCGATGACGCCGCCGCGGCAGCGAGACGGTCTTCATCACCGGGGAATGGCCCGCCAAGCGATCGAGCACATATTTACCCTCCACAGCACAACTCTCCTCTACCTTGGCGTTTGGTGTTGAACGTACATTAACGATCAAGCAGTAAGACACCGATTGGAAAGGGGCCGACCATCAGCTCACTTGCGCGATTGTCGGCGGTTAGAGGAGCAGGAATGAGCACATCTTTCAAGATCGCCGTGATCGGCGGCGGCAGCCTCGGCTTCACGCGTAAACTTTTTGCCGACATCGTGAGCGTGCCGGAACTCCAGGCCATCGAATTCGCGCTGACCGACATCGATGCGCACAACCTGGCGCGAGTGCGCGAGCTGCTCGATCAGATCGTTGCGACCAACGATCTACCGACGGTCGTGAGTGCTACGACCGATCGCCGCGCGGCGCTGGACGGCGCCCGCTATGTGATCAACTGTGCGCGGGTCGGCGGTCTCGAAGCTTATCGCAGCGATATCGAGATCCCACTGAAATACGGTATCGACCAGTGCGTGGGCGATACGATCTGTGCCGGCGGCATTCTCTACGGTCAACGGAACGTGCCGGCGCTGCTGGATTTCTGTCACGATATCCGCGATGTCGCCGAGCCCGACGCGCTCCTGCTCAACTATGCCAATCCGATGGCGATCAACACTTGGGTCGCAATCGATCACGGCCAAGTGAAAACCGTCGGCCTGTGCCACGGCGTTCAGAACGGCTGGCGTCAGATCGCCGATGCCCTGGGTGCGGATTCCAAGGACGAAGTGGACATCTTCTGCACCGGCATCAATCACCAGACCTGGTACACCGACATCCGTCTTCGCGGTCGCCGCATCGGACGGGACGAACTGGTCGAAGCGCTGGAACGTCATCCGGAATACGGACCGCAGGAAAAAGTGCGGATCGACGTACTCAAACGGTTCGGCTACTACTCGACCGAATCAAACGGCCATTTGTCGGAATATCTGCCCTGGTATCGCAAGCGTGGCGACGACATCAATCGCTGGATCGATCTGTCCGACTGGATTCACGGTGAAACCGGTGGCTATCTGCGGTACTGCACCGAGACCCGGCACTGGTTCGACGAAGCCTTTCCCGATTTTCTAGAGCGTGCCAGAACGCCGCTCGACCCGTCGCGGCGCACCGACGAACACGCCAGCCATATCCTTGAGGCACTGGAGACCGGACGCGTCTACCGCGGGCACTTCAACGTTAAGAACCACGGCGTAATCACGAACCTGGCGTCCGACGCGGTCGTCGAATCGCCGGGCTTCGTGGATCGATTCGGTATCAACATGGTATCGAATGTCACACTGCCTCCGGCCTGCGCGGCCACCTGCACCGCGTCCATCAATGTGCAGCGTCTCGCCGTCGACGCGGCCATCTCGGGCGATATCGAACAGTTGAAACTGGCTGTACTGCACGACCCTCTCGTGGGCGCGCTCTGCACACCGGACGAAGTTTGGACGATGGTCGACGAGATGGTGGTCGCCCAGGCGCAGTGGCTGCCGCAGTACGCAGGCGAGATCGAGTCGGCCCGCAAGCGGCTGACCCGTACGACCGTACAGACACGGGACTGGGCCGGCGCAGCGCGACAGCCAACCCGAGGTATCGAAGAACTCAAACGCGTACGCGGCCGCCAAAACGAGCAGCCCCTTGGCCAAGGTGTCGAATGAATCCACCGGCTGCGGCATATGCCATGAACAACGCCCAGTGAACTGATCGTCCAGCCGCGCGATAACCCCAATCAAAAGCGCGGTTAGCCGAAGGCGACCAATAGATAAAGACTCGGAAAATATTTCAGGAGGAGACCCATGCGATACCGCCGGCTCGGATATATCGTTCCGATCGCTCTCGCTTGCCTTGTGGCCGGACTATCCGGATGTTCGGAACGCAATAATAGCCCTAAGAATCAGGCCGCGGACGGCAAGACCACGATCACGCTGTGGTGGAACGTTGCCGAGGGCACGGAGGACGATCCACGCAGCGCCGGATGGTATCGCCTGATCAATACCTACATGAAGAAACATCCAGACATCCGGATCAAGACCCAGTCCCTGCCCTACGAACAACTCAAGCAGAAGCTGACCAACTCGCTCATGGCGGGCAATCCGCCGGACGTGGTGTCGGGGCTGAATTCCTGGCTGTCGGATTTATACCGCATGGATGCATTGCCG
>NZ_DASSKM010000105.1:0-18456 GCF_035690525.1 Salinisphaera sp.
CAAGTCGGCAAGCGCTATCCGGGCGCCGAAGAACTCGCGGTCCAAAACTTCAACCTGATCACCGAAGACGGCGAATTCGTGGT
Source organism: Salinisphaera sp. (assembly GCF_035690525.1). Lineage (GTDB taxonomy): Bacteria > Pseudomonadota > Gammaproteobacteria > Nevskiales > Salinisphaeraceae > Salinisphaera. The sequence goes on from NZ_DASSKM010000105.1 coordinate 84, forward strand.
CCTGGTCGGCCCGTCGGGCTGCGGCAAGACCACCACCATGCGCATGATCGCCGGCCTGGAAGAACACACCGAAGGCGCGATCAAGATCGGCGACCGCGACGTGGCCGGCGTCGCGCCCAAGGATCGCGACATCGCCATGGTCTTCCAGAGCTACGCCCTCTACCCGCACATGAGCGTGCGCGACAACATGGCGTTCTCCCTCAAACTCAAGAAATACGCCAAAGCCGACATCAAAAAGCGCGTCGAAGAAGCCGCCGCCGTACTCGGCATCGAACCCCTGCTCGACCGCAAACCCCGGGCCCTGTCCGGCGGCCAGCGCCAGCGCGTCGCCCTCGGCCGGGCCATCGTGCGCCAGCCGCAAGTCTTCCTCATGGACGAACCGCTATCCAACCTCGACGCCAAACTGCGGGTCGACATGCGCGCCGAAATCGTCAAACTGCACCGCAAACTCGGCGTCACCACCTTCTACGTCACCCACGACCAAACCGAAGCCATGACCATGGGCCAACGGATCGCGGTCATGAAAGACGGCATCGTCCAACAACTCGACAGCCCCAACAACCTCTACCAACACCCGGCCAACGGCTTCGTGGCCGGCTTCATCGGCACCCCGGCGATGAACTTCCTCGACGCCGCACTCGACAACGGCCAAGCCAGCGGCGCCGGCTTCGCGCTCACGCTCGACGCCGCCCGCAGCAACGCCGCCGGCGACCGGCCCCGCATCAGCGTCGGCATCCGTCCGGAACACCTGCACCTGGCGAGCGGCGAAAACTCATCGTGCCAACTCACCGGCGCGGTCGAAGTCGTCGAGCCGCTGGGCTCGCTGACCATGATCCAGGTCAAGGTCGGCCAGAGCACGCTGACCGCCCAAATCGAGCCGCATCAACAGGTGGCGATGGGCGACGAGGTCACGCTGACCTGCATGCCCGACAAGCTGTATCTGTTCGACCCGGAATCCGAGGCCGCGTTGATCGGTATCGACAACAGCCAGCACGACCGCGCGGCCTGAAACGTCGCCGAATCCGCGCTTGAATCGGGCAAGGCGCGGCCCCACAACCGTGTTCACGTGACACAACGCGGGGTAGACCCGGTGAAACAATTCGACGGCACAACAATTCTTTCCGTGCGCCGCGACGACCAGGTGGCCATCGCCGGGGACGGGCAAGTCTCGATGGGCGATACCATGTTCAAGGGCAACGCCCGCAAAGTGCGCCGCCTTTACGACGACCAGGTCCTGGCGGGCTTCGCCGGCGGTACGGCCGACGCCTTCACCCTGTTCGAGCGCTTCGAGGGCAAGTTGTCCCAGCACAACGGTCAGCTCGTGAAATCCGCCGTCGACATGGCCAAGGACTGGCGTACCGACCGTGCCCTGCGCCGGCTGGAAGCGCTGCTGCTGGTGGCCGACAAGACGGCCACGTTGATGCTCTCCGGCAACGGCGATGTCATGGAACCGGAGTTCGGCTGCATGGCGATCGGTTCGGGCGGGTCCTATGCCCAGGCCGCGGCCCGCGCCTTGATCGAAAATACCGACATGCCCGCGTCCGAGATCGCCGAGAAGGCGATGCACATCGCCGCCGACACTTGCATCTATACCAACCACCACATCACCGTCGAGGTGCTCGACTATGAGTGATACCGCACCCGAAGCCGTCGAAGCCGGAAACTCGCAGCGCGTTTTGCCCCGCGCGCAGATGACGCCGCGCGAGATCGTCGCCGAGCTCGATCGCCATATCATCGGCCAGACCGATGCCAAGCGCAGCGTGGCGATCGCCCTGCGCAACCGCTGGCGGCGTATGCAACTCGACGAGGCCATCCGCGGCGAGATCACGCCGAAGAATATCCTCATGATCGGCCCGACCGGCGTCGGCAAAACCGAGATCGCGCGCCGTCTGGCGAAGCTCGCCAACGCGCCGTTCACCAAGGTCGAGGCCACCAAGTTCACCGAAGTGGGCTACGTCGGCAAGGAAGTCGACTCGATCATCAAGGATCTGGTCGAAGTCGGCATGAAGATGACGCGCGAGGCCGCCAAAAAGCGCGTCCGGACCGACGCCGAACTGGCCGCCGAGGAACGTATTCTCGACGCGCTGCTGCCCAAGCCCAAGCACAACGACTGGGACGACGCCTCCCGGGCCACCGAATCCACGGCTACCCGCGAGGTGTTCCGCAAGCGCCTGCGCGAGGGCAAGATCGACGACAAGGAAGTCGAGCTGGAGCTGCGCCAGCACCAGGGCAGCGTCGAGATCATGGCGCCGCCGGGCATGGAGGAAATGACCAGCCAGCTGCAGTCCATGTTCCAGAACATGGGCGGACAGAACCAGACCAAGCGCACCAAGATCCGAATCAAGGACGCGTATCGCCAACTGGTCGACGAGGAAGCCGCCAAGCTGGTCGACGAGGAACAGATCAAGACCCAGGCGATCCACGAGGTCGAGAACGGCGGCATCGTCTTCCTCGACGAGATCGACAAGGTCTGCAAACGTTCGGACGCCGGCGGCGGCGGCTCGGGCGGGGATGTCTCGCGTGAAGGCGTGCAGCGGGATCTGCTGCCCCTGGTCGAAGGCTCCACCATCTCGACCAAGTACGGCATGGTCCGCACCGATCATATCCTGTTCATCGCGTCCGGGGCTTTTCACGTGGCCAAGCCGTCGGACCTGATTCCCGAGCTGCAGGGCAGACTTCCGATCCGCGTCGAACTCGATGCGCTCAAGGCCGAGGACTTCGTGCGGATCCTCACCGAGCCGCACTGTTCGCTGACCGAGCAGTACGTCGAGCTGATGAATGTCGAAGGCGTGACCATCGCCTTCACCGACGACGGCGTGCACCGGATCGCCGAGATGGCGTTCAACGTCAACGAAGGCACCGAGAACATCGGCGCCCGGCGTCTGCATACCATCATGGAGCGGCTGATGGAGGAAATCTCTTTCGCGGCCCCCGACAAGGCCGGCGAGACGCTCACCGTCGATGCGGCCTACGTCGACGGCAAGCTCAAGGACTTGGCTGCAGACGAAGACCTGTCGCGCTATATTCTGTAGTCGACAGGTCGGCGGTCGAGCTTTTAATTGCTCGAACCAGCCGGAGCAGGGCGCCTGCTCCGGCTTTTTTGTTGATTTTCGTGGGTGCTTGGCCGATGCATTGTCGGCATAGCTGGCTAAGGTTTCGCGCTGATGCGCGAGTCACTTATCTTGCTTGCCCAAGATAAGTAACCAACAGAAAGGCACCCGACACGGCGCCGGCTACGCCGGTGTACTGCGATGCTCGCGGCGACGGGATGCGGCGCCAAAATAATTTTAGGCTCGGGCCGCTTTGGCGGCCCTCGAACAGCTGGCCGCACCGGCGCAGTGCGCCGGACACCCGCCGCCACTGCGCGTCTCCGTCGCCGCGTAACGGGGCTGAATACAGGCACGATCTGCCGGGCCGATGTCTGTATTGGTCCCCTTGGGCGCAGCGCCGAGCAGCGGAGGCCGAAAGAGGAAAAGACAGCCGTGTGTCTGAGTGCCGCGTAGCGGCGCGAGTTTCGCGGCTGTCCCTCTTTTGGCCGGAGCCGCGCAGGGTATCGATGCGAAGCATCGACGCAAGGCAGGGTGTCATTTTCTTTGGTTACTTTCGTTTGGACAAGCAAACGAAAGTGACTTGCACATCAGTGCGAAACACCAAATAGCGTTCGCCTCGTGAGCGTTGCTCGGCCTCCATCCGGTGCCGGTACACATCGCTATCGCTGTGTGCCGGCAGCGAAGCCATCTGTTTGCCGCGAGCCGTTGCGAACGTTTCGATGTGGTTGATTTTAACACGCCCAGGCGCGGATCATTGAGCCCAACGACTGAACGGATTATTCGCTATGGCCGACGCGCCGACCGACATTACGCTCCACCAGAAATCCAAGGTGCTCGAAGTCCTCTTCGAAAACGGCGTGACCTACAATCTGCCGCTGGAATATCTGCGCGTCTATTCGCCCTCGGCCGAAGTTCGCGGCCACGGCGGCCCCATGCAGCTCGTCAGCGGCAAGAAGGACGTCGGCGTCGAACGGATCGAGCCGGTCGGCAATTACGCCGTTCAGCTTCATTTCGACGACGGCCATAATACCGGTATCTTCTCGTGGCAGACGCTGCGCGAGCTGGGCGAGAACTACGAGGCCAACTGGGCCGATTACCTCAAGCGGCTTGAACAAGCGGGCGCGAGTCGCGACAAGCTCTGGCACTGAGGCCGAGGCGCCGCTCTTCCGGTTGGCGTGGTCCTATACCGCCGCTTTATGCGCCAGCTTTTGCAAAACAATCCAGCGGCTATAGTTGTTTTTGACGCGCTATTAGGACACTTAACCCAGCAGATGCTGCGCGCGGCGGTGGGCGTATTCGATGGCGCGGCGGTCCCGGCCGCTAGGCATGGCCGCCACGGCGGCTTCAGACAGGGCGTCGGCGAAATCGCGCATGAGCCGGCGCTGATCGGCCCGGCGCGCGAATTCGCCGACTTGGCCGATGCAGTCGAGCATGTGTTCGGCGGCGTTGCGGTCGGCTGCGAAATAAGGGCGGAGCTGGTCGAATATCGCCAGTGCCAAACTTTCGAAATTGAACGCGGATGCCCAAAGGCGCAATACGCCGTCACTGTCGAAATGGTGCATGCTCACGATATCGCTTCGGGCCAGCCGGTTGAGCGCCGCGCACAGCCAGTCCAGACAGCCCATGGCGGTGTAGGGGTCGTTCATGGCCGGCGATAACGCGCGCGCGGCGATTTCCACCAGCTCGTTGACCAGAAAACGGATATCCTGGGATTTCGTGCGTTGCGGACCCAGCGCGTAGGCGTCGTGCAGACCGCCGATGACGCCATCATCCAGACGCGCCGGCGGCCAGGCCCACAGCAGTGTTTGGCCTTCGCCGACGAAATCACCCGGGCCGAGTTCGAGGCGCAGCACCAGATCGTGGTCGACGGCCTGTCGCACGAGCCCTCCGTAACCCAGATTTTGGATATAGCCGTCGCGCTTAGCGCGGACAGCGACCGCGGTCTCGGTGAAATCCGCGGGTAAATAAGCGAGCGGCTGATCGCTGGCGATGCGCGAGTATTGCTGGTCTTTTTCCAGCGCGGCGTCCAAGTCTCGGGCGACATCGGCTACCACGTGCGAGACGTGCAGCGAGACAGTGATGTGGTGGATGAAATAGATCAGGACCGCGATGCTGGCGAACGCCATGACCATCGCGAAGGACAGCGCCAGGTAGGGGATGAACACGCCCCCCGGTTCGTCGCCGGACTGGATGGTCCGCAGCAGCAGCAGGCAATAGACGAAGGTCGACAGGAACGTGCCCAGCGTGAACTGGTTGCCGGGGTCGTCCATGAAATTGGTCAACAGCCGCGGGCCGAGCGTCGAGGTGGTGTAGGCCAGGGCTGCGATCGTGATCGAAAAGGTCACGCCGGCGACGCCGATCATCGAACCGGCGACCGCAGACAGCAGGCCGCGCGCGCCGCTCGCCTGGATTTTGAATATCCAGGGCAAATCGTGCATCCAGCCGGCGCCCAGCGCGATATCGGCGCGCGTGAGCCCCAGCGACAGCAGCGCCGCGCCGATCGACATAATCGTGGGCAGGAACCAAAAGCTGCTGCGAAGGTCGTTCCATAGCTTGATGAGCTTGGCCATATGCCCGCTAAATCGCTGAGAATGCGCCGCTTAGGCGCACTCTACAGGACTGGACACCTAGAGCCGGGTGCACAGGCCCGCGGATTGCGGCTTAGGACGCGTTTAGTTTATTTGACGGGCGCCCGTCATGACGGCAACGGCATCGGACATCGTGTTCTGGTCCGGCCGCATAATCGCGATACGTTTGCCGAGTCGGTGGACGTGAATACGGTGTGCGACTTCGAAGACGTGCGGCATGTTGTGGCTGATGAGCACGATGGGCATGCCGTCGGCGCTCAATTTGCGGATCAAATCCAGTACGCGTTGCGATTCCTTGACGCCCAGCGCCGCGGTCGGTTCATCCAGAATCATCACTTTGCTGCCAAACGCCGCGGCCCGTGCGACGGCCACACCCTGGCGTTGGCCGCCGGATAGCGACTCCACGCTCTGACCGATATTCTGGATGGTCAATAGGCCGAGATTGGACAGATGCTCCCGCGCCTCGCGGCGCATGCCGGCCCGGTCGAGCTTGCGAAACCATTTACCAAGAAAACCGGGCGCGCGCCGCTCGCGGCCGAGAAACATGTTCTCGGCGATATCCAGCGCCGGTGACACGGCAAGATCCTGATACACCGTTTCGATGCCGCGCTTGCGCGCTTCCATTGGCGTGGTGAAATGTACTTCTTCGCCATTCAGCCAAATCGTGCCGCCGTCCGGCACCAGCGCACCGGAAAGAATTTTAATAAGCGTCGATTTACCGGCGCCGTTATCCCCGATGACCGCGAGCACTTCGCCCGGGTAGAGATCGAAATCGGAATGATCGAGCGCCACGACATGGCCGTAGTGCTTGCTCAGCCCCTTACCTTCGAGTACCGGCTGCTGTGATTCCGCCATTATACCGAGACCTTTCGGATCCACTGATCGATCGCCACCGCGACGATCACGAGCAGGCCCACGGCGAACTGCTGCCATAGCACTTCCACGCCCGCCAGAGAGAGCCCGTTGCGGAACACGCCGACAATCACCGCGCCCATGAGCGTGCCGTAGATCGAGCCGCGGCCGCCAAACAGACTGGTGCCGCCAATGACCACGGCGGTGATACTGTTCAGATTGGCCATGAAGCCGGCCTGTGGGCTGACCGAGCCAATCCGGCCAATCAATATCCAAGCCGTGATCGCGCAGATCAGGCCGGCGACGATATAGACCGACAGCAGCACGCGGCCGGTGCGGATGCCGGCGAGATCGGCGGCCTGGCGATCATCCCCGGTGGCATAGACGTGGCGCCCCCAGGCCGTCCAGCGCAGGACGTACCACAGCAAGACCACGAGCGCGAGCATCATGAGCGAGCCGTAACTGAATCGCGCTCCGAACACGCCGACGGTGTTGCCGGTCCATAGCAGGAGCGCCCCCGCGCTCGATAACGCCTGTGCCTGGATCGTTTGCGCCCCGGAAAACCATAGTGTCAGCGCGGCAAAGACGTTCCAGGCGCCGAGCGTAGCGATGAAGGGGGGCAACCGGAAGCGCGTGACGAGCGTTCCGTTGACAGCGCCGCAACCCGCGCCGACGGCGAGCCCGATCAGCAGCGCGATTACCGGGGGCAAGCCATAATCCACCGCCATCCGCCCCATGAACACCGAGGACAGGATCATGATGGCGCCGACCGACAAATCGATCCCCATCGTGAGGATGATCAGGGTCTGGCCGAGCGCGAGCGTTCCGATAATGCTGACCTGCTGAATGATCAGCGATAAATTGAACGGGTCGAAGAAACGCCCGCCGACGATCAGGGCAAAACAAATGATGGCGCCGGCCAAGACAATGGCCGGCACGGCCACCGAATAATTATGGAAAAACTGCTGGGTACGCTGTCTTAGCGAATGGTCGCTCGAGTCCGAAAACGCAACCACGTCTTCTTCGGGCGGCATATCGGACGCTACCTTGCTCATTGTGTACCACCCAATCCTGTTTACGATAACGCGCCGACGCCGGCGCGCTTCTAAAACTCAACGGGTTATATGTCTATTGCCCCCAGCAAAGCTTCAGGCCCTTTTCCGGCGAGATCGAGTCGACAGTCTCGACCGGTGTTTTCGTGACCAGCTTAGTGCCGGTGTTCACGAATCCCGAGACGGGTTTTTCACCCGTCTTGATGTATTCGGCCATTGCTTTCATGCCCTTCTTGGCCATGCGTAGCGGGAACTGCATGGACGTCGCGTCGAGCCTGCCGGCTTTGACGTTGCGCACGCCGGCGCAGGAGCCGTCGATCGCAACGAGCAGTACTTGGTCGGTTAATCCGAATGACTTAAGGGCCTGATAAGCGCCGGCGGCCGCCGGTTCGTTGATGCTGTACATCACGTTGGTGTTGTGGTTGCGCTGCAGCAGATTTTCCGCCGCGCGCCGGCCGCCCTGTGGATTGCCCGCGGTGACGTCGTGGCCGACGATGCGGTCATCGTTTTCGTCGCCGATGAAGTTGGGATCGTTGATCTCGATTCCGAAACCTTTTAGAAAACCTTGATCGCGTTGGACGCCGACCGTCGGCTGATTCTTGTGCAGGTCCAGCATCGCGATATGCGCATCCTTGGCCTTGTCGCCGAGCATGGCGCGCGCCCATTTGCCGATCTTCACACCGGCTTTAAAGTTGTTGGTGGCGAACGTCGCGTCGGCGGCGTCCGCGGGGTTGAGCCGGGTATCGAGCGCGATCACGAAGATGCCGGCGTCGCGTGCCTTGCGGATGGTCGGCACGATGGCCTCGGGATCGTTCGGTGTAATCAGAATCCCGTCGGCTCCGGCCGAGATGAGGTTCTCGATGGCCCTGACCTGCGACTGATTGTCGCCGTCGTACCGACCCGCGTAGGTGCGAAGGTTGATGCCCAGCTTCTTGGCCTCTTTCTGGGCGCCTTTTTTCATGGTCACGAAATACGGGTTCGTGTTGGTTTTCGTGATAAGGCCCACCAGCGGCTTGTCGGCTGCTGATGCCAGCCCCGAAAAAACCACTGCGGCAACCAACAGTGCAACAGCCAGCCCAATGCTCCGCTTCATGCCATGCTCCTATCGGCGTTCGCCGGATTTTTTTCAGTATGTGATTCGATCGTATATGGAGCGTATGGCATGCGTAATGCCACAAAGGTGGTATAACTGGTTTACCTTTTGCCCGTGGCGGTTCGGCATGAGAATCCGAAGCTCGACGGTAAGATGGCGGCATCGTGATAACGCGCGGCAATCCACGATGCCATTGCTTATCGCGGACGGCGCCCGTTAAAGTTTTTGCTTGCAGAGCCGATGCTTTAGCTGACGCGGGATGCTTTAAAGCCGACATGCCGGTAAAAAAACTTGCCATCGACGAATTGTGCATCGGCATGTATGTCGAGGAGCTCGATCGTCCGTGGTTGGAGACGGATCTCCCTTATCAAGGCATGGTCGTCGCCGACCAGTCCGATATCGACATGCTGGCGCGACAAGCCAAGCACGTCTACGTTACCGACTTGGCTCCGCCGTTAAGCGATTCAGCCGCCGCCGCCGCCGGCGCTAAAAAACAGGACATCGACCGGCCCGCCCTACACGATCGCGCGCCACTAGAGTTCTTCGAAGAGATCGAGCATGCCCGTCATATCCGCTCGGACATGCGGAACCTGGTCGGCGCCATTCATGACGATATCCGCGCCGGCCGCCGCCTCGATGTCGATACGGCGCAGGAGATGGTCACACGCATCGGCGACAGTGTGGCGCGCAACAGCGAAGCTTTGATGTGGTTCTCCACGCTAAAGCACCGCGACGATTACACCGCCCAGCACAGTGTGCATGTATGCATGCTCGCCGTAGCGTTCGCGGCCTATCTCGGTATGGACGACACGCAATTGGACACGCTCGGGCTGGGCGCGCTGTTTCACGACGTCGGCAAGATCCGCGTGCCATTAGCGGTATTGAACAAACCGGGACGACTGACCGAAGAGGAAATGGCCGAGATCCGTAAGCATCCGCAACACGGTGTCGATATCCTGAGCGAGATCGACGGCATCAGCCCGGATAGCCTGGACGTGGTTCTGAACCATCACGAGCGACTGGACGGCTCAGGCTATCCTCGCGGTATCAGCGGACATGAGATCTCTTATTTCAGCCAACTGCTGGCGATCTGCGACGTCTACGATGCCATGACCAGCGATCGCGTGTACCACCGTGGACGAACGCCGGCCGATGTGATCAAGATCATGCGCGGCGATACGGACATGATCAACCAGACGCTGCTCGAAAAATTCAACGCGTTCCTCGGCGATTACCCGGTCGGCACGCTGGTCGAGCTCAATAGCGGAGAGGTAGGCTTAATCGTGCCGCGCACCGAGCACGACAGCGAGACGGATCTTGACCAGCCGGTAGTTCTTATCATGCTGGACCACAACAAACACCTTTATTATCCGCAGCGGCTGCGGGATTTGGGCCGCTATGAGCGTTTCCAAATCACACGCGTTCTGGCCAGTGGCGCCTACGGCATCGATGTCAACGACTATGCTTGCAATCTTCAGTAATACCAGCCGTTATAATGATGTAACGATAGCCGATTAAGAAAAAGAGCAAGTCCGCAAATAAACGCCAAAGGCGCGTAAAATAAAGAAAATTAGTTTTCATTTGCGCTTTTTGCGTTCATTTACGGACTGTCTTTAGTCTTCCTTTTGTAACCTTGTTTTACAGGTTGGTATAATAAGTATACCTTCTGGTGCCAGTTAATCACGGCTCCGATCCCGCTCGAGTTCCTGTATTGTACTCATCAGGTCGTCGAAGTCGTCGTCCCGTTCGGCGGCGCGGTCGGCCATGGCGTCGAGTTCGTCGGTAGGGGATTCGTCCGCGCGCGGCGGCGGCGCGTCCGGGGTGCTTTGAGCGGCGGTTGCCAACGGTTGGGGGCTTGGGGTGCCGGGTCTCCCGGCGCCGGCGCGTTTTCCGGACTCGGCTTGCGATGCGCTCGGCGCCTTGCTGTTTTCGCTGGCGGTTTCGCAGATACAGAGTTGGTCGTCGGTCCACACGATTTGCGTGATTTCGGCCCGCCATTGTTTATTGGCGCGCGTGACGATGCGCACGGTATCGCCGACGTCGACGGGTTCTTGGGTCTTGCAGCCCCAGTTGCCGTTGCGCAGTTTGCAGGGGCTGGCTTCGATGAGATTGTCTTCGCTCATAAGGGCTGTCGCGGTTCGGCGGTAGTACGATAATGGGATCTGCGATGCACGCTATGTGCATTCGCTACGAATTTCCAGCCGGCGAACAGGCCAACGACGATCCTGAATCGAGATTCGGGGGGAAGCGGCTCATTACGATGTAGGGCGCCACCCGGCCGTTTTGTTGACGGAGCGGGCCTCGCGAGCCGCGGCGTCGGTCCGGCTGACATGCGTGCCGCGCTGCCCGCCGTCGCCCGGCGGTCCGTCGATCGGTCGGGCATGCGGCCTCACGGCGCTTCTGTTTCGTTCCCGGTTCATGGGGTTAGCGCGTTATTTCTGGCGTAATTTCTGGCCCGGGGGCGGATCGAACACATGAGAAATACGACCGTGCCTTGTCCGCGGCCCGATCCGCTCGTGTCAGATAATTTTACAAAGGGCGCCGGCCTCGTTTTTATTAAATTATTGTACGCTAATAAATAATTAAAACATCCTACCCGGGCCGATGTGCCGCATCTTAATAAGATCATGAGTTTTATGAGGAATCAGACGAAAGCCGCTTTGGCTCGTATGTTGTTGCGCCGCTACCGACATCAATGAAGCCAAGTTGGCACGCCGCTTGCTTTAGTGGCTCCACGGCGCGGTCTTTACGTGTGCTGGTGCGCCGCCTAAACCGAGGGGAATGAATGATGAATGGATTGAAATTGGGCGCTCTGGCGCTGTTGGCTCTCGCGTCGGTCAGCGCCAATGCGACGGTGATCGAATCGACTTATTCGGTCGATGCGAATTCTTCCGATCCCGGCCTGGTGATCCAGACCCAGGATCATTCGGCCAACCCTTTCAGCTACGACCTGGCCGTTGGCGAGTCGGTGACGTTCGGTTTGTTCGATATCTGGACAAATGAAAATAGCCTCGATACCGGGTTCTTTTCGTGTGGCGACGATTGCGATCGTTTGCCGATCAGCGTTGCATTTGGCTTCCTTGCGCCGGATGTGGGCCAGGGCAGTATCAACGGTCAGACCTACGGTAATTTCACTGGGTTTCTCGACCTTGCGCAGGAAGGCCGGGTTAGCTGGGATGGGCCTCTGAGCTTTGGTTTCGGCCCAAACAGCGACGGTCTGCTTCGTGTCAGCCTCTCGGATGAGAATTTCAACAAGGGCTACTTCGGCCTTGACGAGGGCCGCGGTAGCGGGGCGACAGTAAATGCCACCTTGACGCTGGTTTCCGATGCGAGCGCCGCCGATGTGCCGGAGCCGGGCGCCCTCGGGCTGTTCGGTCTGGCGCTGGCCGCGATCGGCTTCGCTACCTACCGTCGACGGTCGATGCCGTTGTAAACGGGCCCGCGCGAGCCGCCAATCGGCCGGCCCCCGGACTTGGGGCGCCGGCCGATTTTTTTGCGGCTCGCCGACGGGGCGGCGGCGTCGTCGCAGAGCGCCGCGTTTGCATTGCCAGGGATTTTCAAATTTTCCCACGACCTGCTATAAAACCGCAATCGATAAAAAACGCCACGCCGCGCAATGCGCGCGTGGTGGCTCTTGTTGGGGGGAAGCCATGTCGTTCGGGAGCGCTATTTCAAAAGATCGCCGGCCGGGCGACGGCGGAGCCAACCGAACCCCACCCCTTGCCAGCGTTCGAGCGTAGCCGCTGGCTATGATCCGTCGCCCCCGGCCGCACCCATCCCCGCGCCGCCAAGCCGGTATCGGTGCGGTCGAATACCTCCTCGGCACCGGCGTATTGCTGGTGCTACTGCTGGCGCCGTTTCCGTTTCACGGCACCACGCTTAATGTGGTGCAACGCGTGATTTTCGCCATTCAGCGCCAACACGCCGCCTACTTATATTGGGCCAGCATGCCGTCGCTGCCGCGCGGGCCGGGCGGGTTGAGCCAATTGCCGGGCCGCCCGGTGGGCGGGGCCGGCGGCGGGCCCGATGCGGGCGACGATCTCCCGCTGGGCTATGACGACCCGGGCGCGGACGCCGGCGAGAGCGCGGGCGGCGACGCCCCGGTCGGCGAACCGATCGACGCCCCGCCCGGCGATTCCTTCGGCGATCTGTCCAGCGGCCTAACCGACGACGCGCCGCCGCCGCCCGACCGCACGCCGCCCAACGGCGGCCCCGGCAACGGCGGCCCGGCGGTGTGCGCGACCCCGGGCGCGACCCCGATCCCCGGCGCGGCGCAACCCACGCATATCGCCGCCACCCACGTCGGCAACCCCATCAACGTCATCACCGGCAACAAGTTCGAGCGCCAAATCGATCTCGCGGGCCTACCCGGCGCGCACGGCCTGGCGTTCGTGCGCTACTACAACAGCCGCACCGCCTACACCGGCGCACTCGGGCATAACTGGCGCAGCAACTACAGCCTGAACCTTGTCCACACCGCCCACGGCATCGCGCTCTGGCAGGCCGACGGCCGGCGTATCGATTTTCATTTCGATCATCATAACGAGCGAACCGCCACCGACGTGTATACCGCCGCCCAATACGGCGACGGCACGCTGTGGGTGAGTGATCAGCACACCCGCTGGCGCTGGCGCGACGGCACCGATCTGTTGATCGACCGGACCGGCGTGCTGTCCGCCATCCGCCACCCGGACGGCGCGATCACGCGCCTGTCCCACGATGCCGCCGGCCGGCTCACCCAAGTCACCGACGCCCAGGGCCGCACGCTGACCTTCACCTACAACGCCGACGGCCGCCTGGCGCGCCTGGCCGACCCGGCCGGCGCGATCACCGCGTACCGCTACGACGATCGCGGCAACCTCGCCCAGGTCATCGGCCCCGAGGGCCGCGTCCGGCGTTATCACTACGGTGATCCGTTTGATGCGCATAACCTCACCGGCCTCAGCCGCGGGCGGATGCCGGTGGGGTATCGACCCCAGCCGCTCGCGCCGCCCGAGCCGCCCGATAACCCCTACGGCCTGGAACCGTACACCGTCGCCGCTGATGACATCGGCGATGCCGCCCACGCCCACACCGCCGCGTATCGGCCCGGCGCGACCGGCGCGGCCGGCGCTACGCCCGATACCGCCGTCGCGCCGCCCCAGCCCACCGATCTCACCCGTATCGCCACCTGGGCGTACGACCGCCACGACCGGGCCGTGCTGTCCATGCACGCGAACGGCGCCGACCAAACCACGCTCGCGTTCAAGCCCCACCGGACCGTGGTCGACCGAGCCGGCCAGGGCATCAGCATCTACCACACCGCCACCCGCCACGGCGTGCCGATCGTCACCGCGATCGACGGGCCGGGGTGTGCGGCCTGTGGCGGCGCGGATGCGCGTTATCGCTACAACGAGGCGCTACAGCTGACCGCGCAAACCGACGCCGCCGGGCTCACCACCCACACCGCCTACGACAACAAGGGGCGCACGATCGCTATCCGGCAAACCGCGCCGGGCGGCGCCGAGCGACTCATCGCGCAGTATCTCTACGCCGACGATTCCCGCCACCCGGCGGCGATCATCACGCCGTCGGTCGCCCCGGACAGACAACACGCCTGGTTTTTAGCCTACGACGACCGGCATCGCCTCGTCGGCTTGGCCGAAACCGGCTGGACCCCGAACGGCGACGGCGGCTGGCGCGGCATTCGGCGGACACTGCTGGACCGGCGCCCCGAGCCGGCACAACCAACCGCGGCCAACCCCGCGGGCCTGGCACCCTACGATCCGCCCACCGCCTACCAGCTGGCCGACGGCCCGGGCATCACCCGCGACGCCGACGGCCGCATCACCCAGCGGATCGCGGCCGACGGCGCCGTCACCCGCCTGACCTACGACGCCGCCGGGCGCCTGACCCGGCTGGTCCGCCATGCCGAGTCCGATACCCCGCTGACGGTGACCCTGGCCTACGACGCCGCCGGGCATCTCACCGCCGTTACCGGCCCCCAGGGGACGGCGCGCGCGGCCTACGACGCCGCCGGACGGCTCACGCGCCTGACCGGCCCCGACGGCGCCACGACCCGGTTTCACTACAACGCCGCCGGCCGGCGCGTGGGCCAACAACACACCGACGCCGCCGGCCGGACGATCACCACCCATCGGCGCTACGACGCCCAAGGCCGGCTGATCGCGATCCGGCGCGGCGACGCCCCGATCCAACACGTCGCCTACGACGCCCACGGCCGGCTGGCCGCCCGGACCAACGCCGCCGGCGTGACCACCACCGATGCCTACGGCGCCTTCGGCCGTATTCAACAGCGCACCCGCGCGGCCGGCACCGGCGCGGCGGCGACCACGCGCTATCGCTATGACGCCCGCGGCCACCTGATCGGCATCACCGATGCCCGCGGCCACACCGCCACCACCCGCTACAACGACTTCGGCGAGGCCCTGTATCGCGCCACCCCCGACGGCGGGGTGGTGGTCTATCGCTATGACGCGCAAGGCCGGCGCATCGCCGCGCTGGACGAAGCCGGGCGGCTGGCCGTGCGCGCCGATCTCGCCGCCAAGCTCGATGCCGATCCAATCCACGCCGTGGCCGACGACCCGGCCAAGCCGAGCCATGCGTCACCGGCCATCCAGCGCACGACCGATGCCGCCGGCCGGACGACACAAGCCACCTTGCCCGACGGCACAACGCTCAACTATGCCTACGACGATCAGGGGCGACTCACCGCCATCACCCGCGACCACTGGCTGTTCGATACGGCCGTGCTCCAACTGCACTATAATCCCAACGGCGCGCTCGCGGCCCGCACCGGCGCCGACGGGCGCACCACCGAGCAGACCTTGGACGCCGCCGGGCGGCTGACCGGCCAAACCACGCCGGATCTCGGCCCCCGGCGCTATCGCTACGACGCCCTCGACCGGCTGCGCGCCCAAACCGTCAACGGTGCGACCACCACGTATGACTACGACCCGCTCGGCCGGCTGACCCGCGCGGCCGGGCCGAATGGCGCCACCACCTGGGCCTACGACGCCACCGGCAACCGTATCCAAACCACCCGCAACGGGCAGACCACGCGCTACGCTATCGCCAAGACCAGCAACCGGCTCCAGACTACCCGTAGCGACGGCCATGCCATCCAGACCACCTATGACGCCACCGGCCGGCCGCTGACCCGCGGCGACATGACCTTCCACTACAACGCCGCCGGCCGGCTGGCGACGGTGTATAAGCACCAGCACAAGCTGGCCGCCTACACCTATGATAATCACGGCCGGCGAATCGAAAAGACCGTGTATCGAAACGGCCAAGCCCACGCCACGCGCTTTGTCTACGCCGGCGCCCAGCTGGTCGGCCGGGGTAAGGGCGCCAACGGCCCGATCACCCGCGCCTATGTCTATCAAGGCCACCGGCCGATCGCGGTGATCGACCACGGCACGCTGTACGCCGTGCACACCAACCGCCGCGGCGCGCCGATCGCCGTGGCCCAAACCGATGGCACGCTGGTCTGGCGGGCCAGCTATACCGCTTTCGGCAAAGCCCAAGTCAACGAAGACCCCGACGGCGACGGCCAAGCCTTTATCTTTCACCTGCGCCTGCCGGGCCAATACGCCGATGCCGAGACCGGTACGCACTATAATCTTTACCGCACTTACGACCCAGCCACCGGCCGCTATCAAACCCCCGACCCGCTGGGCATCGCCGACGGGCTCAATGCCTATGCCTATGTCCACAGCAATCCCCTAAACGAAATCGATCCGTTGGGGCTCTACGGGATCGATCTGCATTACTATATGACGTACTTTCTGGCGCGTATGGCGGGCCTGGACGCCGAGACCGCCCAGATCATCGCCAACGCCACCGAATACGTGGACCAGAACCCGCAGACCCAGCCGTGCCACGGTTTTCTGTGTAGCGTTCCCAACGGCCAATCATTGCAACTGTATCATTTTGCGATGGACGAAGACGCCCCGTACCGCGGCGACCTGGGTACGCACGCACTGGCCGCGCGGCTCAAATCCAAGGGCTGGATCGACGCCGACTTTGACTATGATGCGTTGGATTCCAACGCACAGGCGCAGTGGTACGAAAGCCATCGTTTTCTATTCCCGGCCAGCCCGCAGCTGGCCCGGCTGCGCCGCGCCGCGCTCACCCTGTATCCGGCCTGCGGCCCACGCAACCCGCACGCCAAGGCGCAACTCTACGGCGAATACCTGCACGCCCTGGAAGACAGCTTCGCCCATCGCGACAACGCCGATAAACCGTACAGCCGCAAACAGATCCCCGGAATGGACGAAGGCTATATCGGGCATGGACTCGATGGGCACAATCCCGATAAGACCTACAACCATCGTAGCGAACTGCCGACTACGAACATATTCCGTCAATGGAACAACAACGAAGCGCGGACGCTAGCCGCCGAACACGCCGTGTTCTACAAGCTACGCAGCGACTTTAGCGACGTGATCCAGCAAAATACGAATACCACCGCCCAGACCTAGCGCGCCACGACGGATGCGATCTGGAGCGCCCTATCGGGCGCCGAGCCTGGCCAGCTCGGCTACGCGCGCGTGGGCTATAACTCCAACCTGCCGTTCACCGGCGACCATCCGATCGATGGGCCGGAGCACAACCAAAGCATCGGGGTGTTGCAGCGGTTTAATGCGGATCGGGAAAGCGATCCGAAGAAAAAAGCACAAATGCTTCAAAGCTTATTGAATAAGCGTATCGAAACTTTTAAATCGCATGAGCAAAAAGCCGCCCAAGACCGCATAAATTATCTCGGCAACATCACCGACGCCGATCTAAAAGAGCAAGGCTTTTACTACTACGACCCGGACGACGGCGGCAAGTATAAGCCGGCACTTCTCTTGCCGTGCGGCAGCTATAA
This sequence comes from Salinisphaera sp., assembly GCF_035690525.1. GTDB lineage: Bacteria > Pseudomonadota > Gammaproteobacteria > Nevskiales > Salinisphaeraceae > Salinisphaera. The sequence continues at coordinate 17,594 of NZ_DASSKM010000105.1, forward strand.
AACCAAGTCCGTGTGTAATCAGTGAGACGTAGACGGGCATGGGAACACAAAAATACCAAATTTTGCGGCAGACAATTGCCGGAATTCTAGCAGTAGTCACTCTACAGGGTTGCACCTCAGCAGGGAAAAGCGTCTATGGACGCGTCATCAACGCCGATACGGGTCAACCGATTCAAGGAGCCTACGTATTTGCTAGTACCGGTTACTACAAGTGTAATTCATGGGAATTGGGCATGTGTGGCTGTGTCGATGTTGACGGCGCGCTGACTCAGACTAATGCTAACGGATATTTTTCTTTCAATAAATCGTTTGATTTCGGAGGATCGATTTTAAGTGACAAATTTGGTTCCGTAGCAGTTTTCAAGCCAGGTTTTAAAAATATCAAAAGTAATTATAAGAACACCGAGACCAAAGACACCAACGGCTTAAAAACCTACAAGCATTATAATATTTATCATCAATATTTTTACGGTACGGGCATGTATGGAGACGAATATAAAAAATTTCCTTTAGAAAAAGGATCTAATAATTTTATGTTAAGAAAAATAAATTATAGCAACATCGATACAGCCGCATCTAAAGGCACAAGTCCAGTATTTTTTTATATATCTGAAATATCATACGATCTTGTCGGTCACGACTGTTTCAATGGAGAAACCAATAAATTTCGAAAAGCGTATGAAAAATTTTATCATTATATTCGTCTGACAGCAAAACAAGCTATAACGACGCGAGAAGACAAAAAAAAATTTTGGAGAGTATTTGAAAGTAAGCGTTAAAGAAACTCATACTTTTCAAGCGAATTCCGAGGCGGTTCCGCAGTTCCCGGGCAGTTCGGGCAGGGCAGTTGCCGGGAGAGTTCC
>NZ_DASSKM010000106.1:0-18620 GCF_035690525.1 Salinisphaera sp.
ATAAAGCCGGTGCCGGATTTCCAGGTGAGCTGATACAGTCGCCCGTCGAGCCAAGCCAGGCCTTCGCCGAAATAGCGATCGGGCAGGCGGTGGCGCGCGCGCACCCGGCCGCTGGCCGGTGCCACCCGGCGAATTTCGGAGTGGCCGTAGTTGCCGGTGCTTTCGAACAGCACGCCGTCGTGGATCACCAAGCCTTCGGTGAAGGCCGTGGGGTCATGCGGCAGGCGCGCCAGGTTCTCGGCGGTCGTGCGCGCCGGCTGGCCCGCGCAGCCGGCGCCGGATAGCAGCGCCCAGAGCGCGAGCGACGCCGCGGGTGCACCCCACAGAAATTCCGTCGCGATGCGGATCATCGGCGTAAAATAACGCACGTTTTTACGATCTTCGAGTCAGCATGAGCGAACCATCCCAAAAGGACGTTCAGCCGCCCGACGACCGGCGCGGGGCGACCGCGTCCAAGCCCGAAAAACGCGAACACGATACCACCATGATCCGCGCCGTGTTCCACGGCCCGTATTCGGTGCTCGATTACCTGGTGCGTTTTTTCCTGCCGACGCTGATCGGCAATATCGTCGGCGGCATTCTCATGGTCGCGGTGATCAACTACGCTCAGGTCGCCTACAGCGATTCGAATCATGCAAGCTAAGCAACAGAGCCCTGTAAGCGCGCTCGGCGTCGCCCGCTATATATACGCACATGCGCGGTGCGCTACGATCGGGCGCCCGGCCGCGGTCTTGTATACGCGCAACCGCACGCTCGATCGGCAGGCCGATTTATTTAATTTTCATGCCGCGCCGGCGCGCACCGTGCGTCCCCGTATGGAGGCGCGAAGGCAATGTCGACGGGCGCTTGGCCGTACTGGCCGGAGCGTGGCACATCGGATCGCGCATTGCAGCATATTCAACACAGGCTTGAAATAGGCTAAGTCCGGCATATGACGGCGAGTTGTCGCTGTTCCGAATGCGGGCGTAATATTCGTCCCAATCAGACCCCACAGAATGCTTTGTCGAAGGAGCATGGTATGGCTCAAGCGAGCGCCCACCCCGCGCATGTGGATGAGGCTTCCGACGTTGATCCCCAGGAATCTGCGGAATGGCGCGATGCGCTTGACGCAGTCATCGAATACGAAGGCCCGGAGCGTGCGCATTTCCTGCTGGAAATGCTCATCGAGCGCTCCCGCCGCTCCGGCGCTCAGATCCCGTACTCGCCGAATACGGCGTATGTAAACACGATTCCGCCGCATATGGAGGCCAAGTCGCCCGGCGACCCGGCCATCGAATGGCGGATTCGTTCTTATATCCGTTGGAACGCCATGGCGATGGTGGTCCAGGCCAACCGGCACCACGAGGGTGTCGGCGGGCATATCGCCAGCTTCGCCTCGGCCGCCACCTTGTATGAAGTGGGCTTCAACCACTTCTTCCACGCGCCCAGCGAAAAGCACGGCGGCGATCTGGTCTTTTTCCAGGGCCATTCGGCGCCCGGCTTTTACGCCCGGTCTTATCTGGAAGGCCGGCTGACCGAGGACCAGCTCTACAACTTCCGCGCCGAGTCCACCGGCAAAGGGCTGCCGAGCTATCCGCACGCCTGGCTGATGCCCGACTATTGGCAGTTCGCCACGGTCTCCATGGGTATCGGCCCGATCAACGCGATCTATCAGGCGCGCTTCATGCGCTATATGCGGGATCGCGGCGTGCAGGACACGACCGGCCGGCATGTCTGGTGTTTCTGCGGCGACGGCGAGATGGACGAGCCCGAGTCCAAGGGCGCCATCGGCATGGCCGCACGCGAGAATCTCGACAACCTGATCTTCGTGGTGAACTGCAATCTGCAGCGGCTCGACGGGCCGGTGCGCGGCGACGCCAAGATCGTGGACGAGCTGGAAGGCTTTTTCCGCGGCGCCGGCTGGAACGTCATCAAGGTGCTCTGGGGCGCGTTGTGGGACGGCCTGCTCGCACAGGATCACGACGGCAAGCTCGTTCAGCTGATGAACGAGACGGTCGACGGCGAATATCAGGCGTACAAGGCCCGCGGCGGCAAGTACACCCGCGAGAAATTCTTCGGCAAGTATCCCGAACTGGAGAAGATGGTCGCCTCCATGTCCGACGAGGACATCGCGCGCTTAAACCGCGGCGGCCACGATCCGCACAAGATCTATGCCGCCTATCATCAGGCCGTGAATCAGAACAACGGCAAGCCGACGGTGATCCTGGCCAAGACGGTCAAGGGCTACGGCATGGGCGAGGCGGGTGAAGGCCAGAACATCACCCATCAGCAGAAGAAGATGGCCGAGGACGCGCTCAAGGAATTCCGTGATCGCTTCGAGATCCCGATCTCGGACGACAAGATCGCCGATGCGCCGTTCTACAAGCCCGACGAAGACTCGGACGAGATGAAATATCTCCACGAGCGTCGCAAGGAGCTGGGCGGCTATCTGCCGCAGCGCCGTACCCAGGGCGATGCGATCGAGATCCCCGAACTGTCGGCCTTCGACAAGCTGTTGCAGGGCTCGGGCGATCGCGGAATGGCCACCACCATGGTCTTCACGCGCATCCTGCAAATCCTCACGCGCGACAAGAACATCAAGGACCGTGTCGTGCCGATCATCCCGGACGAAGCGCGGACTTTCGGCATGGAAGGTATGTTCCGCTCCTTAGGTATCTACTCGCCGGTGGGCCAGCTATTCACGCCCGAGGATTCCGAGCAGCTCGCTTTCTACAAGGAAGCCACCGACGGCCAGATTCTCGAGGAAGGCATCACCGAAGCGGGCGCGATGTCGTCTTTCGTGGCCGCGGCCACGTCGTACTCGAATCACGGTACGACGATGATTCCGTTCTATGCCTTCTACTCCATGTTCGGCTTCCAGCGGGTCGGCGATCTCTGCTGGGCCGCCGGCGATATGCGCGCCCGCGGCTTCATGCTCGGCGGCACCGCCGGCCGAACCACCATCAACGGCGAAGGCCTGCAGCATCAGGACGGCCACAACCCGCTGATGTACGAATGCATTCCGAACTGCCGGGTCTACGATCCGACGTTCTCCTACGAGATGGTGGTGATCATCCATCACGGCCTGGTCGAGATGTTCGAGCGGCAGCAGGACGTCTTCTACTACCTGACGATGATGAACGAAAACTATACCCACCCGGCCATGCCGGAAGGTATCGAGGACGACATCATCGCCGGCATGTACAAGTTCTCCGAGTCCGGCACCGACAAGGACAACCAGGTCAATCTGCTGGGTTCGGGCACCATCCTGCGTGAAGTCATCGCCGCGGCCGAGATGCTCGAAGAAGAATTCGATGTCGGCGCCACCGTATGGTCGGCGCCGAGCTTCCCGGCGCTCAAGCGCGACGGCGCGGATGTCGATCGCTGGAACATGCTGCACCCCGAGCAGGATCCGCGCACCAGTTTCGTGGCCGACAAGTTCGCCGATGCCCGTGGCCCGGCGGTCGCGGCCACGGACTATGTCCGGGCGCTACCGGAAATGATCCGACCGTACATGCCGGTCGCTTATCACACGCTAGGCACCGACGGCTTCGGCCGTTCCGACACACGCGAGGCGCTGCGCGAGTTCTTCGAGGTCGATCGCCGCTGGATCACCGTCTGTGCGCTCAAGGCGCTGGCCGACGAAGGCCGGGTCGAGCGTCGCGTGGTCAGCGAAGCGATCCGCAAGTACGGAATCAATCCGGACAAGCCAAACCCGCTGACACACTAGGCATAAAGCGGAACCGGCGAGACACGAGCGACAACCGGGTCGATGGTTCCACGTGAAACATCGGCCCGACCAGCAAGGAAACGCGTTATGGCGGCGCAGGAAATCAAGGTCCCGGATATCGGCGACTTCGACGCGGTCGAAGTCATCGAAGTGCTGGTCTCCGAGGGCGACACGGTCGAGAAGGAACAGGCGCTGATCACGTTGGAGTCGGACAAGGCGACACTGGAAGTGCCGTCGACCGCCGCCGGCAAGATCACGAGCTTGAAAATCTCCGAAGGCGACACGGTCTCCGAGGGCGACGTGATCGCCACGGTCGAGGCTGACGCCGACGCCGATGATTCAAACGATACCGACGAACCGGCCGAGGACAGCGAGGCCGATACGCAGTCGGATGAATCCCGCGGCGCCGACAGCGCACCCGAGGAAAAAGAAGACGCCGGCGAAGAGACGGCGCAGAAAGATTCCGGTGGCAGCGGTGAGAGCGTCGAGGTCAAGGTGCCCGACATCGGCGACTTCGATTCGGTGGAAGTCATCGAAGTGCTGGTCGCCGAAGGCGACGAAGTCGAAAAAGAACAACCGCTGATCACGCTGGAATCGGACAAGGCGACGCTGGAAGTGCCCTCTTCCGCCGCCGGTAAGATCAGCGAGCTGAAGGTCGCCGAAGGCGACACCGTCTCCGAGGGCGACGTGATCGCGCTCGTCGCCTCGGCGGGCGGCGGCCAATCCGCTGGCCAATCTACTGGCGAGTCCAAGGCCGGAACCGAAGACGATTCGTCTTCGCAGAGCAAGCCCCAGGACAGTGACAAGGACCGCGATAAGCAGAGCAGTAAGGACAGCGAAGAGCCGGCGCAATCGCGCTCCGGCACCGCCTCCAAGGACGACAAGCCGTTCGAGCGCAGCGAAACCGCGGCTTCGGACGGCGACCCGTCCAAACTCAAGTCGGTTGACGAGGGTCGATTCGGCAAGGCTCATGCTTCGCCCAGCGTGCGCAAGTACGCCCGCGAGCTCGGCGCCGATCTCGGCAATATCAAGGGCAGCGGCCACAAGAGCCGTATCACCTTCGACGACGTTCAGTCCTACGTGAAAGGCGCGCTGGATCAGGTCCAGCGCGGCCAGAGCGCCAGCGCGGCCGCTCCGGCCGGCGGCGGCGGTGTGCCGGCCCAGCCCGATATCGATTTCAGCCAGTTCGGCGAGATCGAAACGGTCGAGCTGGAGCGTATCCGCAAGATTTCGGCCCGGGCTGTACACAAGAACTGGCTGCTCATTCCGCATGTCACCCAGTTCGATACCGCCGATATCACCGAAATGGAGCAATTCCGTCAGGCGAACAAGGAAAAAGCCAAGGCGGACGGCGTCAAGCTCACGCCGCTGGCGTTCTTGCTGAAAGCCTCGGCGGCGGCGCTCAAGGCCTTCCCGGATTTGAACAGCTCGCTCACCGCAGACGGCGGGCGCCTGGTACACAAGAAGTACGTCAATATCGCGATTGCGGTCGACACCCCGAACGGTCTGCTCATGCCGGTCATCAAGGACGTCGACAAAAAAGGGATCTATGAGCTCGCCCGCGATTTGGACGAGGTCTCGACCCGGGCCCGCGAAGGACAAATTCGCGGCGACGACATGAAAGGCGCGGGTTTCTCGATTTCCAGCCTCGGCGGTGTCGGCGGTACGGCGTTCACGCCGATCGTCAACAGCCCCGAGGTCGGCATCCTGGGCGTGTCCAAGCACAGTTGGCAGCCGGTCTGGAACGGCAGCGAGTTCGAGCCGCGCCTGATCCTGCCGCTGTCGTTCTCCTACGACCACCGCGTGATCGACGGAGCCAAGGCGGCGCGAATTACCGGCTACATCAGCGAAAAGCTTTCCGATCTCCGTACGTTGCTGCTCTAGGAGGCCGCGGCTATGAGACGGCAACTCGGCGCAATAGCGTACGCGCCGCGCCTGACTTGCCGCCTCATGACGCGCCGGGTCGTTCAACGGCCCGATTTTCAGATTGCAAGGTGTCGGCAATGCGCCGGCTAAAGGTGCTGTAACCATGGCGCAGGAAATTAAAGTCCCGGACATTGGCGACTTCGACTCGGTCGAGATCATCGAAGTGCTGGTCGCCGAGGGCGACACGGTCGAGAAAGAACAGGCGCTGATCACGCTGGAATCGGACAAGGCAACACTGGAAGTGCCGTCGACCGCCGCCGGCAAGATCACGAGCCTGAAAGTCTCCGAGGGCGACACGGTGTCCGAGGGCGACGTGATCGCCACGGTCGAGACCGACGCCGATGATTCGAATGACGACGAACCGGCCGAGGACAGCGAGGCCGATACGCAGTCCGACGAACCCCGCGGCGCCGATGCGTCCGAATCGACAAGCGAAACGAAATCGGGCGGCGGCCAAAGTTCGAGCGACCAGGGTCCGAAGTCCCCGGCGAAGAGCGGCTCCGAAAACCAGTCGAAATCCGAGCCCAGAAGCACCACCCCGGCCAGCGAGGATCACAACTACGATTGCGATGTCCTCGTCCTGGGCTCCGGTCCGGGCGGCTACACGGCCGCTTTCCGCGCCGCGGACATGGGCCTCGACGTCACCATGGTCGAGCGCCACAGCGTGCTCGGCGGCGTGTGTCTCAACGTCGGCTGTATTCCGTCCAAGGCGCTGCTCCACTCGGCCAAGGTCATCGAAGAAGCCGCCAACATGGCGAGCCACGGCGTAACCTTCGGCAAGCCCGAGATCGAACTCGCCAAGCTGCTGGAATATAAGCAGTCCGTTATCGACCAGCTGACCGGCGGCCTGAAATCCATGGCTTCGAAGCGCCGGGTCAACATCGTCAACGGCACCGGTACGTTCGCCGACGACCATACGCTGGCGATCGACGGCAACGACGATATCTCGCAGATCACCTTCAACAAAGCGATCATCGCCGTCGGTTCCGAGCCCGTGATGCTGCCCGGCCTGCCGGACGACAAGCGCATTTGGGACTCCGAAGCCGCCCTCTCGCCGGACGAAATTCCTGACTCCATGTTGCTCATCGGCGGCGGCATCATCGGCGTGGAGATCGCCAATGTCTATGCCGCCCACGGCACCACCGTCGACATCGTCGAGATGACCGACGGCCTGCTGCCCGGCGCCGATCGCGACCTGGTCAAGCCGCTGCACAAGCGGATGGCCAAACGCTGCGACAACATTTGGCTGAACGCCAAGGTTACCGGCGTGGAAGCTGGCGACAAGCTCACCGTGACCTTCGAAGGCGGCGATGCCCCCGAAACCAAGGAATACGACCGCGTACTGGTCGCTGTCGGCCGCAAGCCCAACGGCAAGAAGATCGGCGCCGAAAACGCCAACCTGGAAGTCAACGAACGCGGCTTCATCCCGGTCGACAAGCAGTGCCGCACCAACGTCGACCATATCTTCGCCATAGGCGATGTCTCCGGCGAACCGCAGCTCGCCCACCGCGCCTCGCACCAGGGCAAGGTTGCGGCCGAGTGCTGCGCCGGTGAAAAATCCGCATTCGACGCCAAATGCATCCCATCCGTCGTCTACACCGACCCGGAAGTCGCCTGGACCGGCGTGACCGAAACCCAGGCTAAAAAAGAAGGCATCGAATACACCAAGGGCGCCTTTCCCTGGGCCGCCAACGGCCGCGCCATCGGACTGGACGCCATCGACGGCAACACCAAGCTCCTATTCGACGCCGAATCCGGCCGTATCATCGGTGCGGGTGCGGTTGGCTCGGGCGCCGGCGACCTGATCGCCGAAACCTGCCTGGCCATCGAAATGGGCGCCGACGCGCACGACATCGGTCTAACGATTCATCCGCATCCGACGCTGGCCGAGACGGTCGGCATGGCCGCCGAGGCCGAGGCCGGGACGTTGACGGATTTGTATATTCCGAAGAAGAAAAAGTAGCGGCGGCTGTGCTTCTTCTGGAACGAAGGCCAGGTCGACAACGTGGAAATCGTGGCTTACCACTGAGGTAACGTCATGACGAAATTAGCGAACATCCATCCCGGAGAGGTATTGCTGGAAGAATTCCTGAAGTCTATGGGTCTAAGCCAAACGCGGCTCGCCAATGCGATCGGCGTTCCGCCCCGGCGTGTCAACGAAATTGTGCTGGGCAAGCGTGCAATTACAGCGGATACAGCGGTCCGGTTCGCACGTTACTTTGGTACCAGCGAAAAATTCTGGATGGGGCTGCAAGCGGATTACGATCTGGAAGAGGTCCACCGAAGCCAAGCAGCCTAAAGCCAACTTGACGTTGGTTGACCGGGATCGGGTTTTCGAGGATCAAGCTTGAAGACCAAGTCTTGCAGCGTGCGTCAACCGCCAAATATATTTGTCGATAGAGCGCTGGAATCGCGGCGAACGCCGACGAAACAAAAAAGGCCGCAGTAGCTGCGGCCAATGTCTGTCCAGGATTTACGCAGCCGAATAGCCGTTAGGCATAGGTATTGATCTGCGTACCGACCGAGCCGGTGGTGGCCAGGGCCGGCTGCGTCTCCAGCGACGACATGAGTTGGCTCATCTGCGAGGCCTGGCTGTCGAGCGATTTCCGCAGCAGGTTCGCCTGCACGTCCTGGTTCTGGTTGTGCTGCTGCAACGCCAAAGCGGTGCTGACGGTCGAGTTCACGCTTCCTGCGTCCATACGATGGCCTCCAAGTCCGGGAATAGGGAACCGGACTTGATATATCGGCGAGCGGCGGCAGAACTTTAAGCATAACGGGCAGCCGTTTCCTTGCACCTCGTATCGCATTGATGATCCCGCCACGTACCGGACGGCCGTTGGCTGTCGTGGATCGCGCCGTCCAACGACGTGCTCAACCTCTATTCGCCGGTGGAATTCGGTCCGAGGTGGAATATTCCGGCCAATGTATTTTGCAGCAGAAAACCCGGCGTGGTTCGCGGTCGTTTGCAACCGAGAGCATCATGCACATGCAGCCCTCGGTGCTGGACAGATAGGGCCGCGATACGTGAATACGAAGCGGGAAGGCCTTCGCTTCTCGCATGTAAGGGCGCCGGAACCAGGCTCCACGCTGGCCGTCGAGTACCGGCAGGAAACGCTTATCCGCGGCGGCGCTTGGTCGGTTGGAAAAATATTCGGCGATCGGTTCGCTCTGTTCGTTGAACAGCAAACAGCGGAGCACGCCCGGCATGTCGAGTAACGCCTGGCAGTTTTGTTTCAAGGTGTCGCCGGGCTCGAACTTCGATTCAACGGCTTTGAACGCCTGGATATAGGGCGCGAGCGCACGGCGTGTTTCGTTATCGATAGCGTTCTGTGCCAGCGCGAATCGCGAGCTGACGGCGTCGAGTTGATCTTCGGCCTCGCCGCCCTCTCCGCAATCCGGACCCGGTTTGGCCAGAAGGAATCCTTGCACAAAGTCGGCGTCGGCTTCCAATGCAACGTTGAGCTGTGCCTCGGTCTCGATACCCTCGACAACAACCAGGCTGCCGATCTCGTGCAGCATGGAGACCAGATTCGAAAGTAGCCCGCGATGCGAAAAGCCGGTGCATCGCTCTGCCTCGCCGACGATGGATCGATCCAGCTTGACGATGTCCGGCCGGAACCGCCATAGGCGGTCGAAGTTGGAATGCCCGGCGCCGAAGTCATCGAGCGCCACGAGCGCGCCGAGCGAGCGGAAATAATCGGCCGCTTCAAACAACAGCCGGTCGCTGCCCAACTCATTTTCGAGAATTTCAACAACCAATCTGTGGGCTGGAAGCTTCGCCTCTGCGAGGAGTTGCGCTATGTGGTCGAGATAGCGCTTTTTACCGAGCGTCTCGGAATCCAGATTCAGGAACAGCCAGCGATCGGCTGGCGCCGCGCGGGAGAAATTGTGGATATGCAGCCCATGACAATAGCGATCCAGTTGGATTCGCCGGTTCCAACGGGCGGCGTACTCGAAGATCTCCAATGGGGAAGCCGGTTTATCGTTCTTAAGCGAATAACCGCGCAGCAGCGCCTCGAACCCCACGACACGACGATGGTCCAGACTAAGCAGCGGTTGGAAGGCGCTGCTTAACCGGTAGCCCAAAAAATTCGCGACCTCTGGTGCCCCCAGGCCGGATGTGATTGCCCTCAAATGTATTGCCTTCAATTAAGAGATATACATAAAGCTGTAATATATCGCTGGACTACAGACGGAGAAGATCTTTCTTTTCCATTTTCCGGGGACAGTATACTTAATTAGAACCCCCATATACCAGGCGCGCGTATGGCTCGTTTAGCCCGCATCGTCCTTCCCAAAACGGTCCACCACGTGACGCAGCGCGGCAACCGCCGCCAGCCGGTGTTTTTCGAGAACGACGACTACGCCATATATATCGATCTGATCGCGACATTCGCGAAAAAAGCCGGTACGAAAATTCTGGCTTACTGTCTTATGCCGAATCACGTGCATTTTGCGATGGTGCCAAAAGACGCTGATGGACTGCGTGCCACGTTGGGGGAAGCACATCGACGCTACACCCGGCACATTAATTTTCGCGAACAATGGCGCGGTCATCTTTGGCAGGAGCGCTTCCATTCTTTTCCGATGGACGACGCCCACCTATGGATGGCCTTGCGATACATCGAGCTCAATCCCGTGACAGCCAAGATCGTGGATCATCCGGCCGATTGGCCCTGGTCCAGTGCCCGAGCCCATCTGGACGGCGTCGATGACCGCTTGGTTCGAAGCCATGATACCCGTGGTTTGGTCGACGACTGGTCCGACTATCTCGAAGCCGGTATGGGTAAAGGTGAGCCCGACCTAATCGAACGACACCTGCGCACGGGCCGACTGCTAGGCAACGAGCGTTTTATCGCGAAGGCGGAAAGCAGGCTTGGCAGAACGCTTAAGCCGAAAAGGCCGGGCCCGAAGAGATCGGGCGGATAGGCATTCGGGGGCGCCGTCGCCCGATCGTAAGTTAAGTATACTGTCCCCATAATAGCATAATAAAGCATGGCTCTGGCGGGCTTAGGTGCGTAGGACGCCTTTCTTGAGGATGATGTTGCCGTAGAGACGGCGTTCACCGGTGGCGACGACGGCATAGGCGCGCTGGGTGCGGTCGTAAAAGGCGAAGCGATCGATGGGTTCCATTGCGATCGGCCGGCCTTCCGCCTGCTCCAGCATGTTGTCGAACTCGGTGTAGAGCGCCGGCCGCCCATCGGGCGCATCCATCGCGGCGACCGGCATGTCGACGAAGTCGTCGATGGGCAGAAGATCCAGAACGGCGGCGAGCGCATCGGTCGCCGAGCTGGCCGGCAGGCGGACCAGGCGCTGTGCCAGCGCGGCCGCCGGGAAATTCGCATCGACGATGACGAGTTCGTCGCCGTGGCCCATGTCCGCCAGGATGGCGAGTAGATCGCCGGTCAGCAGCGGGTTGATGGTCTTGAGCATGGTGTTGTCCCTCCGATTCGTCGCATGATGCCATGAAACGGCCCGCGCGCTCGTATCACGGGTTTGGGTTCACGTCGCGGGCTGGCAGGCTGATGGCAACGCCTTTTCATGCAGGCGGACGATATCGCCGAGACGGTGTATCAGATCGTTCGGCAGCCGCGTTCGGCGTGGACCTTTGAACTCGATCTGCGCCCGTACGGCGAATCGTGGTGAGCCGGCACCGGGCCGGTTTCTGAGCGACGCCGCGCCCGCGATATCTTCAGCTGTCCGAGCGGCCGTGCTGCGGCTGCACAATGCCGCAGTCATGTCAGTCGATGGTCGTATTTTTCGTAAGCCAAAAACTTCGATAAATTAATTTAACGAAATAAATTGGCTTCGAAATGATGGGTGTAGAACGCCGTGATGCGATCCTGTCCTATCTCTGGCGACACCAAAGTGCGCGGGTAGGGGCTCTGGCCGAGATGTTCGACGTTTCGACGGTAACGGTGCGCGCGGATCTGTCGAGCCTTGAAACCGCCGGCATGGTGGTACGGCTGCACGGGGCGGTGCGGCTCAGCAAATCGGCGGAGTCGGAGTTGGCTTTCGCCGAACGCCGACGCGCCAACGGCGCGGCCAAGGCCCGGATCGGCGCGGCCGCCGCGGCGCTGGTGCAAGAGGGCGACTCGATCGCCCTCGATGCCGGCACCACCACGTTGGAGATCGCGCGTCGGCTCAAGGAGCGCGAGGCGTTGATCGTGGTCACCAACGGCCTCGACATCGCGATGGAGCTGTCGCACGCGCCGGGCGTCGAAATCGTCATGCTGGGCGGCCGAATTCGAAAGTCCGCACTTTCGTTTTCGGGGCGGGAAGCCGAAGACAGCCTCTCGTTGTATCGGATGGACCGGTTGTTCCTGGGCGTCGATGCATTCGACATCGGCGTGGGGCTGACCACCGATCACGAGAGCGAGGCGCGGCTCAATCGCGCCATGATCGCCGCGGCCGGCGAAGTCGTGGCAGTGGCCGATTCGAGCAAGTTTGGCCGGCGCGCCCTGAATCTGGTGGCGCCGGTCGAGCGGCTCGACCATTTGATCACCGATACCGGCATACCGGCCGAGACCGGCGCCGCGCTCGATGCGCGCGGCGTTGTCTGGAGCGCCGTTTGATATCGCAACCGCCCGCAATAGCGGCGCACGGCAATCGCCGGCCTGTGGTCCATGCAATGGTCACGAATAGAAATACGACGACGGCCGCGAGACGAAGCGGCATTTCGCACGTCGCTTACACCGGTCGTTTCGCATTCGAACGTTTGAGGTTTTCATCATGTCCGACAATATTCCCTCTATCCTGGCCGATGCCGACACGCTGGGCGGCGGCGCCACCGCGCGCGAGATCGCCCAGCAACCGGCGACGCTGATCGAGACCGCGGCGATGGTGCGCACGCGCCGCGAACAGATCGCGGCTTTCGTCGATCCGCTGGTCGTCGATACGAACACACGCATCATTCTCGCCGGAGCGGGCACTTCCGCGTTCGCCGGCGCCATCCTCGCGCCCACGTTGTCGGTCGAGCTGGGCCGCCCGGTGGAGGCGATCGCGACCACCGATATCGTGGCCCGTCCGCGCGAAATCTTCGCCGACAGGCGCCCGGTGCTGCTCGTCTCCTTCGCCCGCTCGGGCAACAGCCCGGAAAGCGTCGCGGCCTGCGAGCTGGCCGATGCGCTCGCGGCCGAATGCCGGCATCTGGTGATCACCTGCAACCGGCAAGGCCGGCTTTTTCACGAGTATGACGGCGCGGCGCGCTCGCTGGTGCTCGCCCTGCCCGAAGCCACCGACGACCAAGGTTTCGCCATGACCTCCAGCGTCACCGCGATGATGCTGGCCGCGACCGGTGCGTTCTGCCCGGCCCAAGTCGCCGAAGCCCGGGTGGCCGCGATCGCCAATGCGGTCGGACAGGTGCTCATCGAGCGCAACGACGCGATCCGCGAGATCGCCGGCCGGGGCTTCGAGCGCATCGTCTATTTGGGCAGCGGCGCCCTGCGCGGTCTGGCCGAGGAATCGGCGCTCAAGATCCTCGAACTGACCGGCGGGCGGATGCTGTCGTATCACGACACGGCGCTGGGTTTCCGGCACGGCCCGAAATCGCTGCTCGACGAGAAGACGCTGGTACTGGTTTATGTTGCCGGCGAAGCCCACGCGGCCCGCTACGACGCCGATCTTTTGGCCGAAGTGAGCGGCCAACTCGGCCCGCAACGCGTGATCGCGATCGCGCCCGAGTCGGCCGGCGACCTGGCGCGCGGCGCGACCGATTGGCGCTGCGGCGGCCCGGGCGACGAGGCCGCGCTGGTGTATCCGTATCTCGTGCACGCCCAGCTCCTGGCTCTGCACGCCTCGGTGGCGACCGGGCGCACGCCGGACAACCCGTTTCCCTCGGGCGAGGTCAATCGGGTGGTCAAGGGCGTGACCGTGCATCCGCTGGATTGAGAAACAAAGCGCCGGCGGTCGGCCGGCGCGAGGAGGCGCGACATGTTCCTGGGTGTCGACGGCGGCGGGACCAAGACGGCCTACTGCCTGATCAATCGCGACGGACGGATTCTGGCCTGTATCGAACGGGCGAGCTGCTATTTCCTGTCGATCGGGCTGGATGACGCCGAGCAGGCGCTGGTCGACGGCGTGACTCAGGTTTGTCGTCAGGCCGGGATCGAGGCGGCGGATATCGAGCACGCGTTCTTCGGTTTGCCGGCGTTCGGCGAGGTATCGAGCGCGCTCGACCGGTTGCGCGCCATGCCCGGCGTAGCCCTCGGCCATGATCGTTATCACGTCGACAACGACATGGTTTGCGGTTGGGCCGGCTCGCTCGCCGCGCTCGACGGCATCAACGTGATCGCCGGCACCGGCTCGATGACCTACGGCGAACGCGCCGGGGTGGGCGTGCGCTGCGGCGGCTGGGGCGAGTTGTTCGGCGACGAGGGTTCGGCCCACTGGATCGCGATCGCCGGGTTGAACGCCTTTTCCCAAATGAGCGACGGCCGAAAACCGCCAGGCCCGCTGTACCGGCGGTTGCGGCGCGATCTCGATCTGGATGACGACCTGGAACTGGTGGATATCGCGCTCAACCGCTGGGCGCGGGATCGGGGCCGGATCGCCGCGCTCGCGCCGCTGGTGCTCGAGTCCGCCGCGGCCGGCGACCGCGAGGCGGCCGGCATCGCGGACGCCGCGGCGGATGCGCTGGTCGAACTGGTCGAGACCACGGCCCGGCGGCTCGATTTCGGGCCGGGCGAGGTGGTGCCGGTGTCTTATTCGGGCGGGCTGTTCCAGGCCTCCGCTTTTATCGATCGTTTCATAACGCGGATGGCGCGCTGCGATCGCGCCTTCGATTTGCGGCCACCGCTGCACGCGCCAGTTGTCGGCGGCGCGCTGTATGCCGCGCGTCTGGCCGGCCACACCATCAAGACGGTCGTTTGATGGCCGCGCGTTAGCACGATCGGCATGATATTGGCGCTGGTCGGCTCCACGCTCATGGTCTACAGCGAAGAGAGACAGGCCGTGCCCGATACGCCCGGCCGCTGAACAGCCGTCGCGACCACGCCGGGCCGGCCGGACGAGCCGGCCCGGATCGATCGGGCGCGTTGAAACAGCTGATATTTCAGCTGTTTTGGTGCCGGGCTACTGGTTATTCCACTGTTCGTGGAAGCTGCCTTCCCGGTCCACGCGCTCGAAGGTATGCGCGCCGAAGAAATCGCGCTGCGACTGGAGCAGGTTGGCCGGCAGCCGTTCGGCGCGATAACCGTCGTAGTAGGCGATGGCCGAGGAGAAACCGGGCACGGGCACACCGGCATGCACCGCGGTCGATACCACTTCGCGTAGGGCGTCCTGATAGCGATCGGCGATGTCTTTGAAGTGCGGGTCGAGCAGCAGGTTGGTCAGCTCCGGCTCGTTGGCGTAGGCGTCGGTGATCTTCTGTAAAAAGCCCGCCCGGATGATGCAGCCGGCGCGGAAAATGGCCGCGATCTCGCCGTAGTCCAGCGGCCAGTCGTATTCCTCGGCCGCGGCGCGCATCTGGGCGAAGCCCTGAGCATAGGAGATGATCTTGGACAAATAGAGCGCGCGGCGTACGGCCTCGATGAAGGCCGCGCGATCGCCGATATCGACTTTCGGATCGGGCCCGGTCAGCTGTTTGGAGGCCGCCACGCGCTCGGTCTTGAGCGAGGACAGCACGCGCGCGAACACCGATTCTGTGATCAAGGGCAGCGGCACGCCGAGATCGAGCGCGCTCTGGCTGGTCCACTTGCCGGTGCCCTTCTGGGCGGCACGGTCGAGCACCATGTCGACCAGGTCGTTGCCGGTTTCGTCGTCCTTCTTGGTAAAGATCTGGGCGGTGATCTCGATCAGATAGCTGTCGAGCTCGCCTTCGTTCCATTCGCGGAAGATATCGGCCAGTTCGGCGTTGGACAGCCCGACCACATGCTTGAGCATGGCGTAGCTTTCGCAGATGAGCTGCATGTCGCCGTACTCGATGCCGTTGTGCACCATCTTCACGTAATGGCCGGCGCCGTCCGGGCCGATATAGGTGACACAGGGCGTGCCGTCCGGCGCGCGGGCGGCGATCTCCTCGAGAATCGGCGCGACGCTGTCGTAGGCCTCGCGCTGGCCGCCCGGCATGATCGACGGGCCGTTGAGCGCGCCCTCCTCGCCGCCGGATACGCCGGTGCCGATGAAGTGCAGGCCGGATTCGGCCAGTTCTTTGTTGCGGCGGATCGTGTCCTGGAAGAAGGTGTTGCCGGCATCGATTAGGATGTCGCCGTCCTCGAGCAACGGTTTGAGTTGTTCGATGACCTTGTCGGTGCCGGCGCCGGCTTTGACCATCATCAGGACGCGACGCGGTTTCTCCAGCGAATCCACGAACTCCTCGAGCGAGAACGTGGGTACGAGATTGCGTCCGCGGCTTTCGGCGATGACCTCGTCGGTCTTTTCACGCGACCGGTTGTAAACGGATACCGCGTAGCCGCGGCTTTCGATGTTCAACGCGATGTTGCGGCCCATCACGGCCATCCCGATGACCCCGATCTTCTGTTTGCTCATGACGACAGTCCTTTGGATGAAACAGTGCAAAAATACCGAAAATGTCGGCCGGCGTCTGGACCCGCGTCCATTGACCGGCCGCTAAACCGGTCCGGTCGTTACCTCCGGCGATCCGGTCGATCCATAATTTTCGGCATCATAAGCCAAGTCGCTTAGGCCGGCCCGCGAGCGCTTTTTCGGCGCTGTGAGTCGCCGGCCCGACCGGGCGGTAAGAAACGTATGCAGCCGATACAGTTGGATGTGGATACCGGCCCGGTGGTCGTTTCGCATGACCGGAAAATTGCGCGGCCCGGCTCGTCTTTTTGCCGCTCCGGCGCGAGGCGCGGCATTGCGCCGCTTGGCGGTTAGCGCTGCGCGGACCTAGCGATTCGAATCCGTAAAAGGGTCTTAATCGGCAATAACTCGCTGTAACCATTGCTTATAAGACGCCAATCGCAGCGCGAGCCAGCCGTACGAATAACGTTCAGTAAAGGGCAGCGACGGGAGCGATCCAACGGCCGTCCGATAAAATGTTCGTATATTGGCCCGCACGTGCGTATGCTATTCCATGCAGGTAACTGCATTAATCAAAACGGTTAGATACCAAGAGTAAATTATGTCCAAAGGCACAGTGAAGTGGTTCAGCTCCGAAAAAGGCTTCGGCTTTATCGCTCCTGAAGACGGCAGCAACGATTTGTTCGTGCATCATTCCCAGATCCAGAGCGGCGGCGGTTTCGCTACGCTCAACGACGGGCAGGCCGTCGAATTCGAAGTCGGTGAGGGCAAGAAAGGGCCTTGTGCCAACAACGTGATCCCGCTTTAAAACGCGGATCCGCGAATTGAGAGCAGCGGGCCGGGGTGACTCGGCCCGTTTTTTTGTGCCCGACAACAACAGGTCTTATTGCTGCG
This sequence comes from Salinisphaera sp., assembly GCF_035690525.1. Taxonomy (GTDB): domain Bacteria; phylum Pseudomonadota; class Gammaproteobacteria; order Nevskiales; family Salinisphaeraceae; genus Salinisphaera. The sequence goes on from NZ_DASSKM010000106.1 coordinate 17,012, forward strand.
CGGCCTGTGGCCGCGGCGAGTGCGGGTTTGCCCTTAATTGATTCCCTTGGAAAAGGTCATAGGTCATGTGGTCTGTTCGCAATGACGAGCGGCCAATGTGCCGTTATGGAGTTTTCCTATGCGTTTCATGAAACGTCCGATTCTTTCCCGTCTTTCGATCGCCCTGACCGCGGGCGTGCTGAGCCTTGCCACCGGCGGGTTGGCACTGGCCCACGGTACCGGGGGCACGTCGAATTCGATGAGCCAGCCGGCGGCCGGTTCGACTACGAATTCCTCCTCGGATCATACCGGCAACGGCACGATGGATTCGCGCATGGCGCCGACCCAAACCACTACCGGCACGGGCGGTAACCCGGAAGCCAATGCGGCCGGTAACGAGCCATCGTCGGGCAATGACCAGGGCGCCAATCAAATGAGCCCATCGGATAAGACGTCGGCCGACGGTCAAAACGGCTGGGACGACGAAGACGATTCCCAATAAGAGATCGGCCGCGATATCGCGGATGGATCGAGATAAGCCGGGCCGGATCATGGCGATCCGGCTCTTTTTTACATAATTCGAACCCGGCCCCGCCTACATGGCGGGGCCGTTTTAAGCCGGTAGCCCGCCCGAGGCTTCATTGCGCTTGGCGTATCGCCTCGGTGTGTCGCTGGGTGCAGTTCCAGACGCGCTGATAATCGGGAACCCCATGCTTGCGGCAGTACAGAGCGGCCTGGGCAACCGGATCGCCGGCGGCCGCCTGTTCGGCCAGATGCCGTTCGGACAAGCCGTTTTTCGACAGAAAGTTGTAAAACTCCAGCCGGTTACGGTCTTGTAACTGCTGACACAGCAAAAAGGAATCGCGATCGTTCGGCCAGTGCCGGAGACAGAAGCGCCCGGGATCGGCCAGCGGCGGCGCGGCGTTGGCTCTCGGTTTGATGTGGCAGCCGGCGAGCAGCGATACGCCCAGCAGCAATGCCGTCCAGGGCAGATGCCGTGAAAACGCGGATTGCGAGCGAAAAATCATATGGATTGTCCTGCCGGGTTGTCATCCGCAAAGTGCGCTTTGGCGACGCTTGGCGCAAGTCGCTACGTGCGCGGCCGCTTTCGTCGGAGTTTATCTGCGTCTGTCGGCGGACAAAAAGCTCGATTATTTCGGCATGAGCGAAAAATGCGCTAGTCGGCGAACGCGACCCGCTCGGCGTTCCAACGCAGAATACGGTCGGCGCGGGCCGCGGTGGGGGCGATGCGTTCAGCGTTCGGGTGATCGGTCGCCGCGATCCAGGCCCGTGTCTCCGAGGCGCTGCGCCCGAAGCGCATGTGCCGGGCGCTCAGCCGGGCTTCGCGCTCGGCGCCGTCCACGTCGAGATACCAGATCGCATCGAGCTGCGCGGCCACGCGCGGCCAGGGTGCCTCGTCCAGCAGCAAATAATTGCCCTCGGTAATGATCAGCGGCGTGTCCGGCGCCACCGCCAGGCTGGCCGCGATCGGCTCCTCGATCTCGCGATAGAATCCCGGCGCGTACACGGTCTCGCCGGTGCTCGCGGCCGCGCGGATGCGTTCGAGCAGGGCCCGATAGCCGTCGCCGTCGAAAGTATCGGGCGCGCCCTTGCGATCGGCCCGGCCGAG
>NZ_DASSKM010000107.1:0-5776 GCF_035690525.1 Salinisphaera sp.
GCCGCCACCGTCGCATCGGAGACACCGTGGCCGGCGCATGAGCCGGCGCCCGGCGCGTACCGGACGCTGTGGAGCACGCGGCCCACGTGCGCCGCACCGATCACGCGGTCCGGCGTTTCCAGCACCAGGCGCGTGATGACGTTGCGCAGCTCGCGGATATTGCCCGGCCAGGCGTATCGGCCGAACGCATCGACGGCGGAGGCGTCCAATACACGCGCATCGTCGATGGCGGCGAGCAGCGCGCCCGCAATCGTCTCGAGATCGCTCCGCTGGCGCAATGGCGGCAATTCGACGTGGCAGACACCGATACGATGCAGCAGATCGCGCCGAAACGCCCCCGACCCGACCGCCGCATCGAGATCGCGATGGGTCGCCGTGACCAGTTGCACGTCGACCGGAATATCGTTTTCGGCCCCGACCGGGCGCACCTGCCAAGTATCGATCAGGCGTAACAAATGCGCCTGTAGCGGCGCCGGCATATCGCCGATCTCGTCCAGGAACAGCGTGCCGCCGTGGGCGCGCCGGACCAGGCCCTGTGCCCCGCCCGCGCGCGCACCGGTAAAAGCGCCCGGCGCGTGCCCGAACAGCTCGGCCTCGATCAGCTCCGCCGGCAGCCCGGCGCAGTTGATGGCCACGAACTCGCCCTTGCGCCGGCTCGCGGCGTGAATATGACGGGCGACATGCTCCTTGCCGCTGCCGGTCTCGCCGCGGATCAGAATGGGCACGCCGTAGGCGGTCGCGCGCGCCGCGAGATCGAGCGCGGCCCGCACGTTCGCATCTTCGGCGATATACGTGCCCTGCGTCGACGGTGTGGATTCGGACCCGGCCGGGCCGGCGTTCATCCCGCCGCGATCCGCGGTGAACGCCTTGGCGGGCAGATAGACCGTCGCCTGAAACACGCGATCGCGATGGTCGCTTAACGCGGTGAAGCCGGCCGGCGGACGAATCGTGTCCGCCAAGCCGTCGAAAGTGTGGGCGAACAGCGCGTCGAACGCGGTGCCGGGCGCCATCAACCCATGCGCGAAAACCGTGCGGGCGCCCGCGGTGGTCGCGCGCAATGTGCCGTCGCTCTCGAACGCCAGCGCCACCGCCGAGGGTCCGCCCAGCGTGTCGCTGCTGTCGAGCAGCACCACAAGCGCATCGGCATGACGACGGCGGAACAACTCGGTCTGGATATGGCCGCCGGCCATCTGCATCAGCCCCAGCGTGTAGGCCAGCGTATGCGAGCCGACGGGTTGATCCGCGGTGGCGTCGATGATGGCGCGCACATCGCCGTCGGCGCCGAATATCGGCGTGGCGACACAGATCAGGCCGCGATAGGTCTCGAGATAATGGTCCTCGCCGGCCACCACCACCACCCGCCCGACGGCGGCGGCCGTACCCACGGCGTTGGTGCCGCGTATCGCCTCCGGCCAGCAGTTGCCCGGCGCCAAATCGGCCGCGTCCTCGGCGGTGATCGACGAACCCGGCAGGCAGTCCAGGATCACGCTGTCCGGATCGGCCAGCGTGAGCGTGAATCCGCGCGCCCCGAGGTGTCCGTGCAACAGACGCATCTCGGCCAGCGCCAGCGCGCGTACGCCGGCCGTCGCCGAATAAATACCGGCCAGACGGCCGGCCGAGACGCGCCGCCGCCGCGGCCGGTCGCGGCAGCCCAGTCCGGCCTCGCGGCAGCGGTCCCAGGAATCGCGGATCGCACGTGCATTCTGGCGAAACAACGGCTGGTAGGCCGCGAGCAGCCGATCGTCGACAACCGGCTCGGTGACGAAGGCTTCGGACATCGACCGTCCTCCTCGACCCGCCGCCCCTGAAGGCGTGGGCAGCGACGGGTGCATGACGAAATGTCGGTTGATCGCGGCATGCGCGGCCGCGCGCATGGTGTTGATTGTCGTTTCGTCACACTTGGTCATGACGCGGCCCCGGTCAACTCGACGATCGGCTACCCGAAGCCCGCGTTCGCCAGCCCATCAACGGTCTTGATCGCTCATGCCAGCCCGGCGAGCGTCTCGTCGCCCGCTCGATTCGATCGCTTGCGCGCCGCCAGCACGTTGCCACAAAGCGTGGCGTTGAACTCGCTGTTCATGCGAATGGCCTGGAGTTTTCGGCGGTGCGCATCGAGGCCGTCGAGCGCAATCGCACCCCCGGTGGCGGTGACGAAAGCGATCTCCCGGGCGTCGCCGCGATAGCCGGCGCCGCTGAAATCGCCCGGCGTGCCCTCGCGGCGCATGGCGAGATAGCGTTCGCGCAGCCGCTCACCGCGGGCGTCGGTCATCGGCCGGGCCGCGAGATCGGCGACGGTCCAGGCCACGAGCGCGGCCTGCTCGGCGCCGGTCCGGATCAGCCAGCTCAGCAGGCGTTCCTGTCGGGCCATGAAGGCCTTGTGCCGGAATGTCGCCCGCAGCTCGACCAGATCGCCGCTGGCCTCGGCCCCGCAGGTGTCCTGGAACGAGGCCTTGCCGGCCAGCCCGCGGTTGATCTCGGCCGCATAGAAATGATCGAGCAGCCGAACCCGCGTCTCGCGCACCCAGGCCAGCTCGTCCAGCCGCTCGGCCATATCGTAGCCCATCATGAATGCGAAGTTGGCGGCGCACCAGTAAGTGGGCAGCCGATATTCGACGGCTACATCCCCGGTCCGCGCATCCACGTCGCAACGGGCGATGAAGCCAAGTTCGGTAACCGACCGGTCCAGCTCCGGATCGGTGACGGCGCCGATCGCGGCCCAGACTTCGGCCTCGCGGCTCGTCCGATGTTCGGCGTTCATGATCACGCCACCTCGGCGCGGGCGAACTCGTCGTTCTCCAGCGCTTTCTTCTTGGCCTCGATATCGATACCGTACAAACGCGCCGCGTTCTCGCCCAGGATCTTGCGCTTGATGTCCGGGGTGAGCGTGACCCCCGTGTCCTCGGCCATATCGTCCGGAATCTGGAAATCCACGAATTTCTCGACCAGCCATTTGGGATGCCAGATGGCATAGTCGCTGCCGAACAGGATGCGGTCCTCGTCGAGCCAGAACAGCAGTTCGGACATGATCCGGCCGAAATATTTCGGCCGGGCGTGGACGAACGGCATCGCCACCGCCAGGCCGCCGTACACATTGGGCTCCTGGGTCGCGATCCAGCAGAAATCGTCCAACCGCGGCAGGCCGACGTGCTCGATGATGAAGTTCAACTCCGGAAAGTCGGTCGCGACATGATCCACGTCCTTGACGTCGAAAGCGTCCCGGTCCAGCGGCAGGATGGTCGGGCCCTTGTGGATGTGCACGTTCTTGATGCCGCGCTTACTGCAGTGCGCCAGACAGCGATAGGCCCAGTCGTCGGACAGGCTCCAGCCGCGCGACTCGCCCTTCCACTCGGCCGTGTAAAGCTTCATGCCGTCGATCTTGTAGTCCTCGACCAGATGATCGATATAGTCCAGCGCCGCCTCGCCGTCGCGCGGGTCGAACGAACCGTTCAGGATGAAACGCTCCGGAAACTCGGACCGGATCACGTCGTTCTTTTCGGTGGTATTGAAGCCCTCGTAGTAGAAATCCTTTAGGTACGTCGGCTGAAAGATGGCCATGTCGTCGTAGCCCTCGACGAATAGATCGTCGAGCATGGTCTCGCGGCTGTATTTGCGGAATTTTTCGTCATCCCAAATGTATTCTGCGGGGCTCAGGCCCTTCTGATAATCGTGGAAGCAGTTGACGAACTCCTCGCCGTGTCGATTGCGCTGATTTTCTTTGCTGGCGTCCCAGTAATGAATATGGCCGTCGATGATGAAGTATTGCTCGCCGTCGGGTGCGGTATACATGGTTGGCTCCTCGCTAGTGATTTGTCGGTTTCCGTTTATCCATCGATGAGCATCGATATTCGGATAGCGACGATCCAGGGAAAATATACGGATCGTCTTTGCCTTCATCTGCGTGAATCTGCATCTATCTGCGGATAAAGTTCTTCAGACTGCCTGCCTCCGTTCCTTGGGTTATCCGCAGATGCACGCAGACGGACGCAGATAAAAAAGCGCGGATTGAACATCAGGGGATCAGCACGGCCCGGCCGGGCACGTCGCCGGCATCGAGGTCGTGCAAGGCTTGGTCGGCGTCGGCGAGCTTGTATTCGCGCGTGGCCAGATCGACCTTGCCGCGATCGGCCAGCTCCATCAGTTCGACCAGCTCGGGATAGGTGCCGACCAGATTGCCAACAATGGATTTCTCGGAAACGACCATCTCCATGGTCGGGATCTCGAGCCGGCCGCCGTAGCCCACGATGTAGTAGGTACCGGCATCGCGGGTCATGGCCAAGCCGCTCGCCACGGCATCGCCCTCGCCCACGAAGTCGATTACCGCCTCGGCGCCATAGCCCCGGGTCAATTTCTTGACCCGCTCGACTTCATTGCCGTTGGCGAGCACCGTATGTTCAATCCCGAAGTTGTCGGCGTGTTTGAGCGCGGCCTCGGCGCGATCGACCACGATGATGTCGGCCGCGCACAGCGAGCGCAGGACCTGGATGCCGATATGCCCCAGGCCGCCCGCGCCGATGATCACGGCCACCTGTCCGGGCACGAGTTGGCGGGCCGCTTTCTTGGCCGCGCGATAGGCGGTCAGGCCGGCGTCGGAATACGGCGCGACATCCTTGGGCGCCAGCGTCTCGGGCAAATTGACCAGCGTGCGTTCGTGGGTGCGCAACAAGTCGGCATAGCCGCCGTCGCGGGTCAGACCGGGGAATGCCTGATCCTCGCACTGCATGTCGTGGCCGCGCCGGCAGGCCAGATCGTGGCCGCAGGTCACCAACGGATGACAGATCACCGGATCGCCCGGCTTGAAGCCGGTGACGCCGGAACCGACCGCCTCGACCCAGCCGGCGTTCTCGTGCCCCATGATATAGGGCAGTGAAACCTCCGAAATTTCCCGCCACAGCCCTTCGATGACATGCAGATCGGTGCGGCAGACACCCGCTCCGCCGATGCGCACGATCACCTCGCGCGGATGCGAGATCTCGGGGTCGGGGACATCTTCGTAATCAACCCACTGCCGGGCGTCGACTTGCGGATCGTAGGCCTTGAGTACGGCTGCTTTCATCGCGCGTTTCCTTCCTCTCGTCGTCGTGACATAAGAGGGGCAACGCACGTGCCAAAATGCCGAAGCGCTTAACGCTCTGTTATGGCTTGTTTTTTAACGCGGCGCCGACGAGGGCATGTTCACTTGAACAGTACGCTCACTGTTCAGATCTGAACACCTGAACACATCGGGCCGGAAAGAGTTCTAGTCCACCTCGGCCTCGTGCCCACGGGCCTCGAGCCATTCGCGGCGATCGCCGGCGCGCTTTTTTGCGAGCAGCATATCGAGGAGTTCGTCCACGCTCGTGGCGGTCTCGTCGGTAGGCTCGATGCCGAGCTGGACCAAACGCCGGGTATCGGGCGCCATCGTGGTCTCGCGCAGTTGCAGCGCGCTCATCTCGCCCAGACCCTTGAAACGGGTGACGCTGATCTTGCGTTTTTTCTTTTCGTTCTCAAGCCGCTTGATGATCGCGTCGCGCTCGTCGCGATCCAGCGCATAGAAGACTTCCTTACCGGCATCGATACGAAACAGCGGCGGCATCGCCACGAACACGTGTCCACGCGCGACCAGGGGCCGGAAATGCCGCACGAACAGCGCGCACAGCAAGGTCGCGATATGCATGCCGTCCGAATCGGCGTCGGCCAAAATGCAGACTTTGTGATAACGCAGGCGCTCGAGATTGGCCGAGCCGGGGTCCAGCCCGAGCGCGACCGAGATATCGTGGATCTCGTTCGAGGCCATGAT
>NZ_DASSKM010000108.1:0-5359 GCF_035690525.1 Salinisphaera sp.
CACTGATCGAGTTCGGCGGGCTGTCCAGGGGCGAGGCGGTGCTGATCCCCGCGGCGTCCTCCAGCGTGGGGTTGGCCGCGATCCAGATCGCCAACCACGTCGGCGCGATGCCGATCGCGACTTCGCGCTCCGAGGCCAAGGTCGAGTCGCTCAAGGAGGCCGGCGCGGCGCATGTCATCGTGACCGAAAGCCAGAACATCGCCGAGCAGGTGAACCGGATCACCGACGAGCGCGGCGTCCGCGTGGTTTTCGATCCGGTGGGCGGCTCGACGGTCAATGATCTAGCCGAGGCCATGTGCGATCGCGGCATCATGTTCCTCTACGGCGCGCTGGCCGCCGAGCCGACGCCGTTTCCGCTGTTCACCGCGCTGTCCAAGAGTCTGACGCTGCGCGGCTATACCGTGTTCGAGATCTTTTTCGATGCGGATGCCTTCGCCCGCGGCAAGCAATTCGTATGCAACGGTATCGCCGACGGCAGTCTCGAGCCGACTGTGGATCGCGTCTTTGCCTTCGACGAGATCGCCGAGGCGCATCGCTATATGGAATCCAACCAGCAGCTCGGCAAAATCGTCGTCCGCGTGCCGTGAACGGCGGGCCGCACCTCGGGTCCGGCCCTCCGTAGTCGCCCCACTGACGCCGGCCTTTCGAGGTGCGATGCTGATGTTCCCGCCGTCGGCGCCACGCTGGTGCCGGCGGACCATCCTAAGAACACGAGGCTTCCATGGCCGCCTATTCTTCGCTATTCACATCGCTCCACCTCGACTCGTTGGCGCTTGCCAACCGTGTCGTGGTCTCGCCCATGACCCGCGTCAGCGCCACCACCGACGGGCGCGCTACCGCGCAGATGGCCGCCTATTATGCCCGCTATGCCCGCGGCGGTTTCGGACTGGTTATCACCGAAGGCACCTACACCGACGAGGCTTACAGCCAGGGCTATGTGGATCAACCGGGCATAGCCAACGATGCCCAGGCCGGGGCCTGGGCCAAAGTGGTCGAACAAGTCCATGCCGCCGGCGCGCCGATCGTGCTGCAATTGATGCATGCCGGCGCGCTGGTCCAGCACAACCGCTTCACCACCAAAACCATTGCGCCTTCGGCGGTCACGCCGCCGGGCGAGCAGATGCCGATGTATTTCGGCGAGGGCGGCTATGCCACGGCGCAGGCGATGAGCGAAACCGACATCATCGAGGCCACGCAGGGTTTCGTGGCCGCCGCCCAGCGCGCGCGGTCGGTGGGCTTCGACGGCGTCGAGGTGCACGGCGCCAACGGTTATCTGCTGGATGAATTTCTTACTGACTACATGAACAAGCGCGACGACGATTACGGCGGCGGCATCGGTAACCGGGTACGGGTGCCGCGTATGATCGTGCGCAGTCTGCGCGATGCCCTGGGCAACGATTTTCCGGTCGGCATCCGGCTTTCCCAGACCAAGGTCAACGACCCGGACTACCGCTGGGCCGGACCCGAGGATGCCGAGATTATTTTCCATGCTTTGGCCGAGGCCGGTGCGAGCTATCTACACGTCACCGGCGCCGGCGCTGTCGAGCCCGCTTTTGCCGACGACGGCCCCAGCCTGACCACGCTGGCCAAGCGTCACGGCGCGGGTTTGCCGGTGATCAGCAACGGCGCTCTATACCAGCCGGAGGCCGCGGCCGCCATGCTCGACGAGCAGGGCGCCGATCTGGTGAGCATCGGCCGCGGCGCGCTGGCTAATTCCGACTGGCCGCACAAAGTACGGGCCGGTGAGCGGCCGCGCGACTTCGACCCAGCCTCGATCTCGCCGGTGGCCACGCTCGACAACCAGGCCGCATGGGAGACCGATAACGCCGATGTGTTCGAGCCGCTCGCTGGGGGCTGACACCCCCGCGTATCCCGCCGCATTCAGAACAGGAGCCAGCCATGGCCGCTATCCAGCATTTCGACAACGTTGTCATCGGCGCCGGCGCCGGGCTGACCGCGGCCTATTTCGCGGTCCAGGACAAGCAATCAGTGGCGCTGGTCACCGACCGGCCGGCGGCGATCGGCGGCACCTGCGTGAATTTCGGCTGCATCCCGACCAAGACCCTGATCCAGTCGGCGCGTGCAATCGATGCGATCAAAAGCGCCGCGGACTTCGGTATCCACGTCGATACCACCACTATCGAGGTGGATTTTACCCGCATCATGCACGACATGCGTGCGCTGCGCGCGGACAATGCCAAAGGGGCGCGGCAGTGGGTGGCAGACGCGATGACGCCGTTCTATACCCGGGCGCGCTTTGTCGGCGACAAACTGCTGGAAACCGAGGACGGTACGCGTCTCACCGGCGAGCGGATCTTTATCGCCAGCGGCGCGCGGCCGTCGATCCCGCCAATCCAGGGCCTACAGGATGCCGGCTACTGGACCAATGAGGACGTGCTCGAACTCGAACGGCAGCCGGCCAGCCTGATCGTGGTCGGCGGCGGCTATATCGGCGTCGAGCTGGGCTATTTCTTCGCCGCGCTGGGTACCGAGGTCACCCTGATCAATCCCGATGCGAAGCTGCTCGCCGAAGATGACGACGTACGCGAACTGTTCACCCGGGAATTCGGCCGCCGGGTCACACTCGTAACCGGCCGCGCGACCCGGGTCGCCAGCACAGGCTCCGGTAAACGGGTCGAACTGGAGAGCGAGGACGGCGAAACGCGCCATCTGGAAGCCGAACAGATCCTGATTGCTACCGGTCGCAAGCCCAATACCGAGCATTTGGATCTGGCGGCGACCGGAGTGCGGGTCGATAAGGGCGGCGCGATTCGGGTGGATGCCGCACTGTGTACCGATCATCCGCATATCTATGCCTACGGCGATGTCATCGGCCGGGGCATGTTCAAGCATACGTCGAGCGCGGAGGGCGAACTGGCCTATCGCAATGCGCAGGGCGAAAGCCAGCGCATGGACTATCACGCCAATCCACACGCGGTATTCAGCGAACCCGAGGTCGCGGCGGTCGGGCTCAGCGAGGCCGAGTGCCGAAGCCAGAGCCTCGATTACCGGGTCGCCAAACTCGACTACGCCGATGTGGCCAAAGGCAAGATCGTCGGCGCGCCGGCCGGCTTCGCCAAACTACTCGTGGAGAACACCAGCGAGCGCATTCTCGGCTGCCATATCATCGGACCGCACGCCGCGCTGTTGATTCACGAAGTCGTGGTGGCGATGAACGCCGACGGCGCGAGCGTCGATACCGTGCGCCGCGCGATCCATATTCATCCGAGTCTTTCCGAACTCGTCGGTACGCTGTTCGGTTAGGCCGCATCTTGCCGGATTCGTGGTCATCGTCGAATCGCGGCGTAACAGCGGACCCCGCCGCCGGCGGCGAAACGCGCGCCGGCCGACGATTATCGTCCCGCTCTGTACGCCGAGGGGGCGGTTTGCGCTGCCTATCGCTTTCGCTATAGTCGGTCGTCTTGTTAGATGGTATCTAAAACCCCCGATTTTCCGAGCCGCGGCGCAGCCGCGATGCCCACAAGCGAAAAGGCCCAGTCATGAACCAGCGAATCGAACGCGCCGGCCTGCGGATCGGCCAGCCTTTGTACGATCTGATCGAGACCGCTCTGCCCGGGACCGGCATCGACGCCGATATGTTTTGGGCCGAGCTGGCCGCGCTGGTCGAGGAGTTCGGACCAAAGAACGCGGCCCTGCTCAAGCACCGCGTGGATATTCAGGAGACACTCGACAAGTGGCACCGCGAGCATCGCGGCGACGATTTCGACCGCGACGCATACCGCCAGCTTCTGACCGAACTCGAATACATCGTGCCCGAGGGCGCCGATTTTTCGGTCTCGACCGACCACGTCGATCCCGAGATCGCTACCGTGGCCGGTCCGCAACTGGTGGTGCCGATCAGCAACGCCCGGTTCGCGCTCAACGCCGCCAACGCCCGTTGGGGCAGCCTTTACGATGCGCTGTACGGTGCCGACATCATTCCCGAAACCGGAGGCGCGGAAAAGACCGCCAGCTACAATCCCAAGCGCGGCGCCAAGGTAGTCGAACAGGCCGCTGAATTTCTCGATGCCCACTTTCCCCTGGAGAACGGCTCGCATGCCGACGCCCGGGCGTATCGGATCGATAACAGCCGTTTGGCCGTCGACCTCGGCTCCGATCATGTCGGGCTGCGCGATTCGCGCCGGTTTTGCGGCCACCAGGGCACGGCCAGCCAGCCATCGGCCGTGCTGCTGGTGCACAACGGCCTGCACGTCGAAATCCAGATCGACGCCGAGGATCCGATCGGCGCCGAACACGCCGCCGGCGTCAAGGACGTGGTTCTGGAAGCCGCCATGACCGCCATTCAGGACTGCGAGGACTCGGTCGCCGCGGTCGACGCCGAGGACAAGGCGCGGGTCTACGGCAACTGGCTGGGCCTGATGAAGGGCGATCTCACCGAACAGGTCGCCAAGGGCGGGACAACCTTCACCCGCAAGCTGGCCGACGATCGCGTCTACACCGCGGCCGACGGCGGCGAACTCAGACTGCCCGGGCGCAGCCTGATGCTGGTGCGCAACGTCGGCCATCTGATGACCACGCCGGCGGTGCTCGACAGCGCGGGCCACGAGATTCCCGAAGGCATTCTCGACGCGCTCGCCACCGCGGCCATCGCCATCCACGACCTGAAAGGCAACGGCCCGCATACCAACAGCCGCGCCGGCTCGGTGTATATCGTCAAGCCCAAGATGCACGGCCCGGCCGAAGTCAACTTCACCGTCGCCCTGTTCGATCACATCGAAAACGCGCTCGGCTTGGCGCCCAACATGCTCAAGATCGGCATCATGGACGAAGAGCGGCGCACTTCCGTCAACCTCAAGGCCTGCATCCGCGAGGCGCGCGAGCGCATCATCTTCATCAATACCGGCTTTCTCGATCGCACCGGCGACGAGATCCATACCTCGATGGAAGCCGGGCCGATGCTGCCCAAGGGCGAGATGAAAGCCACGGCCTGGCTGACCGCCTACGAAGACAACAACGTCGACACGGGTCTCGCCTGCGGCCTGCGCGGCCGCGCCCAGATCGGCAAGGGTATGTGGGCCGCGCCCGACAACATGGCGGCGATGATGGAGGCCAAGATCGGCCATCCGCGGGCCGGCGCCAACTGCGCCTGGGTGCCGTCGCCGACCGCGGCCACCCTGCACGCCATCCACTATCATCGCTGCGACGTGCGGGCGCGCCAGAGCGAGCTGGAATCGCGCCGCGGGTCATATCTCGAAGACCTGCTGACGATCCCGCTGCTCGATCGTGAGCTATCGGCCGACGAGATCGCCAAGGAACTGGACAACAACTGCCAGGGCATTCTCGGGTATGTCGTGCGCTGGGTGGATCAGGGCGTGGGCTGCTCCAAGGTGCCCGATAT
>NZ_DASSKM010000109.1:0-102191 GCF_035690525.1 Salinisphaera sp.
GCCGGGACGACGTTCTGATCGGCGGTACGCGTGTCGGCTACGAGTTTTATTAATGTGGCAACAAAACAGCCGAAAGATCGGCTGTTTTCAACGCCTCGCCAAATCAAGGCCGGCGCATGTCCGGCCTGGATTTGACAAGGCTTCGCGGCTTGACGCCGCGGCGGCCCGCTTGCGCGGTCCGCTTTATTAAGCCGATGGTCGTTCATCTATTTTGATGCCGGCTTAATAAAAAAAAGCCGCGCCGCTCATTGCGGCGGCTGGCTGTCTGCCAGGGCGGCGAGAATGCCGCACTCGTTCACCGGGTGATCGCCGTTGCAGGCACGTTGCAAGCGCTGCAAACGCTCTTCGAGCATGCGCAACTGCGCGATGCGCCCCTGGATCGAGCGAACCTGTTCGGCCAGCAACGTGTCGACGGCCTCACAGGGTTCGTGCGGGTGGTCGGCCAGGCGCAGCAGATCGCGCACCGAGGCGATGGAAAAGCCGAGCTCGCGGGCCCGGTTGACGAAGGCGAGGCGCTCGACGTCGGCGGCGTCGTAGTAGCGATAGCCGTTATCGCCCCGCCGCGCCGGGGCCAGCAGCCCCACGCGCTCGTAGTAGCGGACGGTGGAGGCCGAGCACGCGGCGGCGCGCGCCGCGTCGGCGATTGTAAGCATAATATTTTCCGTCGTTGACCTTGAAGCGACTTTAGGGTTGAGCCTATAGCAATTCAATACCCGTAGCGCCCGATGCCCTGCTGCAACGAAAACGACGCCCACCTGCAACACGCGCGCGGCCGGCAGGCTCGCATGTTGTGGATCGTGCTCGCGATCAACGCCGGCATGTTCGCGGTCGAATTCGGCGCCGGCTGGCTGGCCTCGTCCACCGCGCTGATGGGCGATTCGCTGGACATGCTCGGCGATGCCCTGGTCTATGGCCTGAGCCTGTTCGTGGTAGCTAGAAGCGGGCACTGGAAGGCGCTGTCGGCCGGCGTCAAGGGCTTGTTCATGCTGGGTTTCGGGCTGCTCGTTTTGGGCGAGGCGGCGGCCGAGGCGATCGCCGGCCAGGCCCCGCAGGTCGGCGTCATGGCCGCGGTCGGCGGGCTCGCGCTGATCGCCAATCTCGTGTGTCTGGCGCTGCTGACCCGCCACCGCGACGACGACGTGAACATGCGCTCGTCGTGGATCTGCTCGCGCAACGACCTGTTCGCGAACGTCGGCGTGCTGGGGGCCGCGGCGCTGGTGGCGCTCTCCGGCAGCCTCTGGCCGGACATCGCCGTCGGGATCATCATCGCCGGGTTGTTTCTGCACTCGGCGATCGGCGTCCTGCGCGATGCCCGCGCGAACTGGTCGCAGCCCACTGCCTCGCTCAGCGAACCGCAGGCCGGATACCGCTAGTGCGGCAACAGGAGCTTTTGCCATGAGCCATGATCACAACCAGGGTGATCACGACCACCACGACCACAGCCACACCGTTTCAGCCGACGCGGGCCGGCGCTATTTGTTCATTGCGCTGGGGCTGCTGACGGCGTTCATGATCGTCGAGGTCGTCGTCGGTATTATCGCGCAGTCGCTGGCCCTGATCACCGACGCCGGCGCCATCGCCCTGGCGCTGGTCGCCATGCGCCTGGCCCGCCGCCCTGCGTCCGGGCGTTTCACCTTAGGCCTCAAACGGGTGGAAATCCTCAGCGCGCAGGCCAACGGCTTGACGTTACTGCTGCTGGCGCTGTGGTTCATCGTCGAGGCGGTCATGCGGCTGATCGAGCCGCCCCCGGCGTGCTCGGCGCCAACGATCTGCACGTCTGGGAAGTGACGTCCGGCATGGCCTGCCTGTCCGCCGAGATTCTCGTGGGCGCGCACGCCGACTGCCACGCCATTCGGCGGTCGATGCAGGCCATGCTGCGCGAGCGCTTCGCCATTGAGCGCAGCACACTATAGACCGATCATGTCTCCGACGGTTCCGAACAAACGGGCCGTCCGGAAGGCCCCGGCGATTCTTGCGTGTTCGCCGGCTCCGGCCCATAGATGGGCCCATTAAATGGACCAGTAAGCGAAACACGGCGTACGTCAAAAAGAAAGCGAACGACATGCATTTTATCGATAACAAAGCCTTGGGCCAGTTGGTGCTGCGGCTGGCCGTAGGGGGCCTGGTTCTGTTTCATGGCGTGAGCAAAGTCGCGCACCCCGGCGCGTTGGAATTCATCCAGAGGCAGTTGACCGGCGCCAATCTGCCGGAGATGCTGAGCTACGGCGTCTACGTGGGCGAGGTGATCGGGCCGCTATTGATCCTGCTTGGTGTATTCAGCCGCGTCGGCGGCCTGCTGGTGGCGATCAACATGCTGTTCGCGCTGTATCTGGTGCATCTGGGCCAGATTTTCGCGCTGAGCGACCAGGGCGGCTGGGCCATCGAACTGCAGGTGTCCTACCTGCTCGGCGGCGTGGCGATCCTGTTTCTGGGTAGCGGGCGGCTGGCGATGCGGCCGGACTAGGGGCTGCGGCCCCTAAAGTTCAGCCAATGGTTATCGGCGCTTCCCAATCGAGTTATCGCGGTCCGGCGTATGGCCCACCGATAGAGTCCTCCATAGCCTGAATCCTTTCGCGTTTTTATAGCGGCCCTGCCCCGCGACTCGCCGCGGGCGCTTTGGCGATGGGGTTCCAAAGAGGACAGGCGTCAGCGCTACGTTGGGCCGTCCTCGCGGTTTCGCGCCGCGAGGACGGCGCCTCGGTAATAATCAGACACACGATCGGCGACCCGATCGCCAGCCGCGGCTATACGGGAGGCTGATCGGTAACCGCGCCCGTGGCCGCGCTGCCGACCAGGCGCATGTACTTGGCCAACACACCGCGCGTCGCGTTCGGCGGGCGCGGCGCCCAGGCGGCGCGGCGGCGCTGCAACTCGTCGTCGTCGACATGCAGGTGCAGCTTGCGCTCGCGGGCATCGATGGTGATGGTGTCGCCTTCGACGACCAGTGCGATGCCGCCGCCGACCGCGGCTTCCGGCGCCACATGGCCGACCACCATGCCGTAGGTGCCGCCGGAAAAGCGCCCGTCGGTGATCAGGCCGACTTTTTCGCCCAGGCCCCGGCCGATCAGCGCCGAGGTCGGCGACAGCATCTCGCGCATGCCGGGCCCGCCCTTCGGTCCTTCGTAGCGGATCACCACCACGTCGCCTGCCACGATCGATCCGTCGAGAATCGCGGCCATGGCCGCTTCTTCGGAATCGAACACACGCGCCGGTCCGGTAATCGCCGGATTTTTCAGCCCGGTGATCTTGGCGACCGCGCCCTCCTCGGCGAGATTGCCGCGCAGGATCGCCAGATGCCCGGACTTATAGAGCGCTTGGTCCATCGGCAAGATCACTTTCTGCCCGGCCGGCGGCTGATCCGGCACGTCGACCAGCGTTTCGGCCAGCGTCTGGCCGGTGATGGTCGGCGTGTCGCCGTGTAGCAGCCCGGCGTTCAGCAGCATTTTCATGACCTGCGGAATACCGCCGGCGGCGTGCAACTGGGTCACAACGAACCTTCCCGAGGGTTTGAGATCGCAGAACACCGGCACCTTGGCGCGAATACGCTCGAAATCGTCGAGCGTGAGGTCGACCTCGGCGGCCTGGGCGATCGCCAACAGGTGCAGCACGGCGTTGGTGGAGCCGCCGACCGCCATCATCAGCGTGATCGCGTTCTCGAACGCTTTTCGGGTCAGCAGGTCGCGCGGCTTGATGTCCTTTTCGATCGCTTGGATCAGTACGCGCGCGGATTCAGCCGCGCTTTCGGTTTTTTCGCCGTCCTCGGCCGCCATGGTGGACGAATAAGCCAGGCTCATGCCCATCGCCTCGAAGGCCGAGGACATGCTGTTGGCGGTGTACATGCCGCCACAGGAGCCGACGCCCGGGCATGCCGCGCATTCGACCCGGTGCAGACGCTCGCCGTCGATCTGGCCGGCCGCGTACTGCCCCACCGCCTCGAACGCCGAAACCAGGTTGAGGTCTTCGCCGTCGAGGTGGCCCGGCTTGATCGTGCCGCCGTAGACGAAGATCGCCGGCACGTTCATGCGCGCGATGCCGATCATCGCACCCGGCATATTCTTGTCGCAGCCGCCGATCGCCATCACGCCGTCCATCGCTTCGGCCTGAACCGCGGTCTCGACCGCATCGGCGATCACTTCGCGCGAGACCAGCGAATATTTCATCCCCGGCGTGCCCATCGAGATGCCGTCGGACACGGTGGGCGTGCCGAAGACCTGGGACTTGGCGCCGCCGCTCTCCAGCGTTTGCTCGGCGCGCTCGGCGAGCACGTTCAGGCCCATGTTGCAGGGCGTGATCGTCGAATAGCCGTTGGCGATGCCGACGATGGGCTTGTTGAAGTCCTCGTCGGTATAACCCATCGCGCGCAACATCGCGCGGTTGGGCGCACGCGCCGTACCCTGGGTGATCACCCGGCTACGACGCGGGCCGGGTTGGGACTGGTTCTCGTCGGCGGCCATGATCGCTCTCACTGACAAATGGCCGGCCATTATGCAGCCGCGCCTGCATCATGCACAAAAAAAACGGCGCCCGGGGGCGCCGTCGCGGTGCATAGCCGGTCAGCCGATCAGCGGTTCGGCTGCTTGGTCATGCGCAGATAAGGCTTGAGTTCGTTCCAGCCGTCGGGGAACTGCTGTTTTGCCTCGTCCTCCGACAGTGAAGGCAAAATAACCACGTCATCGCCATCCTGCCAATCCGACGGCGTGCTGATCTTATGGTTGTCGGTCAGTTGCAGGGCATCGATGGTGCGCAGAACCTCGGAGAAATTCCGGCCGACGCTTTTAGGATATGTGAGCATCGTCCGGATCTTTTTGTTCGGGTCGATCAGGAACACGGTCCGCACCGGCGAGGTGTCGCCCTCGTTGGGGTGAATCATGCCGTATAGCTCAGCTACTTTGCGCTCGGTATCGCCGATGATAGGAAAGTTCGGCGCGCAACCCATCGCATCGCCGATATCCGCGGACCAGGCCTTATGATCTTCCACGGAGTCGACAGAGATCACGATGGCCTTTGCATTACGCTTGGCAAACTCCTCCTTGAGCTTACCCACAGCGCCGAGCTCGGTGGTGCAGACCGGCGTGAAATCCGCGGGATGCGACATCAGCACGCCCCAGCCATCGCCGAGCCACTGGTGGAAATCGATCTCGCCTTCGGTGGTGTCGGCGGTGAAGTTCGGCGCAGTATCACCCAGTCTTAGACCCATGATGCTCTCCTTTTTTCTTGCGGGGACGCAATTGTAGCAGCGAACGCCGGCGATCACGGGGCGACCATCGACCGCCGGCAACAGCTGGTATATGGTCATCAAGCATTGCCGATACAAGATCGCGAGTCGAGGCCATGAGCAACCCAGCCGACCAGGAGGCGGTCGTCGTCTATGTCACCGCGCCCGAGCGCGAGACCGCGCGCGCCATCGCCTCGGCGCTGGTCGAGAACCGCGAGGCGGCCTGCGTGAACATCGTGGCCGGCGTGGAGTCGGTCTATCGCTGGCAGGGCGAGATCGAGGTCGACGATGAACTGCTGCTGGTGATCAAGACCCGCGCCGCCCGACTCGCCGCGATCGACGCCCGGCTCGCCGAACTGCACCCGGACGAGGTCCCCGAGCGCATCACGCTGCCGATCACCGACGGCTCGCCCGCTTATCTGGATTGGTTGCTCGAACAGACCGGGTGATGCGCATGTGGCCGCGCGCCGTGCCGGCGGCGCTGGAACATGCTGTGATCACGCCAGACAAAATGCTCGAACGTCGGCGAATATTCGATTATAAGGTGGCGAACGGCGGCGATCGGCCTTGCGCCAGTTGTATCGCGCCGAGCCATGCGGCACACTTGTCCCAGACACACGCGGGACGAGCAACGGCAGCCGTTTTCGCCTTGGTCCGGTCGCTGACTCGGCCGGCTCGCCGCGCCCGACAGGAGCGAACCGACACGCCATGGATATCCGCAAACTCAAAAAACTAATCGAGCTGGTCGAGGACTCCGGCATCGCCGAGCTGGAGATCACCGAAGGCGAGGAGTCGGTCCGCATCGGCCGCTATCCGCCGGCGGCAAGCCAGCCCAGCGCGCCGCCCACGGCTTATATGGCGGCCCCGCCGCAGGCCCCGATGGGTACTGGCACGGCGCCAGCGGCCGACTCGTCGCCCGCCTCGGCCGGCGACGGCGAAGCCGCCGTGGAGGGTCATACCATCCGCTCGCCGATGGTCGGCACCTTCTACCGCGCGCCGGCCCCCGACGCCAAGGCCTTCGTCGACATCGGCGACAGCGTCGGCCCGAACGACACGGTATGCATCATCGAGGCGATGAAGATGCTCAATCAGATCGAGGCCGAGATATCCGGCACGGTCGGCGAGATCCTGGTCGAGAACGGTCAGCCGGTCGAATACGATCAGCCGCTGTTCGTGATCAAGTGATGACGCGGCGCGGCCCGATATCCGCGCGCTACCCGCGGCATCGCCCGCGGGCATACGGCTACGCCCCCAACAAACTCGCGTCGGCGCGCGGTCGCAGCCCGATCCGCGCGACGACCTGACCCGAGGTTCACCCATGCTGGACAAGGTTCTCATCGCCAACCGCGGCGAAATCGCGCTGCGTATCCTGCGCGCCTGTCGTCAGCTCGATATTCCCGTGATCGCCGCGTATTCGACCGCCGATCGCGATCAGAAACACGTGCTGCTGGCCGAGGAAGCGGTCTGTATCGGCCCGCCGTCGGCCACGGCCAGCTATCTGAACATGGCCGTGCTCATGAGCACGGCCGAGGTTGCCGGCGCTTCCGCAATCCATCCCGGTTACGGCTTTTTGTCGGAAAACGCCGATTTCGCCGAATCGGTCGAGCAGTCCGGCTTCACCTTCATCGGCCCCAGGGCCGAGACCATCCGCCTGATGGGCGACAAGACATCGGCAATCCAGGAAATGATGGCCGCCGGCGTGCCCTGCGTGCCCGGTTCGGGCAAACCGCTGACCGCCGACGATATCGAAAACCGCGAGATCGCCGAGCGCATCGGCTACCCGGTGATCATCAAGGCCGTGGGCGGCGGCGGCGGTCGCGGCATGCACGTGGTCTACGAAGCCGACGATCTGGCCGGCGCGGTCGACATGGCGCGCCGCGAAGCCGCCAGCGCCTTCGGCAATCCGCAGGTGTACATGGAGAAATACCTGGAGCTGCCGCGCCACGTGGAAGTCCAGGTGCTGTGCGACACGCACGGCAACGCCATCCACCTCGGCGAGCGCGATTGTTCGCCGCAGCGCCGCCACCAGAAAGTGGTCGAGGAGTCACCCGCGCCGGGCATCACGCCCGAGCAGCGTGAACAGATCGGCAGCCTGTGCGTCGAGGCCTGCAAACGGATCGACTATCGCGGCGCGGGCACGTTCGAATTTCTGTACGAGAACGGCGAGTTCCATTTCATCGAAATGAACACGCGTATCCAGGTCGAGCATCCGGTGACCGAAATGGTGACCGGCGTGGACCTGGTCGCCGAACAGCTACGCGTGGCCGCCGGCGAGAAACTGCGCTATACCCAGGACGATATCGTGCTGCGCGGGCACGCGATCGAATGCCGCGTCAACGCCGAACACCCGGAAACGTTTGCGCCCTCGCCCGGCAAGATCACGCAGTACCACGCCCCGGGCGGGCCCGGCATCCGCATGGACAGCCATATGTACACCGGCTATACGGTACCGCCCTACTACGACTCGCTGATCGGCAAGCTAATCGCCCACGGCGATACCCGCGATGCCGCACGGGCCCGTATGGATATGGCGCTGTCGGAGATGGTCGTCGAGGGCATCCATACCAATCTAGCGCTGCACGAATGGATCATGAACGATCCGAGCTTCGCGGCCGGCGGGGTCTCGATTCACTGGCTGGAGAAGAAGATCCGCGAGCGTCTGGGCAAGGGCTAATACCAACCTGTAGAAAAGACACAAAGGAAAACGAAAACAGTCCGCAAATGAACGCGGAAAAACGCAAACGAAAACGAATTTTCTTTATTTTGCGTGCATCGGCGTTTATTTGCGGACTTGCTCTTTTTCTTATCGGCTATCGTTACATCATTATCACGGTTGGTATAAAGCCCACGATGAGCATCGCCTGGCTACAGATTACCGCGACCACGCATCGCGCCCAGCTCGCCGAGGCGGTGTTCGAGCAGTTCGGCGCCGAGGCGATCACCGAACTCGACGCCGGCGACGCGCTTACCGTCGAGGAAACACCGAACAGCCGGCCGGCGTTCGAGCGCGCGCGCGTGGTCGGTCTGTTCGCCCAGGGCACGCCGGCCGAGCCGATCGTGGCCGCGCTGGCCGAAGCGCTCGGCCGCGACGCCGGGATCGAAACCAACACGCTCGAAAACCGGGACTGGGCCAGCGCCTGGCTGGCCGAGCACCCGCCGCTGGTCTTCGGTGAACGTTTGTGGATCGCCCCGCACAGCGCCGCGGTGGATGCCGCCGAGGACGCCGTGGTGGTTCGCCTGGATCCGGGGCTGGCCTTTGGCACCGGCACGCACCCGACCACGAGCCTGTGCCTGCACTGGCTCGCCGGCCAGGATCTCGTCGGCAAGCGCGTGCTCGACTACGGCTGCGGCTCGGGCATTCTTGCGATCGCCGCGGCCTGCCTCGGTGCGGCCGCGGTGGTCGCCGTGGATATCGACGATCAGGCCGTGCGCGCCACGCGCGAGAACGCGATCCGCAACGGCGTCTCCGACACGATCGCCACGCCGCCGATAGGCGCGATAAAAAACGGGCCGTTCGATATCGTGCTCGCCAACATCCTCGCCAAACCCTTGATTTCGCTAGCGCCCACACTGTTCGAACTGGCCGCGCCCGGCGCGCCCGTGGTACTGGCCGGCCTGCTGACGCGCCAAGTCGATGAGGTCGTGGCCGCCTACGCGGCGGGCCTCGCCTTCGACCGGCCGCAAGTCGAGGAGGGCTGGGCCCGACTGGTCGGGTATCGGGCTGTCGCCTGACCCCGACACCGCCTTTCGTCGCCTTTTGCTCACCCCGGATTGCCGTTATAGTTCGCGCTGTTCCCACCCCGCAGGCTGATGACACGGATGCGCCACGCCGACGCCGACGATGACGCGGCCCAGCCGCTGAGTCACTACGTGGGAACGAGTCTCGATCGTTACTTCGAGTCGTTGAACGACAGCGCGCCGCCCACCGATCTCTATCACATGGTGCTCGAGCAGGTCGAACGGCCGTTGCTGGAGCGCGTGCTCGACTATAATCGCGGCAACCAGTCCAAGGCGGCCGCCATGCTCGGCATCAACCGCGGCACGCTGCGCAAAAAGCTGCGCAATTACAATCTCGATTAAGCACCTGTTTACAAATCAAATGTCTTTCGACCGCGCGGTATGAAACCGCGCGGTCGACCCAAAGGGAGAGCTCGCGCCTCTCCCCTCGGGGAACCCCATTGCTAAGGTGCCCGCGGCAAGCCGCGGGGTATTGATGAATAAAGCGCGGCGCTCGCCGCGCGCGGCGCGTTTTTTTCGCAACCAGTCCGACGCCATGACCTCGACCGCCTCCGTCACCCCGATCCGCCGCGCTCTGATCAGCGTATCCGACAAGACCGGCGTGGCCGATTTCGCCCGCGCGCTGGCCGAAGACCACGGCGTGGAAATCCTGTCGACCGGCGGCACCGCCCGTATGCTGCGCGAGGCCGACGTCGCGGTCATAGACGTAGCGGCTCATACCGGAGCGCCGGAAATCATGGGCGGGCGCGTGAAGACGCTGCACCCGAAAATCCACGGCGGCATCCTGGGCCGGCGCGGCATCGACGACGCAGTAATGACCGAGCAAGAAATCGCGCCCATCGACTTGGTCGTGGTCAACCTCTATCCGTTCGAGCAGACGATTGCTCGACCGGATACCGACCGGGAAACCGCGATCGAGACCATCGATATCGGCGGCCCGGCCATGCTGCGCGCGGCGGCGAAGAACCACGCCGATGTCACGCTTGTGGTCGACGGGGCCGACTACGCCGGCGTGCTCACCGACCTCGCCGAACATGGCGGCACCCGCGAGGCCACGCGTCGCCGGCTCGCCGCCAAGGGGTTCGCGCATACCGCCGGCTACGACCGCGCCATCGCGGCCTATCTCGCCGACGACGACCCGGCCGGCGACCCGGCCGACGACGAAGGCCGCCCGGAAGCCCTGCCCGCGCGCTATGCGCCGGTCTATACCAAGCGCGCCGACCTGCGCTACGGCGAAAATCCGCATCAGCGCGCCGCGCTCTACGCCGACGGCCGTCGGGTGGAGGCCAGCCTGGTGGAAGCCCGGGTGGCCCAGGGCAAGCCGCTGTCCTACAACAATCTCGCGGATGCCGACGCGGCGCTGGCCTGCGTCAAGGCCTTCGATCAATCGCCGGCCTGCGTGATCGTCAAGCACGCCAACCCTTGCGGCGTGGCAGTCGCGCCCGATCCGGCCGCGGCCTATCGGCGCGCCTTCGCCACCGATCCGGTCTCGTCCTTCGGCGGCATCATCGCCTTCAACACCGAACTCGGGGCCGAAACCGCCGAGGCCATCACGAGCAACCAGTTCGCCGAAGTGATTCTCGCGCCGGCCATCACCGAAGACGCGCTCGCCGTGTTTTCCAAGAAAAAGAACCTGCGCGTGCTGATCACCGGCGCTTGGCGCAAGGCCGACCGGGGCGGGCTCGTACTCAAGCCGATCGCCGGCGGCCTACTGGTTCAGGACGACGACGACCAACTACTCGATCGTAGTCAGCTCAAGGCGGTCACCGCCGTCGAGCCGACCGGCGAGCAGCTGCAGGACCTGCTGTTCGCTTGGCGGGCGGCCAAGTACGTGAAATCCAACGCCATCGTCTATGCGCGCGACGGGGCCACCGTGGGCATTGGCGCCGGCCAGATGAGCCGCGTCGACTCGGCGCGCATCGCCCGGCAAAAGGCGGCCGACGCGAAGCTCGAAATCGCCGGCTCGGTCATGGCCTCGGATGCCTTCTTCCCGTTTCGCGACGGCATCGACACCGCCGCCGAGGCCGGCGTGGCCGCCGTGATCCAGCCGGGCGGCTCGATTCGCGACGAGGAAGTCATCGCCGCCGCCGACGAGGCCGGTATCGCGATGCTGTTCACCGGGATGCGACACTTTCGGCACTAAAATCAAGCCCTGGTCGTTCGCTCCCGGCCGCGACTAGGCTACGCTGAGCCGATCGAATCGATACAGCCATCGCAGATACAGGCATGACGAAGATCGCCCTAATCACCGGCGCGGGCCGCGGCATCGGCCGCGCCTGTGCCGTCGCGCTCGATGAAGCCGGCTATGAATTGGTGCTGGCCGGGCGCCGCGAGGCGCCGCTGTCCGAAGTTGCCGGCGGGCTTTCGGGCGATCCGCTGGTCGTGCCGACCGATGTCGCCGACCCGGCGTCGGTGGGCCGGCTGTTCGCGCGCATCGAACAGCGCTTCGGCCGGCTGGATCTGCTGTTCAACAACGCCGGGCTCAACATGCCCGCGACCGAGTTCGGCGATATCGACGAGGCCGACTGGCGGGCGCTGGTCGACGTCAATCTCACCGGTTCGTTCCTGTGTGCCCGGGCCGCCTATCGCCTGATGAAGCAACAGCAACCTTCGGGCGGACGCATCATCAA
Source organism: Salinisphaera sp. (assembly GCF_035690525.1). Classification (GTDB taxonomy): domain Bacteria; phylum Pseudomonadota; class Gammaproteobacteria; order Nevskiales; family Salinisphaeraceae; genus Salinisphaera. The sequence continues at coordinate 11,584 of NZ_DASSKM010000109.1, forward strand.
CAACGGCTCGATTTCGGCGCATGTGCCGCGCCCGGGTTCGGCGCCCTATACCGCGACCAAGCACGCCATCACCGGTTTGACCAAATCGATCGCCCTCGACGGCCGGGCCCACGGCATCGCCTGCGGCCAGATCGATATCGGCAACGCGGCCAGCGACATGACCGACGCGATGTCGGCCGGCGTGCCGCAAGCCGACGGCCGCATGGCCGCCGAGCCGGTGATGGCGCTCGACAACGTCGCCCGGGCGATCCGGTTCATGGCCGAACTGCCGCCCGAGGCGAACGTGCCGTTTCTGACCGTGATGGCCAACGGCATGCCCTATATGGGCCGCGGTTGAGCGGGCTCAGGCCACGATCGGCTAGACCCGGCCGAGCCCCGAACCGATAGATCAGGGCGACGGCGCCCGATACCTCCGGTTCGCGGCGCTATGCGCCGCCGCGGCTCACGCAGCGTCCAGCGGCGGCGGCGCGATATCCAGGTGTTGCGACCAATCGCGGATCTGTTCGGCCAGCCCGGGCCCGATCGGGATGCCGGCGCGCCGGCGCTCGCGTTCGGTTCGATATTCGGGATCGCCCGGCGCCATCACAGCGCTGTCCGGCCGGGCGGCCATCGCACGCGCTTCGTCGGCCATGCGCGCCACCTCGCCCGCCAGCGCATCGCCGCCGAAGAAGCGGCGCGGATCGATGGCGATCATCAGCGAGCCGAGGTTGCGGCGCGCCTCGAGATCGCCGTACATCGGCGCGATGTGCGGGCCGAACGCCATGCCGTTGAGCAGACCGCACAGCACGTCGATCATGAAACCGAGCGCATAGCCCTTGTGTCCGGCGAACGGCAGCAACGAGCGCGCGGCTTCGGCGTCGGTGGTCGTCTCGCCGTCGTCGTCGATGGCCACGCCGGGCGGCAGCGCCGTGTTATCGCGGCGTGCGTTCATTACGTAATTGAAAGGTATCGTGCTGGTGGCCATGTCCAGGCACAGCGGCGGGCCGTCGGCGCTGGGCACCGCGATGCAGATCGGGTTGGTGCCGAGAAACGCCCGGCGGCCGTTGTGGGGCGCGACGAAGGCGTCGGAATGGGTGAAGGCGATCCCGATCATGCCGCGCTGGGCGGCTTGGCGGCCGTAAAGACCGATCGCGCCGCAGTGGCTGGAGTGATAGCAACCGACCACGCCGGCGCCGGCGTCCTCGGCGCATTGCATGGCCTGATCCATGGCGAAATCGCAGACCACCATGCCGAGCCCGTGGCCGCCGTCGACCGACGCCGTAGCCGCTCCGGTACGTTCGACATGCAGGTCGGGCCGCGCCGCGATCGAGCCGCGCTCGAGTCGCTCCAGATAGTGCGGCAACCGGCCGATCCCGTGGGTATCGATTCCCCAGAGGCTGGTTTGTACCAAACAACCCGCCACGAGCCGGGCGTCGCGATCGGTCAGGAATTGGCGCCGGAGCGCGTCGGCCGCCCAGCTTTGCAGCGCTTCGGCTGCAACGACAAAACCGGTGGGAACGGGGCCATTCGTCATCGTCGGATATCCTCTTGGCTGCTGCTTCGAACATAGCGCGTCGACGGGCCGTTTGGTATAACAGGCATACCTAAGTTTTAGACGGACTTGCGCGGGTCCGTTTTAAAACAAAATCAGAGGAAACTGCACGCCATGTCCACATCGATCGCCAGCGATAGCCCGACAATCCGGCTGCACGACGACGACAACGTATGCATTGTCCGCAACTCCGTTTCGGCCGGGGCGACACTCGCGAATCCGGCGCTCACGGCGCTCACGGCGCGCGCGGACATCAGCGCCGGGCATAAGATCGCGACCTGCGCCATCAAGCGCGGGCAGCCGGTGCTGCGCTACGGTCAGGTGATCGGCTTCGCGTCGAGCGATATCGAACCCGGCGCGCACGTGCATCTGCACAATCTGGCCATGGGCGAGATCAGCCCCGACCATGCGTTCTGCCGCGACGCCCGGCCGACCCGGCTCGTCTCACAGCCCGCCGTTTTCAACGGCTATCGGCGCGCCGACGGGCGGGTCGGCACGCGCAACTATATCGCGATCGTATCGAGCGTGAACTGCTCGGCCACCGCCGCCCGGCATATCGCCGATGGCTTTCGCTTTTCCGGCGAACTCGAGCGCTACGACAACGTCGACGGCGTGATCGCGCTCACCCATCAGGGCGGCTGCGGCCTGGCCGATTCCGGCGAAGGTTTCGAGCTACTCAAGCGCACATTGCAGGGCTACGCCGATCACCCGAACGTGGCGGCCGTGCTGTTTCTGGGCCTCGGCTGCGAAGTGATGCAGGTCGGCGGTCTACAGCGAATCGAAGGTCTGCGGGACATCAAGCCGGTCCGGTCGATGACCATCCAGCAAACCGGCGGCACGCGCCGGACCATCGAGCGCGCCACCGCGCTCATCCGCGAGCTGCTGCCCGAGATCGACCGGGCCGAACGCGAACCCGTCCCGGCCTCCGAGCTGTGTGTAGCCTTGCAGTGCGGCGGGTCGGACAGTTATTCCGGGATCAGCGCCAACCCGGCGCTGGGCCATGCCGTCGACCGGCTGGTCGAACACGGCGGCACCGCGATTCTCTCGGAGACGCCGGAGATCTACGGCGCCGAACATCTGCTCACACGACGCGCGGCGTCGCCCGCGGTGGCCGAGAAACTGCTCGAACGCATCCGCTGGTGGCAGGAGTACACCCGCCGCGAGGGCGCCCAGATGAACAACAACCCCTCGCCCGGCAACAAGGCCGGCGGCATCACGACCATCCTCGAAAAATCACTGGGCGCGGTGGCCAAGGGCGGCACCACGAATTTGGTCGAAGTTTATGAATATGCCGAACGCGTGCGCGCCCGCGGTCTGGTCTATATGGACACCCCGGGCTACGATCCGGTATCGGCCACCGGTCAGGTCGCCGGCGGCGCCAATCTCGTCTGCTTTACCACCGGGCGCGGCTCGGCCTTCGGCTCGAAGCCCGCGCCTTCGATCAAGCTCGCCACGAATTCCGAACTCTACCAACGCCAGACCGAAGACATGGATATCAACTGCGGCACCGTGCTCACCGGCGAACAAAGCCTGGCCGATTGTGGCGACGATATCTTCGCGCGCATGTTGGCCGTGGCTTCCGGCGAACCGAGCAAGAGCGAGGCGTTCGGCTACGGCGACAACGAGTTCGTGCCCTGGCAACTGGGCGCGACGATGTAACCAACCGCCGGCGCAAGATGGTGTCTAGGGCTTGCCGCCGGCGCGCATGCGCCGATAGACGCCGTAGTGCTGGTCGAGATGATCGCGCATCGCCGCGTCGGCGGCTTCCGGGTCGCCGTGCTCGATGGTTTCGACGATTCGCTCATGCGCAATCAGCGCGATACGGTCCTGGCCGGGTTGCTCGAGGGCCACGGCGCGTCGATCATCCAGCCACTGGGCCATCGCGTCGTGCACCGCGGGATAGACCGGGTTGCCCGGAATCGCCGCCAGCACGCCATGAAAGGCGATATCCGTTCGCTTGAATTCGGCGTCGTTACCCAATGTTGCGGCGTTATCCGCCAGCGCGCCGCGCAGTGCATGAATATCCGCGGCCTGCGCATGCAACGCCGCATGCCGGGCCATCGCGGTCTCGAACATCGCCCGGGCGTGCTGAAAATGACGCTGGCCGTCCGCGTTCGACAACAGATGGCCCATTACGCCGGACAGCCCGTCCAACACTACCGCCGGGGTGGGCCGGATCACTCGGGCGCGCGAGCCGCTGGCGAGCGCCACCAGCCCCATCTTCTCCAGCGAAAAGAGCGCCTCGCGGATGGTCGGACGCCCGACCCCGAACTGTTCCATCAGCGCCCGCTCCGAAGGCAGGCGATCGCCGGGCTTGAAGTGCGCCGAGACGATGTCCTGCTCGAGCTGTTGGATGACTTGGTCGGATAGTTTCCTACGTTCGATCTGGTATCGGGCCATAACATTCGGTTCGCACAGCGGCTAAGCGGTGGCCGCTGCGCCGTATATTTGTTGAAGGGCGGGTCGAGGCGAGCGATTCAAGGCGAACCGCCATGCGAATACGCTTTACCGACCGACCGCGCATTTTGGATCGCGAACCGGTCACACCGCCACCCCGCCGCTCGGTGCATCATACAACAATCTGCCCCCAGGAGACTGTTGTCTCGCGCGGGCGAACAGGCCGACGTGGGTATTCGACCAAAGCGTATGTTGTGCATATAGCATGGGGCTGTTAAACATTAAACGACTGGTATAACAGGTTGACAGGCAATCTTGGTTGCCGGCTGCCTCTTGTCCCAGCTGATAACAAACGATTCGGCACTCGGAGGAGACACGACATGAAACGCAGGGACCTTCTCATTCAGGCCGCGGGCGGTTTCGGTTCGGCCATGCTGCTCGGTACGCTGCCCTCGCTGGCCTGGGCCGAGGGCGGCAAGTGCTACAGCCCGTGGAAATCCGGTACCCCGACTTTCTCCTGGCCGAAGAAGAAGCCACCGTACCGGATCGCGTTGAGCAATTCCTATATCGGCAACGCGTGGCGCAGCGAAATGGTCACGATCGCCAAGATGTATGCGCAGCGCCCGGACGTCAAACCTCTGATCGAAGACTTCAGGCTCTCCAGCGCCGGCAACGATGTAAACGCGCAGATCGCCCAGATCAACCAGATGATCCTGGGTGGCGTGGACGCCATCGTGCTCGATGCAGCCAGCCCCACGGGCCTGAATTCGACGATCGAACGCGCCGCCAGCGCGGGCATACTCATGGTTTCTTTCGACAATGTAGTGACCACCGATAAGGCGATTGCCATCAATCAAAATCAGTTCGAGATGGGCAAGCGCTGGGCCGATTTCGTGGTCGAGCAGATCGGGGGCAAGGGACATGTGCTGGTGGTCCGCGGCGTGGCGGGTACCTTCGTCGATCAGGAACGCTACAAGGGCGGCAGGTCGGTGTTCGACCAGCATTCGGGTATCCGGACCACCGAGGTCTACGGCAACTGGGACAGCGGCACGGCGCAGAAAGTCACGGCCAACGCCATTGCCGCCGGCGCGAAATTCGATGCCGTATGGAGCGAGGGCGGCGACAGCGGCGTGGTCAACGCCTTCAAGCAAAATGGCCTGAAAGTGCCGCCGATCGCCGGCGAAGCCGAGAACGGCTTCCGAATCGCGGCCGCGAAAGAGGGCTTCCCCATACTCTCGATCGGTCAGTCGGCCGGGCTGGTTGCCTTGTCGATGAAGGTCGCGCTGAGCGTCCTGCAGGGCGAAAAAGTGCCACAGTCGATCCAGGCGCCGCTAAATCCGGTGACCAACGACGACCTCGAGAAAGGCAAGAACTATTTCATGGGCATTCCGGACAGTTTCTTCGATGAGGTCGGCGTGCCCGACTGCGGGCTGGATTTCAATGCGGCCGAGGTTTATCACGCCACCACCAGTTGAGCGTCCGCGCGATTCCGTGACCCGAGACCACCGGGCGCCGGCCGGGCGCCGAGCGCCCGGCTGCGTCACCCCGCTTTTTCATCGACTGCGAGCGTTCCATGGTCGATCCGTCCACAGCCGGCGCGCCGAATGGCGTACCGGCCCTCGAAGCCCGCGGCATAGGTAAACACTTCGCCGGCACCATCGCGCTAAAGGATGCCGATTTCAGCTGTCGCCGCGGCGAAGTGCATGTGCTGCTCGGTGCCAACGGCGCCGGCAAGAGCACCTTGGTGAAAATTTTGTGCGGTGTGCAACCGCCCGACGAAGGCACGATTCATCTGGCCGGCGAGCCGGTGCGCCTGGACAATCCGATCCGGGCCGCCAAGCTCGGCGTGGCCGCGGTGTTTCAAGAGTTGTCGCTCTGCCCTCACCTGACCGTGGCCGAGAACATCATGCTGGCGCATGAGCCGACCGGCGCGCTTGGCCAGATTCGCGGGCGCGCCCTGCGCCGCCGGGTGACCGAGCTATTCGAGCAGATCGGCATCGACCATATCAAACCCGACATTCTGGTCACCCGCCTCACCCTTGCCGATCAGCAGTTGGTCGAGATCGCCAAGGCGCTGTCGCACGAGCCAAGAACGCTGATCGTCGACGAAGGCACCTCGGCGCTCGGCCCCGAGGAAGTTCGGCGCCTGTTCGATCTGCTGGCGCGGCTGCGCGATCGCGGCACGGCGATCATTTTCATTTCCCATCGCATGGCCGAGGTGCGCGAGATCGCCAACCGGCTGACCGTGTTCCGCAACGGCACCGACGTCGGCACGGTCGACGCCGCGGACATGGACGAGGCCCATCTGGTCGAACTCATGCTCGGCGAGCGCATCGAGCAGTCCTTTCCCAAACGCGCGCCGATGCCTGCCGGCGCCGAGCCGCTGCTGCAGGTCGCGCATCTTGGCGCCGGCAACCTGCTGCACGACATCAGCTTCGATCTGTATGCCGGCGAAGTCGTGGGCGTTGCCGGGCTCGAGGGCCAAGGCCAGGGCGATCTGCTGCTGGCCTTGTTCGGCATGGTGCGGCGCCTCGGCGGCGAGGTGCGCGTACACGGCAAGCGGGTCCGTCTCGGCACGCCCTGGAAGGCGATCCGGGCCGGCTTCGCCATGATTCCCGAGGACCGCAAGACCCAGGGCCTGCTACAGCCGCAGTCGCTGCGCGAAAACATCGTGCTGGCCAGCCTCGCCACCCTGACCCGCGGCGGCCTGATCGATCGATCGCGCGAACGCGCTACCGCCACTCAGGGCATGGAGCGCATGCAAATCAAGGCCGCGAGCATGGAAATGCCGGTGCAGTCGCTATCCGGCGGCAATCAGCAGAAGGTCGTGCTCGCGAAGTGGCTGCAGTGCGGCGGCGACATCTTTCTGTTCTACGACCCGACCCGCGGCGTGGACGTCGGCACCAAGCGGGTCTTCTACGAGTTGATCGGCGAACTGGCCCGGGCCGGCAAAGCGGTGCTGCTCTACAGCACCGAGTTGTCGGAGCTGGTCGGGCTGTGCCATCGCGTGCTGGTGATGAACGATCGTCGCATCGTGGAAACGCTGGAAGACGACCCGATCACCGAGAACAACATCCTCGCCGCCTCGCTCGGCGTGCGCGAACGCACAAAGACGAGCGCCGCGTCGCCGCCCGTATCCCAAACCGCCGGAGCCGCCTCGTGATCGTCGAACGCTATTACAGCTCGCTGACCGCCGTTATCGGCCTGATCTTACTGGTGGTGCTGTTCGTTTACATCCAGCCGATGATCCTGTCGCCGTTCGGCGTGACCCTATCGGCCAACCAGGGCACCGCGCTGGCGCTGGCGGCACTCGCCCAGCTGATCGTGGTGCTGACCGGCGGGGTGGATTTGTCGGTCGGCGCGATCGTCGGGCTCACCAATGCGATTGCCGCGACCTATATGGGCACGCATCCGGGCATCGCGGCCGCGGTGCTGATCGGCACGCTGGCCGCCGGCACGCTGGCCGGATTCGTCAACGGTCTGGTGGTGGCCTACGGCCGTATCCAGCCGATCATCGTTACCCTGGCCACACTGTATATCTTCACTGGCATCGGTCTGGTGATCCGGCCGCAGCCCGGCGGGCTCGTGCCCGGCGGCTTCGCCGATGCGCTGACCCGGTCCTGGGGCTATCTTCCGCATGCGCTGGTCTTCTTGCTCGCGGTCGTGGGCCTAGCCTGGGTGCCGTTGATGCGCTCGCGGCTCGGCCGGGCGATTCAGGCGATCGGCGACAACCGCAACGGCGCGCACGTCTCCGGCATTTCGGTCGCGCGCACCGAACTCTGGGCCTATACCGCGGGCGGTTTCTTCGCCGCCTGCGCCGGTATATTTCTAACCGCCCAAACCACCTCCGGCGACGCCACGATCGGCGCCAGCTATACGCTCAATTCGGTCGCCGCCGTGGTGTTCGGCGGCGCCGTGCTCGGCGGCGGGCGCGGGGTCGCGCTGGGCCCGATCTGCGGTGCCTATTTCCTATCGCTGCTGATCAGCGTGCTGTTCGCCGGCGGCGTGTCGCCGTTCTATCAAAACCTGCTGCTAGGCGCGATTCTGGTGATCGTGCTGGCCGTGGCCAATAGCTGGCGGCTGCGCACGCGGCACTGGCTCCGAGTGATGTCGAACTAATGAATACCGCAACACCCGCCCGCCAACGCACCGCCCTGCCCGCCTGGCTGTTTCAGGGGGTGACGGTTTCCTACATTCTGCTGGTCGTGCTGTTCGCGATCGCGGCGGCGATCAACCCGCACTACGCATCGTGGGACAACATCCGCAACCTGCTGCAGATCGGCGCCTTCATCGGCGTGATCGCGGTCGGTCAGACGCTGGTCATCATCACCGGCCAGATCGATCTGTCGGTGCCGTGGAACCTGACCTTCTCGGCGATCCTGATGGCCACGCTGTGCAGCCACGGCTACAGCACGGCCACCGCGGTCGCGGCCGCGCTGGCCTCGGGCACGCTGGTCGGCATGTTCAACTCGATCGGCACCGCGATATTCCGTATCCATTCGCTGGTCTGGACGCTCGGCGTGAACGCGCTGATGCAGGGCGCGACCCTGGTCTATACCCACGCGCAGCCGCCCCGGGTGGACGTGCCGCCGATCGTGCGCGCGCTGGGTTCGGGCTCGTTGTACGGCATTCCCGTGCCGCTGCTGGTCTGGATCGCCGCCGGCGCGGTGGCTTTGGTAATCCTGCATAAGACGAGCTTCGGCCGCTATCTGTATGCAATCGGCAACAACGAATCGGCGCTGTTCCTGTCCGGCGTGGACAGCCGCAAGGTCTATCTGGGCGCGTTCGCCACTTCCGGCTTCTGCGCCGCCCTGGCCGGGATCATGCTCACCGGGTATTCGTCGCAAACCTATCTCGGCATGGGCAGCGATTATCTGCTGGTCCCGATCGCCGCGGTGATCATCGGCGGCACCAATATCATGGGCGGCTCCGGCGGTTATCTCGGCTCGATCTCCGGCGCGCTGATCGTGGTTCTGCTGCAATCGGTGCTGTCGATCGTGCAGATCCAGGAAGCCGGCAAGGACATCGTATTCGGAACGATCATCATCCTGTTACTGCTGCTGTACGGGCGACAGAAGCTGGCCGCCCGTTGAGGCCGTCCATGAAAGGATATCCTGATGAGCGAAACGATCGAATACATCGATCCGCGTTTTTATGAACTGACCCAGCCGAATGCACGGCTCGAACGGCTGCACACCGGCTCGCTCTGGTGCGAGGGGCCGGTCTATATCGCCGATGCGGATATCGTGCTGTGGAGCGATATCCCCAACGACCGCATCCTGCGCTGGACACCCACCGGCGATGTCGGCGTGTTCCGCCAGCCGAGCCGGCACGCCAACGGCCATACCCGCGACCGACAAGGCCGGCTGATCAGCTGCGAGCACGGCGCCCGGCAGGTCACGCGCACCGAAACCGACGGCCGCGTCACGGTCCTGGCCGACCGCTACGACGGCGGCCGGCTGAATTCGCCCAACGACGTCATCGTGGCCTCGGACGACAGTATCTGGTTCACCGATCCGCCCTACGGCATCCTGAGCGATTACGAGGGCCATAAGGCCGAGTCCGAACAAGCGGGCTGCTTCGTATTTCGCCTCGACCCCGCCACCGGCGACCTGCGGGTCGTCGCCGAGGATTTCGTGCGCCCGAACGGGCTCGCGTTCTCACCCGACGAACGGGTGCTGTATGTCTCGGACACCGCGCGCTCGCACGATCCCGAGGGTCATCATCATATCCGCGCCTTCGACGTACGCGATGGCCGGCTGGAAAATCCGCGCGTGTTCGCCGTAATCGAGCCCGGCGTGTCGGACGGATTCCGTATCGATACCGATGGCAATATCTGGACCAGCGCCGGCGACGGCGTGCACTGCTACGACCCGGCCGGCACGCTGCTCGGCAGGATCCATATCCCCGAGCCGGTCTCGAACCTGACCTTCGGCGGGCCGCGCCGCAACCGGCTGTTCATCACCGCGAGCAGCTCGCTCTATGCGATCTACGTCGCCCAAACCGGCGCCCAGTGGCCGTAAGAGCGTGTTCATGATCGCCACGGCGCCGCGTTGCGGCCCGAAATCACGCGGACGCAGAGGTAAGCGTGACGACCACTTGGCGCGAATGCGGCGCGCTGCGATGTTCGTATAAATAGATGCCCTGCCAGGTGCCGAGATTGAGCGCGCCGCCGGTAATCGGCACCGTCACGTCCATCCCGGTGAGGATGGAACGGATATGGCCGGGCATGTCGTCCGGGCCTTCCATGGTGTGGACATACATCGGATCGCCGTCGGGCACCGCGCGCGCCATCCAGGTTTCGATATCCTGACGCACGGTGGGATCGGCGTTTTCGCAGATCATCAAGGACGCCGAGGTGTGTTTGACGAACACATGCGCCAGCCCCGTCTCGACCCCCGCCTCGCTCACGACAGCGTCCACGTCGCGGGTGATATCCTGCGTCGAGCGGCCCGGCGTGTCATAGGTCAGCGTTTTCTGCATGGCGTTGGCGAATCAAAAATTCTGTTCCACAGACTAACGCGCCGGGCCGGCCCTGTCTGCCGTCTTCTATCACGAGGCCGTTCTTTTTTTAACCGCAGATTTACGCAGATTAAAGAAATAAGGATGCCGCAGCGGCGGTAACCGAGCAGCAAGCCAATCAAACAGCTGTCTTATCTGCGTGAATCTGCGTGCATCTGCGGTTAATAGTCTTCAGAGAACGCAGCCCGCCGACTAGGCCATCGCATCGAGCTTTTCCACCAGCACCTGATCGACTTCCTTGGGATTCGCCTTACCTGTATCACGAGGCCGTTCTTTTGTAACCGCAGATACACGTAGATGGGCGCAGATTGAAGAAAAAATATGATACCGAAGCGACGGAAAACGCGCTGCAAGCCAACCAAGCAACTTTTCTTATCTGCGTGAATCTGCGTGTATCTGCGGTTAACAGTCTTCAGATAACGCAGCCCGCGGCCAACTAGGCCATCGCGTTGAGCTTTTCCACCAGCATCTGGTTGACTTCCTTGGGGTTCGCCTTGCCCTTGGAGGCCTTCATCACCTGCCCGACCAGGAAACCGACGACCTTGGTCTTGCCGTCGAGATACTGCCGGACCTGTTCCGGATTGTCGGCGATGGCTTCGTCCACGAACGACTCGATCGCGCCGGTATCGGTGATTTGCTTCAAGCCCCGGGCTTCGATGATCGCGTCGGCGGACTCGCCCTCGCCGGCCACCAGCGCGTCGAATACCTGTTTGGCGATCTTGCCGGAGATGGTGTTGTCGTTGACCCGCTTGATCAGGCCGCCAAGCTGTTCGGGGCTGACCGGCGCTTGGCCGATCGCGCGGCCGTCGCGATTGAGCACGCCGGCCAGCTCGGTGCCGATCCAGTTCGAGGCCGGCTTGCCGAGCCCGGCCTTGTCGGCACCGGCGGCCGCGACCGTGGCCTCGAAATAATCGGCCCAGGCTCTGGAGGCCGTGAGCGCGGCCGCATCGGCGGTCGAGACGCCGTATTCGGCCTCGAAACGCTCGGCCTTGGCGCCCGGCAGTTCGGGCAAATCGGCGCGCGCCGACTCGATGAAGGCCGCATCGATCGCCACCGGCAGCAGATCCGGGTCCGGGAAGTAGCGATAATCGTGCGCTTCTTCCTTGCTGCGCATCGAGCGGGTCTCGCCGGAATCCGGGTCGAACAGCCGGGTTTCCTGCACGATTTCGCCGCCGGCCTCGAGCACGTCGATCTGACGCTCGATCTCGAACTCGATGGCTTTTTCCAGAAAACGAAAGGAATTGACGTTCTTGGTCTCGGTGCGCGTGCCGAACGCGCTCGATCCGGCCGGGCGCACGGAAACGTTGGCATCGATACGGAACGAGCCTTCCGCCATGTTGCCGTCGCAGATGCCCAGATACGTCACCAGCGAATGCAGTTTGCGGGCGTACGCCGCGGCTTGGCCGGCGGTGGCGATCTCGGGCTCGGACACACACTCGATCAGCGGCGTGCCGGCGCGATTCAGATCGATCCCGGTGGCCCGATCGAAGGCGTCGTGCAGCGACTTGCCGGCATCTTCCTCCAAATGCGCGCGGGTGATGCCGATGCGCTTGGTGTCACCCGCGCCCACCGTGATATCCAGATGGCCGCCGGCCACGATCGGCAGCTCGTACTGGCTGATCTGGTAGCCCTTGGGCAGATCCGGATAGAAATAATGCTTGCGCGCGAACACGGATCTAGGCGCGATATCCGCATCGATCGCCAAACCGAACAGCGTGGCCATGCGGATGACTTCGCCGTTGATCACCGGCAGCACGCCCGGCATGGCGACGTCCACCTCGTTGGCCTGGGTGTTCGGCGCCGCGCCGTAGGCGGTCGGCGCGCTCGAAAAGATCTTGCTTCGGGTCGCGAGCTGGATATGCACTTCCAGCCCGATAACGGCTTCCCAGTTCATCACCTGCCCCTATTCGAAACCCGGCGGGCGGCGGGTATGCCAGCTCGTGGCCTGTTGATAGGCATGGCCGGCGTTCAGCAACCGCCCCTCTTCAAACCACGGCGCGATCAACTGCAGGCCCACCGGCAGGCCGTCGACGAAACCGGCCGGCACCGACATGCCGGGCACGCCGGCTAGACTCGCCGGCAGCGTATAGACGTCGTTGAGGTACATGGCCACCGGATCGTCGGCCTTCTCGCCGATCGGAAAAGCCGGCGCCTGGGTGACCGGCGCGGCGATCAAGTCGACCTGGTCGAAGGCCGCGTGGAAATCGCCCGCGATCAGCCGTCGCGTCTTCTGCGCTTTCAAATAATAAGCATCGTAGTAGCCGGCCGAAAGCACATACGCGCCGATCATGATGCGGCGCTGCACTTCCGGGCCGAAGCCTTCGGCTCTGGAGCGGTTGTACAGGTCGTCCAGATCGACCGGGTCGGCGCAGCGATAGCCGTAGCGTACGCCGTCGAAGCGCGCGAGATTGGACGACGCCTCGGCGGGCGCGATGACGTAATAGGTCGAAACCGCCAGATCGGTATGCGGCATGTCGATCTCGACGACGTTCGCACCCAGCGCTTTCATCTCGTCGATCGCGGCCATGACGGCCTCGCGGCTACCGGCCTCCAGGCCTTCCGCGAAATACTCGCGCGGCAAGCCGATGGTCAAGCCCGTGATATCGCCGGTGAGCTGGCCCGCGTAATCCGGTACGTCGGCCTCCACACTGGTCGAATCGCGCCCGTCGAAGCCGGCCATGGCGGCGAGCACGTGCGCGCAATCTTCCGCCGAACGAGCGAAGCAGCCGCCCTGATCCAGACTCGAAGCGAAAGCGATCATGCCATAGCGCGAAACGCGGCCGTAGGTCGGCTTGATGCCGGTCACGCCGCTCAGCGCCGCCGGCTGACGAATGGACCCGCCGGTGTCGGTGCCGGTGGCCGCCGGCGCCAGGCCCGCCGCGACCGCGGCCGCCGAGCCGCCGGACGAACCACCCGGGACGTAATCGGTGTTCCAGGGGTTTTTCACCGCGCCGTAGAAACTGTTCTCGTTGGACGAGCCCATGGCGAACTCGTCCATATTCGCCTTGGCCAGCGTCACCGCGCCGGCCGTAGTCAGCCGCTCGACCACGGTCGCGTCGTAAGGTGCGACGAAGTTGTCGAGCATGCGCGAGCCGCAACTGGTCTTCACGCCCTGGGTGCAGAAGATGTCCTTGTGGATGATCGGCAACCCGGCCAGCGCGCCGGCCAGCGCGCCGTCGATCTCGGCCGCGCGCGCACGCGCGGCTTCCGGGGTGCGGGTGATCAGCGCGTTGAGCGTATCCCCATGCCTGTCGATACGCGCCAGATAGGCGTCCACGACGGCCTCGGCGCTCAGTTCGCCGGCGGCGCGCGCCGCGATCAGATCGGCGATGGAACGTTCGTGGATCATTCGATCACCTTGGGCACGCGGTACAGCCCTTCGGCGGTATCCGGCGCGATTGCCTGGAACGCCTCGCGATCGACCGTGGCGCGGGCGACGTCTTCGCGCAGGCGGGCGGTCAAATCCAGCGGATGGAACATCGGCGCGACATGATCGGTATCGGCGCGCCCGAGATGGTCGACCACGTCCAGAATGCTGGACAACTGGGTCGCATACTCGGCGACGGCGCCGTCGTTTAGCCCCAGTCGGGCCAGGCGGGCGACCTTGCGCACGTCATCGGTGGTCAGACTCACGGCGGTGATCTCGTTTTCGGGTTCGGCTCGCGGGCAGCACGCCCGCGCGGCGACAAAACGTAGCATAAAAGAGGCCGCAATCGCGCATGCGGCGTCTCGGCTCGCGAACCGATGGGCGCTGGCGCGATCTCGCACGAAACTTCAACACGCTCTCGGACATACGACCGATCGAGCGTTGCCGTGCACGTCCCCCGTTGCTAGCATTGCGCACCTTTAGGGGACCTTTCGCTCATCTGAACAACAGAATAAGAGCGAAAGACATTCGCGTCGACGCCCGTCGGCGACCGGTGCGCGCAACGCGCGTCATATTTTTTGTGCTCGGTGAGCTCCATGCTGGAAAATTTTCGCGGCCTGTTCGTCAACGATCTGTCGATCGATCTCGGCACGGCCAACACGCTGGTTTATGCGCGCGACCAGGGGATCGTGCTCGACGAACCCTCGGTGGTGGCGGTGCGCACCGACGCCAAGGGCGGCAAGCGGATCGAGGCGGTGGGCGCCGATGCCAAGCGCATGTTGGGCCGCACGCCGGCGCACATCAGCACCATCCGTCCGCTCAAGGACGGCGTGATCGCGGATTTCACGGTCACCGAGAAAATGCTTCAGCACTTTATCCGCAAGGTGCATAAAAAGCGTTTCCTGCGGCCGATGACGCGGGTGCTGGTCTGCGTGCCCTACGGCTCGACCCAAGTCGAACGACGCGCGATTCGCGAGTCGGCCTCGAACGCCGGCGCGCGGCGCGTTTATCTGGTCGACGAACCGGTGGCCGCGGCCATCGGCGCGGGCATCCCGATCGGCGAGGCCCGCGGCTCGATGGTGCTCGATATCGGCGGCGGCACCTCGGAAGTGGCCGTGATCTCGCTCAACGGCATCGTGTATGCCGAATCCGTGCGCACCGGCGGCGACAAGCTCGACGAAGCGATCGTCAACTATGTGCGCCGGCAGTACAACATGCTGATCGGCGAAACCACCGCCGAATCCATCAAGCACCGGATCGGCACCGCCTTCCCCGGCCACGAGATCAAGGAGATCGAGGTGGTCGGCCGGCATATGTCGGCCGGCGTGCCGCGCAGCTTCACCCTAAATTCGAACGAAGTCCTGGACGCGCTCGCCGAACCGCTGTCCAACATCGTTTCGGCGGTCAAGCTGGCGCTGGAATCCACCCCGCCCGAGCTCGGCTCGGACGTCGCCGAGCGCGGTATCGTGCTGACCGGCGGCGGCGCCCTGCTGGCCGATCTGGACAAGCTGCTGTCCGAGGAGACCGGGCTGCCGGTGATCGTGGCCGACGACCCGTTGACTTGCGTGGCCCGCGGCGGCGGCATTCTGCTGGAGATGATCGATCGCAAGTCGGGCGCGCTGTTCGCACTCGACTAGCCCACGCTGGGGGCCCGCACACCGTGCCTACTCATAGGTCGACAAAACAGCCGCAAAACCGACCGGCCGCTGCGGGGCGGCGCTAGTGGCAGATTTTTCCGACGACGACACACCGCGTTTTCTCGGCCGCCGAATCGCGCCCGGCCTAAAGATCGTGGCGATCACAATCGTCTCGATCGTGCTGATGATGGTCGACAATGCGCACGACAGCCTGTCGACGGTGCGCGGCGTACTGGCGGTGGCGCTCGAGCCGGTGCAAATGGCCGCTGAGATACCCGGCGATGCCGCCGATTATCTCAAGAACTATTTCGATCGCGACGACCTGGTCCACGAAAACGAGCAGCTTTCGCAAAAACTGCTGCTGCTCCAGAGCCGGCTGCAGAAGCTGGCCGCGCTCAAGGCCGAGAACGAGCGTATTCGCGCGCTTCTGGCCTCGGCCAGCGCGATCGACCGGAACGTGCTGATCGCGCGCATTCTGTCGGTCAGCCCGGACCCGTACCGGCAATACGTCAAACTCAACAAGGGCAGCGTGGACGGCGTGTTCGTCGGCCAGACGCTGATCGACGCGCACGGCATCATGGGCCAGGTCACCGATGTCACGCCGCTGACCTCCAGGGCGATCCTGATCAGCGACCCGAACACCGGCATCCCGGTCCAGGTCAACCGCACCGGCTTGCAGACCATCGCCCAGGGCACCGGACATACCGGCGCGCTTACATTGCCGTTTCTGCCCAATAACGCCGATATCGAGGTCGGCGATCTGTTGATCTCCTCGGGGCTGGGCGGCCGCTATCCGCCGAACTATCCGGTGGCCCGCGTGACCCGCGTGGTTCATCGTCCCGGCGAGGAGTTCCTGGATGTGACAGCCGAGCCCACGGCCAATCTCAACCACGGCCGCGAGGTGCTGCTGGTCTGGAACAACCACGGCGACGGCGCCCAACCCGCTTCGGATCATCCCGGTCAATCGGGCAAGCCGGCCGCGCCCGACGATGGCAGCGCCAATGACGCCAAGGCCCCATGATCGTCAATCAGCATGTCGGCGGCCTGCTGATCGCCGCCAGCCTGGCCGTGGCCCTGATCATCACGCTGCTGCCGATGCCGACCCCGGTCTCCGCGGCCCAGCCGGCGTTCTATACCATGACCGTCTTGTTCTGGACCGCAAATCAGCCGCAGCGTTTCGGGCCGATCGCGGCCTGGTGCGCGGGTTTGGCGATCGACGTGCTCTACGGCACGCCGTTTTCCGAACATGGTCTAGCGATGGCGGTGGCGGCTTATATGGTGGTCAAGGGGCGCGAACTGCTGTGGAGCTTTCCGCTGATCCAACAGAGCCTGCTGATGCTGCCGGTTTTCGCGATCTACGAATTCGTGCTGTTCTGGATCGACGGCGTCGCCGGCCTGGACGTGAATCCTTGGGGACGCTGGCTTCCGGTATTCACGTCGGCCGTGCTTTGGCCGATCTGGGCTTTTTTTCTGGAACGGATCGCCGAATTAGAGGTCGGATAGTCGATAAGGGGTTACGACAGGATCGACACGGGCGCGCCCTGGTACGCGTCGCGGCGGTCTCGTGCCATGCATCAGGGTGACGACGAGCGGGGATATGGCCGCGGACGACGCAATCAAGAATCACGCGGCGGAGCGGCGCCTGTTCATCATCCGCACGATCGCCGCCGGCCTGCTGCTTGTAATCCTGATCGGCCTGCTGATCGCGCGCGTGGTGTATCTGCAGGTCTACAAGCACAGCTACTACGAAACCCGTTCGCAGGACAACCGTATGCGAATGGAGGTCGTGCCGCCGGTGCGGGGCCTGATCTTCGACCGTCACGGCAATCTGCTGGCCAACAACGAGCCGGCCTACCGGCTGGAGATCGTGCCGGAGCAGGTCACCGACAGCGTCGAGTCCACGATCGCGCGGCTTTCCCGGATCGTGAACATTACCGACGCCGATAAGCGGCGCTTCTATACGCGGGAAAAACAGACACCCGCGTTTCGCGGCACGCCGATACGGCTGAGCCTGACCCAAGCCGAGGTCGCCCGTTTTGAAGTCAATCGCGAGCGCTTTCCCGGTGTGGATATTCGCGCCGGACTCAGGCGTAGCTACCCGCTTGGTAAATACGCCGCGCATCTCGTGGGTTACGTCGGCGGCATCACCGCGGCCGATCTGGCCAAGGTGGACGACAAGCGCTATCGCGGCTCATCCCATATCGGCAAGGTCGGCGTCGAGCTGTCCTACGAATCGAAACTGCACGGCTATCCGGGCGCGCGGGTGGTCGAAATCAACGCCGCCGGGCGTACGCTGCACCAGTTGGAGATGCATCCGGCGACCGCCGGCGACAGTCTGGTGCTCACGCTCGACTCGGCGTTGCAGAAAATCGCCTACAACGCGCTCGGCGATCAGGACGGCGCGGTGGTCGCGCTCGACCCCGGGACCGGGGGCGTCCTGGCGATGGTCAGCAAGCCGGGCTACAACCCGGATCTGTTCGTCGACGGCATCAGCCAGGCGAACTACACGCGCCTGCTCAACAACCCGCACAATCCGCTGTACAACCGTGCGCTCCAGGGCCAGTACCCGCCCGGGTCGACGGTCAAGCCGTTCATGGCGATCGGCGCGCTGGAAACCGGCGTGATCGACCCGGACAAGAAAGTGTGGTGCCCCGGCTATATCACCCTACCGGGATCGAGCCATCGCTACCGCGACTGGAAACGCTCCGGCCAGGGCTGGATCGACCTGACCCAGGCGATCGAGCGCAGTTCGGATGTCTATTTCTACAAGCTGGGGATGAAGCTCGGCATCGACAACATCCACCGCTACGGCTCGATGTTCGGCTTCGGCCAGGAAACCGGTATCGATCTACCGCGCGAGAATGCGGGCATCATGCCCTCGCGCGCATGGAAGCACGGCAATCGGCACCTGCCGTGGTATCCCGGCGAGACCCTGATCACGGTGATCGGCCAGGGGTTCATGACCGCCACGCCGTTACAGTTGGCTCAGGCGGTTAGCGAAATCGCCGAACGCGGCCATGCCTACAAGCCGCACGTGCTCAAGGCCTGGAAGGATCCGCGGACCGGGGTCGTGACCGAATATCAGCCGCGGGCGCTGCCGCCGATCTCACTGCACGACAAACGCCACTGGCAAATCGTGATCAACGCCATGCAAGGCGTGGTCAACAATATTCACGGCACGGCTCATTACTACGTGGGCATGAACCTGGAATACCCGATCGCCGGCAAGTCGGGCAGCGCACAGGTCGCGGGGCTGCCCCAGAACGAGGTCGCCCCGGATCTGGAGAGCATTCCGTACCGGCTGCGCGAGCACGCGTTGTTCATCGCCTTCGCGCCGATCGACAATCCCAAGATCGCCGTGGCCGTCGTCGTCGAGCATGGTGGCGGCGGTTCGAGCGTGGCCGGGCCGATCGCGCGCCGCGTGATCGACAGCTATCTCAACAGCCTGACCGGCGGCAAGACGCTGCAGGCCAGCCAGACCCATGACCAGGCCGGCACCGATACATGAGCACGACCACCGCCCACAATCGGCCGACCACGCTGTCGCAATGGCTCGCGCACTGGCATATCGACCTACAGCTACTCGTGGCCCTGCTCTGCTGCATCCTGCTCGGCCTGTTCGTGCTCTACAGCGCCTCGGGACGTTCGACCGAAATCGTGATCGATCAGGCGGTGCGCGCGGGTATCGGCCTGGTCGCCATGATCTCGCTGGCCCAGATCCCGCCGCACTGGTACCGCGTGACCGCGCCCTGGGTCTATATCGTTGGCGTGCTGTTGTTGGTGGCTACTCTCGTGCTCGGCGACGCCGCGATGGGCGCGAGGCGCTGGCTGGATCTGGGCGTGGTGCGTTTCCAGCCCTCGGAAATCTCCAAGCTGGTGGTGCCGCTCACGATCGCGGCGTTTTTCCACCATCGCAACCTGCCGCCGCGGCTGACCGACGTTATCGCGGCCGGCGCGATCGTGGCCGTGCCAGTGGCGCTGGTCGTACAACAGCCCGATCTGGGCACCGCCGTGCTGATCGTCGCCGGCGGCGGTTGCGCCTTGTTCTTCGCCGGGCTGCGCTGGCGCATCATCCTGCTCTTGATCGTGCTCGCCGCCGCGGCTGCGCCGTTGTTCTGGTTCAACCTGCACGATTATCAGCAACAGCGCGTGCTCACGTTTCTCAACCCGGCGCGCGACCCGCTCGGCGCGGGCTATCACATTACACAGTCGAAAATCGCCATCGGCTCGGGCGGCGTGTTCGGCAAGGGCTGGCTCAACGGCAGCCAAGCGCATCTGAACTTCCTGCCGGAATCCGACACCGATTTCGTGTTCGCCGTCTACGCCGAGGAAAACGGCTTGCTCGGCGTGCTCGGTTTGATGGCGATCTACGGTTTCATCGTCGCGCGCGGGCTGTTCATCGCGGTCAAGAGCCAGGACACTTTCCAGCGCCTGACCGCATCCAGCCTGTCGCTGACCTTTTTCTTCTACGCGTTCGTAAACATGGGCATGGTCGCCGGGCTGCTGCCGGTAGTCGGCGTGCCGCTGCCGCTGATTTCCTTCGGCGGCACGTCGATGGTCATGCTGCTGACCTCCTTCGGCGTTCTGATGTCGATCCACACCCACCGGAAGTTGCTCGCGACATGAAAACACTGGCGTTGAACGTAGCACTCGGGCTCGCCCTGTTCACGGCGGCCGGCGCCGCCCTCGCCGAGGACGCTCCACACGGCGACTACGCCGATTCCGCCGCCGGCAAAAAACTCATCGACCGGCTGTATCGCGACCAGGATATTCCCAAGGCGACCACTCGACGGCTGCTCAACGAGGCGGAGTACAAGCCCGAAATCGTGGCCAAAATGCGCAAACCGGCGGAAAAAACCCTCACCTGGGCCGAGTACCGGCCGATCTTCGTCCAACGCGAACGCGCACGCCAGGGCGCCGATTATATCGACGCCCACCGCGAACTGTTCGAAAAAGCCCAGGCCAAATACGGTGTGCCGGCTTACATGATCGCCGCGATTCTCGGCGTCGAGACGCGCTACGGCCGTTATATCGGCGACGATCGAGTGCTCGACGCGCTGGCCACGCTGGCCTTCGACTACCCTGAGCGGTCGACCTATTTCACCAAGGAACTGGGCGAATTCATCACCCTCTGCGTAGGCGAAGAACTGGATTGCACCCACGACGTCGGTTCGTATGCCGGCGCGATGGGACTGGGCCAGTTCATGCCGTCGAGCTATGCCTACTACGCGGTCGACGGCAACGGCAACGGCCAACGCGATTTATGGCACGAGCCCGCCGACATCATCGATTCGATCGCCAATTATCTGGCCAAAAACGGCTGGCAACGCGGTCAGCCGATCGCACAGCCGGCCGAACTGGCCGATCCCGAGGCCATCGACGATATCCATATCGACACCCGCAAACCCCGCTATAGCTGGGGCGAACTCAAGGCCAAAGGCGTGCGAGTCGCGGACTCACCAACCACCGACACGCGCGTCGGCCTGCTCGAGTTCACCGGGCCGCACGGGCCCGAGTACTGGATCGCCGAGCATAATTTCTTCGTGATCATGACCTACAACACCAGCCCCTTGTATGCCATGGCGGTGTATCAGCTGGGCCGCGAGATCAAGGCCTTCACCCATCCGGCGGTGGGCTCGTGAGCGCGTTGCGTG
The DNA here is from genome assembly GCF_035690525.1 of Salinisphaera sp. Taxonomy (GTDB): domain Bacteria; phylum Pseudomonadota; class Gammaproteobacteria; order Nevskiales; family Salinisphaeraceae; genus Salinisphaera. The sequence goes on from NZ_DASSKM010000109.1 coordinate 32,692, forward strand.
GGTGGACGAGCCCGGCTCTGGCCAGCGCTCTGGCCAGCGCGCTCACCGGCGCCCTGCTCGTACTCTCCGGCTGCGCGAGCAGCCCCGGGCCCAAGTCCCGTGGCGGCGGTTACTACCAGAACGACGGGCCGCCGAAAAATATCGATATCGATCTGTCCAAGATCCCCGACGCGGTGCCCAAGGACATGCCGCTGTCCGAGTACGGCAACCCGAGCAGCTACACCGCGCTCGGCAAGCGCTACTACGTATTGAAGAGCGCCGCCGGCTTCACGCAAACCGGTCTGGCCAGTTGGTACGGACGACAGTTCGACGGCGAGCGGACCTCCTCCGGCGAGCCTTACGACATGTTCGCCATGACCGCGGCCCACAAGAGCCTGCCGATCCCGACCTGGGTCCGGGTCACCAATCTGGAAAACCACAAACAGGTCGTGGTCAAGATCAACGACCGCGGCCCTTTTCATGAAGGCCGGATCATCGACCTTTCCTATGTCGCCGCGCGCCGGCTCGGCATCGTCGACGAAGGCAGCGCTCCGGTGCGCATCCGCACGGTCACGCCCGAAACCCTCGATCAGCCGTACGTGGAAAACAATGCACCGGAGCACGCCGATCCGCCGGTTCCGCTGCGCCGGGCACAGAATCCGCCGTCCGACCCCGACGAAACCATCGCGCCGGTCGCGTCGCTGCAGATCGGGGCTTTTTCAACGGCCGGCCACGCCAGCCGCGCCAAGGCCCACGCGAACGCCGCGGGCGTCGGCCCGGTGGCGGTGATACCGCCGTCGCCCGATATGAGCCTATATCGTGTCCGCGTGGGACCGTTTAGTTCGTCGGCCGCCCAACAGCGGGCCAAACAGCAGCTCGCCGCTGCCGGATTTCCCGTGCGCGAAGTCAAACGTTAGCTGCAGCGCGCACAAAACGCTAAACTTCGCCATCTTCCACCACCCTACATGTTCGCCAAGAGTTCGAGCCCGATGCCTCACGCCCAACGCCTGTTCTTGTTCGTCGCGGCCCTGCTGGTCAGCGTTGCCGCCACCGCGGCCGATCTGCCGATTCCGAGCGCGCCGTCGCTGGGCGCCAAAAGCTATATCCTGGTGGATTACAATTCGGGACAGGTGCTGGCGGCCAAGAACCCCGACCAGCGAATCGAGCCGGCCAGCATAACCAAGCTGATGACCTGCTATATCATTTTCGACGAGATCAAGAAGGGTAATCTCAAGCCCTCGGATATGGTCACGGTCAGCAAAAAAGCATGGGAGATGCACGGCTCTCAAATGTTTCTCAAGGTCGGCGACAAGGTCTCGGTCGACAAGTTGCTGCACGGCCTGATCACCGCGTCAGGCAACGATGCGGCGGTCGCCCTGGCCGAATATGTGGCCGGAACGGCCTCGACCTTCGCCGACTACATGAACGCCTATGCCAAGCATCTGGGCATGAAGAACAGCCACTTCATGGACGTCAACGGCCTGCCGCATCCCGATCATTACATGAGCGCACGCGACATCGCGACGTTGTACGGCGCGATCGTGCGCCACTTCCCTAAGCTCTACGACAAGTACTTCCACCAGAAGAAGTTCGCCTATAACGGCATCCAGCAGTACAACCGCAACACGCTGCTCTGGTCCGATCCGCGCGTGGACGGCGGCAAGACCGGCCACACCGAATCGGCCGGCTATAATCTGGCAGTGTCGGCCAAGGACCACGGCATGCGCGTGATCTCGGTGGTTACCGGCACCGATTCGGAAAACGCGCGCAAAAATCAGTGCGAAGCTCTGATCAGCTACGGTTTTCGCTTCTTCAACGACGGCAAGCTGTTCGCCGCGGGTCAGGAAATTTCGCGGATCCGGGTCTGGAAAGGCGCGGAAAACGAGTTGCCGGTGGTCGCCCACGGCGCGGTCTATATCGCCTATCCGCGCGGCCAGCGTGATTCGCTGACGACCAGCGCCAAGTTGCCGAGCCAACTGACCGCCCCGGTCAAAAAGGGTGAACGTCTGGGCACGCTGTCGATCAAGTACAATGACAAGACGCTCAAGGAAGAGCCGCTGTACGCCGGCAAGACGATCGCCGAGGGTGGTTACGTCACGCAGTTCGTCGACGACATCCTCATGATGTTCCAATAGCCGCGCTGGTCGGGCCGCCACGCCGGCGGGCGGCCCGACGCCGACCCCGGTCCGCGACCCCGTAGCTTCATGACTGAATCCAACGACGAAACCCTGCTCGAGTTCCCCTGCGAGTTCGCGATCAAGGCGTTCGGCCGGCACGGGAGCGCCTTCGAACAGACCGTCTACACCCTGGTCAAGGCGCATGTGCCGGAGCTGAGCATGAACGATCTGAGCTGCCGCGAATCTAGCGGCGGGCGCTATATCGCGGTCACCGCGTCCATCACCGCGCAAAGCCGCGCGCAGCTCGACGCGATCTACAAGGATTTGACCGACAACGAACAGGTCCTGATGTCGCTGTGAGCACAGGGCCCGTCGTCATCCGCCGTTTCGGCTGGCAGCCTCTGCCCTATCGTCCCGTCTGGCAAGCCATGCAGCGCTTCACCGCCGAGCGCGGGCCCGAGGACGCGGACGCGCTGTGGCTACTCAACCACGAGCCGGTGTTCACCCAGGGCCGCAACGGTCGCGCCGAGCACGTGCTGGCGCCCGGCGACATCGAGGTCGTACCGATCGACCGCGGCGGCCAGGTGACCTATCACGGGCCGGGCCAGCTTATGGCCTACGTCATGCTCGATCTGAAACGCCTGGGCATCGGTATTCGCAGCCTCGTCACCGGCCTGGAAAACGCCATGATCGCGACCCTGGCCGGCTACGATATCGACGCCTACGGCCGCCGCGACGCGCCGGGCGTCTATGTCGGCGACGCCAAGATCGGCTCGATCGGGCTGCGTGTGTCGCGCTCGAACAGCTACCACGGTCTCGCGCTGAACGTCGACATGGATCTGGAGCCGTTCCGCCGGATCGATCCCTGCGGTTATCAGGGGCTTGCGATGACCCAGATCGCCGCGCTCGGCGGGCCGGGCGATCTGGATCGCGTGGCCGACGATCTGGGCGGCCATCTGTGCGCCGTTCTCGGGCTCACGCCCGAGGATTCGCCGGCCCGAACGGCCGATCTGATAGGCTGGCGCGCATTCCAGCCCGAATCCCGTTCATGACCGACCCGACCGCGACCACCGGCGCTACCGACAACCTCGTTGAGGTGCGCGATCTGCATTTCACGCTCGGTTCGCGCATGATCTACAACGGCGTCGATATCGACATCGCGCGCGGCCGCATCACGGCGATCATGGGGCCCTCGGGCACCGGCAAAACCACCCTGCTGCGTCTGATCAGCGGCCAGTGGCGGGCCGGCTCCGGCCGGCTCCTGTTCGACGGCCGGTCGGTCGCCGGCATGTCGCAGAGCACGCTGTTCGCTCAGCGCAAGCGCATGGGCATGCTGTTTCAGTCGGGGGCTTTGCTGACCGATTTGTCGGTCTTCGACAACGTCGCTTTTCCGCTGCGCGAGCACACCAGGCTGCCCGAACGCCTGATCCGCGACATCGTGCTGATGAAGCTCGAGGCCGTGGGCCTGCGCGGCGCGCGCGATCTGGCGCCGGCGCAGCTCTCCGGCGGCATGTCGCGGCGCGTGGCGCTGGCCCGGGCGATCGCGCTCGATCCCGAGATGATCATGTACGACGAACCTTTCGCCGGGCAGGACCCGATCTCGATGGGCGTCCTACTGCGCCTGATCCGGCGGCTCAACGACGTGCTCGGGCTGACTTCGATCGTGGTCAGCCACGACGTCAAGGAAACGCTGGGCATCGCGGACTACGTCTACGTCATCTCGGACGGCGAAGTCGTGGACCACGGCGACCCCGATCATATCCGGCATTCCGAGTCGGGCTGGGTACAACAGTTCGTGACCGCGGCGGCCGACGGCCCGGTCCCGTTTCATTACAACGACACCTCCTACGCCGACGACCTGCTCGACGGGCCCCGCGCATGAGCCGGTCCGCGGACATCTTCAACGCGTTGTTCGGCTGGCTGGCCGATTTGGGCCGCAGCGCGATCTTTCTCGGCCGTACCCTCGTCGCCATTCCATCGCTGCTGGCCAAGCCGCGGCTGGTGGTCGAGCAGCTCTACTCGGTCGGCGTATTGTCGTTGCTGATCGTGGTGGTGGCCGGCATCTTCGTGGGCATGGTTCTCGCCCTGTCCGGCTATCGCGCGCTGGCCGACTTCGGCGCCGAGAACGCGCTCGGCACCTCGGTCGCGCTGGTGGTGGTGCGCGAACTCGGCCCGGTGGTCACCGGTCTGCTGTTCGCCGGTCGTGCGGGCAGCGCCCTGGCCGCCGAGATCGGCCTGATGAAGGCGACCGATCAGCTCGCCGGAATGGAAATGATGGCGGTCGATCCGGTGCGCCGTATCGTCGCGCCGCGCTTTATCGCCGGTGTGATCGCGATGCCGCTGCTGACCTGCATCTTCTGCGTGATGGCGATCGGGGCCGGCGGCGGCTATTTTGTCGGCGTGGACCTGCTCGGGGTGGACGCCGGGGCTTACTGGAACGGCATTCAATCGAACGTCGAATTCAATCGCGATATTCTCAACGTATTCGTAAAAAGCGGCGTTTTCGGCGCCATCATCACCTGGGTCGCGGTCTTTCAGGGTTATCATGCCCCGCCGACATCCGAAGGCGTATCGCGGGCCACCACCCATACCGTGGTCATCGCCTCGCTGGCGGTTCTGGCCGCCAATCTCATGCTGACCGCCGTCATGTTTAGCGGTAGCTAATCAAGGAACGACGCTATGCCATCGAGAGCCGTCGAACTGCTGGTCGGTTTATTCGTCTGTCTCGGAATCGCCGCGATCTTCATTTTGACGATGCGGGTGAGCAACCTGGCCAATACCGGGAGCGCGGAGGGATACACCGTCACCGCCGCCTTCAACGATATCGGCGGGCTGAAAGTAGGCGCGCCGGTGGATCTGGCCGGCGTGCGCATCGGCCGGGTGACCGACATCAAGCTCAATCAGACCACCTACCGAGCGGTCGCGACCATACACATCCAGGATCAATACAAGATTCCGAGGGATTCCGGCGCCTCGATTCTCACCTCCGGCCTGCTGGGCGACCAATACGTCGGCATCGGGCCCGGCGGCTCGACCGAGAACATGCAGGACGGCGACCAGTTCATCATCACCCAATCCGCCATCGTGCTCGAAAACCTGATCGGGCAGTTCATGACCAGCATGTCCGCCGACAGCGGCGGCGGCGGTTCGGGTTCCGGTGGCTAAGCCCGCACCGCATCCTGTCGCGCCGCGCCTTGCCATCGATTGCCATCGATCGGTTGCCCTGGGGCGGTTCTTCAGGACAGATTCAGGGCAATGACACAAACTTCGACAGATTCGACGACCTATCAGCTTAGGGGCTTCCGCTATGCGTTGGACTCGCGTTCTCATCCCCTTCATCACGGTGGCGCTGATGGCGCCGGCTCTGGCCAGCGCCGACCCGACGCCGCCGGAGCAGCTCGCCAGACAAACCGTGCAGAAGGTGCTCAACGACCTGGACGGGCGGCGCGCGGAACTGCGCAACAACCCGCAGGAACTCTACGCCCTGATCGAACGTGACTTGATACCGCTGATCGACCTGCCTTATATGTCGCAGTTGGTACTCGGCCGCTATTGGCGCCAGGCTTCGCCGGAACAGCGCCAGCGTTTTCAGGCCGCGTTCAAGAACATGCTGGTCCGCACCTACGGCAGCGCCCTGCTCGGCTTCAACAATGACATCAATATCGAATACAAGCCGGTACGCGCGCCCGACGACGCCAAGCGCGTCACCTTCAACGCGGTGATCCACTCGCCCAACGGCCAGGACACGCCGGTGAGCCTGCAACTGCACAAGGTGCAGGATCAGTGGAAGGTCTACGACGGCAGCGTCGGCAATCTGTCGTTCGTGACCAACTACCGGGGCCAGTTCAATTCCGCGATCCGGCGCCAAGGGCTGGAGGATTTCATCGAAGAGATGGAAAAACGCTATAACAGCGGCAATTCCTAGCTCAAGCCGCCGTGACCGATACCAGCGACAGCGCCGCTCACACCGTCCGCGTCGAAGGCGAGTTGGACGTCGACAACGTGCCGGCCCGCCTGCGCAAATCCGCGGGCTGGTTCGAGCGCGGCCGCGACACGGTGATCGACCTGGGCGGCGTCACGCGGGCGGACAGCGCCGGCGTGGCGTTGCTCTTGGAATGGATTCGCGATGCGGATAAAGCAGGGGCGACGCTGCATTTCGCCAACGCGCCGTCGCAGATGCGCGCGATCATCGATTTCTGTGCGTTGGGCGACGTCATTCCGCTCGACCGGGCGAACTAATGCCAACCTGCAAAACAAGGACACAAAAGGAAGACAAATCAGTCCGCGAATAAACGCAAATAAAAATAAAAATAAAACGTCTTATACCAACCCTCATAAAAATTGATCGATCTTCATGAAGCCATAATTCGTCCGCAAATGAACGCCAATAAACGCGAATGAAAGCGAGAAAAGCGCATAAGCGCGTCTTATTCGCGTGCATTTGCGTTTATTGGCGGACCGTTTTGACCGGTAGGTCATTGCTTTTGCAGGTTGGTATTATTTTTAATCAGACGGCCCCCGCCGTTCCGGCAGCCCCAGATCCGGATGCTCCGCGATCGCGGCCAACGATTCCGGATTGGCGATCGCACCGGACTGCGCCACGTCGCGCCCGTTGAGCAACCGCGCGACCGCGACCTCGATCTTCTTGCCGCTGCGCGTGTATGGCAGGGCTTCCACGCCCACGATCAGCTTCGGCACATGCCGCGGGCTGGCCCGTTCGCGCAGCCGGTTTCGGATTGCCTCGCGCAGCGCGTCGTCGACCGCGTATCCGGCGGCCGGCACCACCAGCATCACGATGCGCTCGTCATCGCCCACCGACTGCGCCGCGACCAGGCAATCCGCCACCTCGGGCATGGGCTCGATCTGACGATAAATCTCGGCCGTGCCGATGCGTACGCCGCCGACGTTGAGCGTGGCATCGCTGCGGCCGTGGATGACCGCCCCGCCCGACGCCTTGAACTCGATAAAATCGCCGTGCGCCCAAACGCCGGGGAAACGCTCGAAATAAGCGGCGCGATAACGACCGCCGTCGGGATCGTTCCAGAAGGCGACCGGCATGGACGGGATCGGCTGGGTACAGACCAGCTCGCCGCATTCTTCCAGCACGGCCTCGCCGGCGTCGTTGAACGCTTCGGCCGCGACCCCGAGCAGCCGGCATTGAATCTCCCCGCGGCGCACGGGCAGCGTCGGGCACGAGCCGACAAAGCACGACACGATATCCGTGCCGCCCGAGATCGAACCCAGCAGCAGGTCGGATTTCACCCGCTCGTAGACCCAGTCGTAGTCGGCATCGAGCAGCGGCGAGCCGGTCGAGAATATCACGCGCAGAGCGGCCAGATCATGCTCCGCGCCCGGCGCGAGATCCGCATTGCGACAGGCGCCGAGCCACTTGGCGCTGGTGCCGAAATGGCTGACCCGCCGTGCCGCGGCCATCGCCCAGAGCGCGTTCAGATCGGGATAGCCCGGGCTGCCGTCGTAGGTGATCAGTTCCGCGCCGGTGAACAGCCCCGATACATGCCAGTTCCACATCATCCAGCCGCAGGTGGTGAAGTAGAAGAACACATCGTCGCGCCGCAGATCGCCGTGTAGCACCTGTTCCTTGACGTGCTGGATCAGCGCTCCGCCGGCGCCGTGTACGATGCACTTTGGCGCACCCGTCGTACCCGACGAAAACAGGATATAAATCGGCCGGTCGAAAGGTCCGCGGTCGAAGCTCGGCGATGCTTCCGGGTGGGCGGCCAGCGCATCGGCCCAGGCGGTGATTTTCGGGTCGTCGGGCAGCATACGCCCCTGCCCGGTGTTGTCGGTGACGATCACATGCTCGATCGACGGGATGCGCTCGCGCAGCGCCGCGATACGGTCGAGCCGGTCGTGTTGCTTACCGCCGTAGCAATAGCCGTCCACCGTGATCAGCACGCGCGGCTCGATCTGGGCGAAGCGGTCCGCGACGCCCGAGACGCCGAAATCCGGCGAGGCCGACGACCAAATCGCGCCGAGGCTGGCACAGGCCAGCAGCGCCACGATCGGCTCGTGTGTATGTGCGACCACCCCGGCGACCCGATCGCCGGCCCGCACGCCGGCCGAGCGCAAAAACGCCTCGAAGGCGCCGACCTGGCGATACAATTCGCCGTAGGTCAGCGCGATCGGCGGGCGCGCCTCGGACAACGCGGTGATCGCGATTCGCTCGGCATCACCCTGGACCGCTTCGCGCAACAGGTTCTCCGCGAAATTGATACACGCGCCGGCAAACCAACGCGCGCCGGGCATCGCGCGTGTATCGATGACCGCGCCTTCGCCGCGCTCGCCGACGAGGCCGAAATAATCCCACAGGCTCGACCAGAACGACTCCGGCTCGTCGATCGACCAGGTATGCAGCGCCGCATAATCGTCCACAGCGAAACCCGGCATGCCGTCGCGATCGGCCAGCCAGCGCACATAGCCGGCCAACCGGCTGTGCTCGATAGCCGCACGCGAGGGCTGGTGGACGATCGGATGCTCGGCGTCGACGCTCATAAAGACTTATACCAACCTGCAAAAAAGGATACAAAAGGAAGGCAAAAACAGTCCGCGAATGAACGCGAAAAAACGCAAATGAAAACTAATTTTCTTTATTTTGCGTACCTTTGGCGTTTATTTGCGGACTTGCTCTTTTTCTTATCGGCTATCGCTACATCATTGTAATGGTTGGTATTACGACCGGGGCCTACGGTCGTTGATAGGTGCCGACGATCTCGGTCTGCGCGATCACATGGCCCTGCATCGCCTTTAGCACCGCGGCCTTGTCGGCCAAATTCGACGGCAGCCGTCGGTCCAGGGCGAACAGCTTGAAATGATAATGATGGACGCCATCGCCCGGCGGCGGGCACATGCCGTGGTAATTCGCGTGCCGGGTGCTGTTATCGGCCGTAGTCGCCGGGCCCGGTAGCGGCTGATCGCTGGCGCCCGGCGCCAGCGCGACCAGGCTGGGCGCCAGGTTGTACAACACCCAATGCGTGAACACGCTGCCGGGGGCATCGGGGTCGTCGACAATCAAGGCCAGGCTTTTCGCGGCGCCCGGCACGCCGGACAGCGTCAACGGCGGCGACGTGTTGCCGCCGTCGCAACTGAAGCGTTTGGGGATCGGCTGGCCGTTATCGAAGGCCGGGGATTTGATCGTGAACGTTGCCTCGGCCTGGGCGCTGCCGACCCAGCCGGCGACGACCAGCACGGCCGCGACCCAGACGCTTCGCGATACGATCGACGTTCTTTTCATAGCCGTGGCCGCCCGATGGGTTTGCCGGCCAGATTAGCAGACCGGATTACCAGAAGCGCCGCCCCGGCATGGAAAAACACTGCGCCCGCAATGAGCCGGCGACGCGACGCCGGCTCACCCCACGAAACGGCGCGCATTGGCGAACAGGCGCGCCCACGGGCTGGCCTCGCCCCAGGACGCCGGCGCCCACGACAAATTGACCGTGCGCGTGACGCGTTCGGGATGCGGCATACAAATGAATACCCGCCCATCGGCGTTCGATAAGCCGGTCACCCCGCCCGGCGAACCGTTCGGATTGGCCGGATAGGATTCGGCTGCGCCGCCTGCATTGGCGGTATAACGCATGCCGATCCGGCCGGCATCGGCGAGCCGCGCGAGATCGGCGGGGTCGGCGAACCGGGCATGGCCTTCGCCGTGCGCGACCGCGATCGGCATCCGCGCGCCCGCCATGCCGTCCAGCAGCACGGCGTTGGATTCGACAATCTCGACCGCGCTGGTGCGGGCTTCGAACTGGCGTGAGGTATTGGCCACGAACGTGGGCCAACCCTCGGTGCCGGGGATGAGCTCCGACAGCGCGGCCAGCATCTGGCAGCCGTTGCATACGCCGAGCGCGAATGTGTCCTCGCGCGCGAAGAAATCGGCGAACGCCTTGCGCGCGTTGCGATTGAACAGGACCGATTTGGCCCAGCCCTGGCCCGCACCCAGCACGTCGCCATAGGAAAAACCGCCGCAGGCCGCCACGCCCTGCATATCGGTCAGCCGAACCCGGCCGGAGACGACTTCCGACATATGCACGTCGATCGCATCGAAACCGGCGCGGGTGAAGGCGAACGCCATCTCGTTGTGGCCGTTCACACCCTGCTCGCGCAGGATCGCGATTTTCGGCCGTTCGCTATTGATGTACGGCGCGGCCACGTCCTCGGCGGGATCGAAAGTCAGTTCGGCCGGCAAACCGGGGTCGGCCGTATCCAGCAGCGCGTCGTATTCGGCGTGCGCGCAGGCCGGCTCGTCGCGCAGCGCCGCCATGGCATGGCTGGTCGCGGCCCAGCGGCGCTGGGCCTCCATACGCGCCACCGACAACACTTCGGCATCGCCGTGGCGAACGACGATACGATCGGCCGCGGTGACGGTGCCGATATCGGTGGCGGCCACGCCGGCGTCGCGCAGTGCGGTCAGCGCGGCCTCGACATCGGCCGCCGCGACCTGAAGCACCGCGCCCAGTTCCTCGGCGAACAGCGCCGCCAGCGGATCGCCGCCCTGTTGATCGAGCGCCACGTCCACACCGAGCCGCGACGCGAAACACATCTCCGCCAGACATGCGGCCAAGCCGCCGTCGCTGCGATCGTGATACGCCAGAATCCGGCCGTCGGACGCCAGAGTCTGCACCGCATCGAAGAAGCCGCCCAGCAGGGCCGGCGCATCCAGATCCGGCGCCCGGTTGCCGAGCGCGCCATACACCTGCGCGATCGCCGACCCGCCCAGGCGATTCCGCCCGGCGCCCAGATCGGCCAGAATCAGCCGGCTTTCGACCTGCCCGGGAGGCATCAGCTGCGGCGTGAGCGTGGCGCGTGCCGAAACCGTCGGCGCGAACGCCGAAACGACCAGCGATACCGGCGCGCTCATGGTGCGCGAACCGGCTTCGCCGTCCCAGCCCGTGCGCATGGACAGCGAATCCTTGCCGACCGGTATGGCCAGGCCGAGTTCGCTGCAAAGCTGTTCGCCGACCGCGCGCACCGTGTCGTACAGCCGCGCGTCCTCGGCCGGATCGCCGCAGGCCGCCATCCAGTTGGCCGACAGGCGTACATCGGTGAGCTTGCCGATCCGGGCCGCCGCCAGATTGGTGATCGCCTCGGCCACCGCCATACGGCCGGACGCCGGCGCGTCGATCAGCGCCACCGGGCTGCGCTCGCCCATGGCCATCGCCTCGCCGGCATCGCCGGTGAAGGCGGTGGTGGTCACGGCGACGTCGGCGACCGGCACTTGCCAGGGCCCGACCATCTGATCGCGCGCGGTCATGCCGCCGACGCTGCGATCACCGATGGTGATCAGAAACGACTTGCTGGCCACGGCGGGCAGTGTGAGCACGCGCTCGAAGGCTTCGGCGATGTCCACACCCTCGTGCTCCCATGCCGGCAGTTCGACCGCGACGTGCCCGGCCTCGCGCTGCATGCGCGGGGTCCGGCCGAGCAGCACCTGCATCGGCATATCGACCGGGCGCGCGGTCTCGGCGGTAGCGGCCTCGCTGTCCTCGACCACCAGATTGGGCTCGGCCGTGGCGCGCCCCACCACGCTGTACGGACAACGCTCGCGCTTGGCGAGGGCCGCGAACACATCGAGTTCGCCGGCGGGAATCGCAATCACGTAACGTTCCTGCGATTCGTTGCACCAGATCTCCATCGGCGACAGGCTCGGATCGGCGCTGACGATGTCGCGCAGCCGAATCGAACCGCCGCGGCCGTCGGCGTCGATGATCTCGGGCAGCGCGTTGGACAATCCGCCGGCGCCGACATCGTGGATCGAGGCGATCGGGTTGTCCGCGCCCAGCGCGATACAGCCCTCGATGACTTCCTGGGCGCGGCGCTGCATTTCCGGGTCGGCGCGCTGCACCGAGGCGAAATCCAGCGCCGCCGAGCCCGAACCGCTGGCCATCGACGAGGCCGCGCCGCCGCCGAGGCCGATCAGCATGGCCGGCCCGCCGAGCACGATCAGACAGGCCTCGACCGGGACTTCGTGTTTTTCAACGTGCCCCGGCCGGACATTGCCCATGCCGCCGGCGATCATGATCGGCTTGGCGAAGCCGCGCAGACCGGTGGCCGCCGATTCGTACTGGAAGGTTCTGAAGTAACCGCCGAGCGCGGGCCGACCGAACTCGTTGTTGTAGCGCGCCGCGCCAATCGGGGCCTCGCGCATGATATCGAGCGCGCTGGCCAGATGCGCCGGCCGATCGGCATCGCGTTCCCACGGGGCGATAGCCGCGGGGATACGCAGATCGCAGACCGAGAAACCGGTCAGCCCGGCCTTCGGCTTGCCGCCGCGCCCGGTCGCCGCTTCGTCCCGGATCTCGCCGCCGGCGCCGGTGGCGGCCCCCGGCGCCGGGGCGATCGCGGTCGGGTGGTTGTGCGTCTCCACCTTCATCAGCAGATGCACGTCTTCCTCGACCAGGCGATAGACGCGATCGCGACCGACCGTCATGCGGGTCGCGGCCGGACCGGCGGCCACAGCCGCGTTGTCTCGATAGGCCGACAACACGCCTTCGGGTGCCGCCTTGTAGGAACTGCGGATCATGTCGAACAACGAGGCCGCTTGCGTCTCGCCGTCGATGGTGAACTCGGCGTTGAAGATCTTGTGCCGGCAATGCTCGGAATTGATCTGGCCGAACATCATCAACTCGACGTCGGTGGGGTCGCGATCGAGCGCGGCGTACTGCGCGGCGAGATATTCGATTTCCTCCTCGGCCAGCGCCAGTCCCCAGTCGCGATTGGCCGCGGCCAGCGCTTCGACGCCCTGACTTATCAGCGGCACGCGGCGTAGCCGACGACGCCCAGGCGCCGTAAACAACGTGGTGAGCAGCGCCCAATCGTCGACCAGTGATTCGGTCATCGGGTCGTGGAGCGCGCGGCTTTGAGCCAATACGCCGATGTCCGGCGCATCGGCGCCGAGTCGATAAGCCACCGCGCGCTCGAGCCGCACGAGATTCTTGATCCCGCTGTTGTGCGCGATGTCCTCGGCCTTGCTCGACCAGGCGGAAACCGTGCCCAGACGCGGCACCACGACCACGCCTTCGGCGCGCGGCGCTGCGCCGTCCACCGTCAACAGGCGGTATAGACGCTGGCGGGTCGTATCGTCCGGTTCGTTCGCGAACGCGGCGATGTACACCGCCCGCGCCTCGACCTTGTCGACCTCGAGCCCGGCGCGCCGCAAACCGGCGGCCAGACGCTCGCGTTCGAAGTCCGCCAGCGCAGTCTCGCCGGCATAGATTTCGACCGCGGTTATCGATTGACCAGACTTCGCCACGACAGACCCTCGTTTTGGTTGGCGACCTGCACCCAGTCCGGCGTGCAGTTCAGCGCCGGCGCCAACGCGGCCCGGGCCAGCTCCGGACGATTATTGGATTCGGACAGATGCGCGACCACGACATGCTGAAGTGCGCCGGTATCGATAGCCGATACGAGCGCGGCGGCCTCGGTGTTGCTCAGGTGGCCGAGCCGGCCGGCCACCCGGGCCTTGAGGCTGGGCGGATACGGCCCGCCCGCCAACAGGTCGGGATCGTGATTGGATTCGATGATGAGCGCGTCGCAGGCATCGACCATCGCGCGCACATGCGGCGTGATATGGCCGATATCCGAAAGTACACCCAGCCGATGCTCGCCGTTGCCGATGACGAGCTGCGCGGGCTCGCGCGCGTCGTGCGGCACCGGATAGGGAAACAGTTCCAGATCGCCGATGGCGAACGGTTCGTGCGGGGAATACAGCTCCGTGGCCGCGAGTTCGCTGCCAAGCGTCGCGGCCTGCGTACCCGGCGTGAGCCAAACCGGCAACTCGTGGGCGCGCGAAAAGCGCGAGACGCCTTTCCAGTGATCGTCGTGTTCGTGCGTGATCACGATGGCATCGATGTCGGCGGGCGCGAGTGCCAGCCGGGCCAGACGTTTTTCGATCTCGCGGGCGGAAAAGCCGCAGTCGATCAGAAGCCTGGTCGCGCCCTGCTCGACCACCAGCGCGTTGCCCTTGCTGCCGCTACCCAACAGGGCGAAGCGCATGCTCAGGAGTTGTGCCCCGAGCCATGACCTCCCGAGCCGGGCCCCTGTCGGGTATAGACCGGAAACGGGCGCACCTTGGATTCGGAATCGGCCGGCCTGATCTTCGCCGTGCCGCGGCTTTCGACTTCGTCGATGCGGATGATCGAGTGCATGGGGATATAGCTGCGCTTGACCTCGGAGAACTCGTCGGCAAGCTTCTCCTCGGCCGGGTCGATTACGAGCGTGGTGCGCTCGCCGAAGACCAGTTGCTCGATCTCGACGAAGCCGAACAGACCGCCTTGGGCGACCGAGCGCGCGTAGATCTCGTAAACTTCGCCCTGATTGTAGAACGCCACGCGATATAAGCGGCGATTGGAATCGGCGTTGGCCATGGGACGAATCGATCGATGATCGGATAGAGAAATGGCGGAGAGGGTGGGATTCGAACCCACGTGGGGCGGTTAGCCCCCAACCGATTTCGAGTCGGTGCCGTTATGACCGCTTCGGTACCTCTCCATTGTTTTCGCGCCCGATCTCGTGCCTGACCCCGGCCGCGAAGTCGCGTATGTTAAACGATACGAATCGCTTTCCCAACACTTGATTCGATAATTCTTTACGACACGTGCCCGAGACAAACCGAGGGCCGGGCGCCGGTCCGTGGCGCGCGGCCTCCAAATCAACCCGAGGACGCCGCCTGGCCGCGGTACTCGCGCTGATCGTACTGATCGGCGCGAGCACGCTGTTGAGCACCTGCGTGTATCGCCCCGCCGGGTTGACCCAGGTCCGGCGCACCGACGTACTGCGTGTAGCCACGGTCAATTCGGCGGATACCTTTTATCTCGGACCGCACGGACCGAAAGGCTTCGAATACGACTTGGCGCACGGGTTCGCGAAATCGCTGGGCGTGCAGCTCAAGATGGTGGTGGTGCCGAATCGCGCGGCCGTTATCCGCGCGGTGAACAGCGGACGCGCCCAGATAGGCGTCGGCTTAGCGGTTAGTTCGCGGCGCGATGCGCGCGTGCGTTTCACGCCGCCCTATCTCAGCACCCCGTTGGAAGCGGTCTATCGCCAACACCAGGACCAGCCTCAACAGTTATCCGATCTGTCGGGCCACCTGGTGCTGCCCGACGGTACGCCGTTGGCCGATTGGCTACGCCGTCGTCATCCGCATTTAAAGTTTAGCGTCGATCATTCCGCGAATATCGAAGAGTTGATGGCGCGCATCGCCCACGGCGATATCGACGCGACCATAGCCAATGCGGATTTGGTGGCGATGAACCAGCGCTACTACCCCAAACTACGGGTCGGCTTCACGCTCGACGAGGTGCGCCAGCGGATGGCCTGGGCGTTTGCAAAAAATCGCGGTGCGCGTATCGATGACGCGCTTTACAACAAGGCCATCGCTTATCTGCGACAGGCCAAGGCCGTGGGACGAATCAAGATTTTGCACAACCGCTATTTCGGCCACGCCGCGCGGCTCGGCTTCGTCGGCGGCGCCGAGTTCGCCCGTCAGGTGGATAAGCGTCTGGATCGATGGAAGGCCGATTTCAAGGCCGCCGGCAAGCAGTACGGGGTCGACTGGCGGCTGCTGGCCGCGATCGGCTATCAGGAGTCGCGCTGGGATGCCGAGGCCACCAGCCCCACGAACGTGCGCGGTATCATGATGCTCACGCGCGACACCGCCGAGCTCATGAATGTCAGCGA
Source organism: Salinisphaera sp. (assembly GCF_035690525.1). Classification (GTDB taxonomy): domain Bacteria; phylum Pseudomonadota; class Gammaproteobacteria; order Nevskiales; family Salinisphaeraceae; genus Salinisphaera. The sequence continues at coordinate 48,480 of NZ_DASSKM010000109.1, forward strand.
TCGCCTCGACCCGCAACAGTCAATCGACGGCGGCACCCGTTATCTGTTGCAGGTGCGCGAGCGCCTACCCGAGGCCGTGAAACCGCCCGATCGCACGTGGTTCGCGCTCGCCGCTTATAATCTCGGCCTCGGCCATGTTCTCGACGCCCGGCGCCTGCTGAAAAAGACCGGCCGCGATCCGAACGTATGGGTGAATCTGCGCGACGCCCTCGGCTGGCTGTCGGAAAAGCGCTATCTCGACGACACGCGTTACGGCTACGCCCGGGGCAAGCAGGCGGCGGCTTACGTCAGCGATATCCGCGCCTACTACGATATTCTGACCTGGATGACGAGCGACCGGCACCAACGCAAACCGGCCGCGCTGGACGAAAAACCCTCGGCCGACGGCGCCGGTCAACCAGGCGACGAGAACAACGCCCCGCCCGACATCAGCATCACCTCGCCGGCATTCTGACCGGCGCGGCGTGCGCGCATGAAAAAGGCGCAGAGGCCGCCGAAGCCCCCGCGCCCGATCGCTCCGCTATCCGGCCGGATCAGGCCGAGAAACGATTGTGCAAACCGCACTCGCGGTTGCCGTGCACCTTGGTCGGGTCGTAGTAGTTCTTCTCGTTCGGCAGGTCGTGCTCGTGGAGATAGCGCTCCACGTCGAACTCGGTCCATTCCAGCACCGGCGCCACCTTGATCACACCGCCGGGCTTGTCCTGCGACACGATATCCATGCCCTGACGAAAAGCGGTCTGGTCGCGGCGCACGGCGGTCAGCCAGACATCCGGACTCATCTCGCGCATGGCGCGGCCGAACGGCTCCAGTTTGACCTGGCGGGTGAACTCTTCGTGCATCGGATCATCGACATCCGGAATGCCCATGATCGCATCACGGCGTGCCGCCGAAGCCAGCGGATTGAATACATGGATGTTCAGACCGAGATCGGCGATCAGCTTTTCCGCGAACAGATAGGTCTTGCGCGTGGCATAGCCGGAATCGATCCAGACCACGTCCATATCCGGCTGCGCGGACACGGCCATATGCAGGATCGCGGCTTCGTACGGACCGAAATTGGTGGTCACGATCGTACGGCCATCCAGGCCGGCGGCCCAGTTCACGATTTCCTGCGGATGCCGGCCGGCGAATTCGTCGTTGGCCTTGGCGATATCGATATCCATAAGACGGAACCTCACTTGAATGAGCCCGGGCCGACGTTGGCGGCCTCGAATGACATTGGCAGAATTTTAAAAGCTATTCGGTTATTTTAAACCCGCCTTTCAATATCGTTTAGTTATATTCTTAGTATTACGCCCCGACCGGCCGGCGCGCCGTGTATCGCTTGCCAAACTTGGCTACAATAAACGGCTCGATTGTTTCCAGTGCACACGCATCCTATGGCCCAATACATCTACACCATGAACGGCGTAGGCAAAGTGGTCCCGCCGAAAAAGCACATCCTGCGCGATATCTCGCTGTCGTTCTATCCGGGCGCCAAGATTGGCGTGCTGGGCTACAACGGCGCGGGCAAATCGACGCTGCTGCGCATCATGGCCGGGGTCGACCGGGAATACGAAGGCGAAGCCCGCCCCATGCCCGGCATCCATATCGGCTATCTACCGCAGGAGCCGGCGCTGGACTCGTCCAAGGACGTGCGGGCCAATGTTATGGAAGGCCTTGGCGACGTCGCCGAAAAACTCAAACGCTTCAATGAGATCAGCGAGGCCTTTGCGGACCCGGATGCCGATTTCGAAGCGCTGCTGGCCGAACAGGCCGAACTGCAGGAAGCCATCGACGCGGCCGACGGCTGGGAGATCAACAACACGCTGGATCGCGCGGGCGCCGCACTCAATCTGCCGCCGTGGGACGCCGACGTAAATACGCTGTCGGGCGGCGAGCGCCGCCGCGTGGCGCTCTGCCGGCTGCTGCTGTCCAAGCCCGACATGCTGCTGCTCGACGAACCGACCAACCATCTGGACGCCGAGTCGGTGTCCTGGCTGGAACGCTTCCTGAAGGATTTCGACGGCACCGTGGTCGCGGTCACCCATGATCGCTACTTCCTCGACAACGTCGCCGGCTGGATTCTGGAACTCGATCGCGGTCATGGCATCCCGTGGCAGGGCAATTATTCTTCCTGGCTGGAACAGAAGGAAAAACGCCTCGAACAGGAACAAAAATCCGAGGACGCACACCAGAAAGCGATCAAGTCCGAGCTGGCATGGGTGCGCTCGAACGCCAAGGGTCGTCAATCCAAATCCAAGGCGCGCCTCAAGCAGTTCGAGGAACTGCAATCGCGTGAATACCAGAAGCGCAGCGAAACCAACGAGATCTATATCCCGCCGGGCCCGCGCCTGGGCGATCTCGTGTTCGAGATGAACAACGTAACCAAGTCCTACGGCGACCGCACGCTTTACGAGAACGTCTCGCTCAAGGTCCCGCAGGGTGCGATCGTCGGTATCGTCGGCCCCAACGGGGCCGGCAAGACGACGCTGTTCCGTATGCTCAACGGCGAGGAAGAACCGGATTCCGGCGAGATTCGTGTCGGCGACACCGTCGACCTGGCATACGTCACCCAATCGCGCGAAGATCTGAACTCGGACAAGACGGTCTGGCAGGAAGTATCCAACGAACAGGACATCCTGCAGATCGGCAACTACGAGATTCCATCCAGAGCCTATATCGGCCGCTTCAACTTCAAGGGCTCGGATCAGCAGAAACGCGTGTCCGAGCTCTCGGGCGGCGAGCGCAATCGGCTGCAACTGGCCAAGCTGCTACAGAAAGGCGGCAACACCCTGCTGCTCGACGAGCCGACCAACGATCTGGACGTCGAAACCCTGCGCGCGCTGGAAGAAGCCCTGCTGGAATTCCCGGGCGCGGTGCTGGTCATCTCCCACGACCGCTGGTTCCTGGACCGCATCGCCACTCACATCCTGGCGTTCGAAGACGACGACGTGGTCTTCATCGAAGGCAACTACCAGGACTACGAAGCCGATCGCAAACGCCGGCTCGGCAGCGCATCGGAAGGCTCGGCCAAGGCCAAGCATCGCAAATTGGCCTAATCAACCGGCGGCGGGACGCACCAACCTATCAAGCCCCCGCAGCTTACACGGGGGCTTTTCTTTGGGGTCGGGGATAGCGGCTCGCCGAGACAAGGCGAAGCCGGCGAAAGAAACGGCTTCACACACGGCCCGCGTGGCGCCGCGTCCGCATCGATGCCACGCAAGCCATGATGACCAGTGCGCAGCCGGCCCACAGAGTCAGAGTTGGCTGTACGCGCCCCACCAGCACCAAGGTAATCGCTGCCACCGCGGGCACGGCGTAAGGCAACACGGGCACAATGCGCGGGTTGCCATGACGAACGACATAGCCCCACGCCAGGAAACCCAGCCCGTAAGGCCCGATACCCAGAATAATGCTCGCCGTCCAGGCGCCGGTCGAACCCGGCCACACCAAGCCACCTGTGGCGGCTTGAAGCAACAACGCCGCCACGGCGCCGACCGCGAAAAACGCGGGATAGGCCGACGCGATCGGGCGGGAATACACCTGAACGAATAGCGAATACGCCACCCAGCACAATCCGGAGGCCAGCGCATACACGTAACCCAGCCAGGCATCGGCCGATGGCGCCGCCGTTGTGCCATGCATGACCCCGACGCCGGCCAGCCCGACGAACAGGCTGACGAACGTCAGCGGCGCGGGCCGGCGATGACTATAGACATCGCTGGCGATGGCGAACAGCAGCGGCCAGCTATAGGTGATCACCACGACCTGGGCCGCCGGGGCATACGTGAGTGCGGCGAAATAGAACGCGGCCCCGCCAACCAGCCCGGCGCCGACGGTGAGCCAGGCGTACCAGGGATGACGACGTATCGCGGACCACGTCGCGCCGCGCGGGCCAGTCAGCAGGCAACTGCTCAATGCCGCGCCAATCAACGCGATACCGGTCAGCTCCAGCGGTGGGACGCTACCCGCCAACATCCGCAACCACGCCGTGACGCCCCACAGGAATATGACGACGCCGCTCAGGCCGATGATTCGAAAGGCCGGCCGATCTTCGTATGACATATCGCATCGCTCGTCGATGATTCGGATGCCGTTGCCAGCGCCGCCAACGCACGGAAAAGCGAGCATCCGTTGAAACTCAGGCCGTGCAATATGCGCTTGTCAGAACTATTCGTTAAACGATAATTTTTGACTGTTCTATCAATTTTGTTGATGACCATTGCCCTACCGAACGCTCGATCTGCGCGCGCTGCAAAGCCTCGTGACCGTGGTTGACATTGGAAGCTTCACCGGCGCCGCCAGACAACTGCACTATTCGCAGTCCGCGATCAGCATGCAGATCCGCCGGCTCGAGAATGAACTCGGCGTTTCCTTATTGAAACGGGAATCGCGCTCAATCGAGCCGACCCGCGCGGGCGGAGAAGTGCTCGGCTACGCGCGCGAAATGCTCCGGCTCAACGGCGAGCTGCGTCACCGGCTGGCGGAACGGGAAATCGGGGGCACCGTGCGCCTCGGGCTGCCGGTCGATTACGCGCCCTATATTCCGAGCACGTTGACGATGTTCGCCGAACGCTATCCGCTGGTCGAAATGGAAGTCCGATCCGAGCTTAGCGTGAACCTGATCGAACAAACGCGGGCGGGCGACATCGACATGGCGATTGTCACCCGCGAGCCAGACGCGTCCGGGGGAACCCTGCTCCGGCGGGAAGCCCTGGTCTGGGTCGCCGCGCCCGGAACGACCGCCTATCTCCATGACCCGATCCCGCTATCCCTCAGCCCCGAGGGCGTCTGCGCCTTCCGGGCCGCCGCCACCGCGCGCCTGGACGCCGCCGGCCAGCGCTGGCGAATCGCTTACGAAAGCCCCGCGTTCGCCGCACAGCGCATACCGGTCGGCGTCGGTCTCGCCGTGACCGTGGCCATACCGAGCCTGATCGGCTCCGACCTGGAAATACTGGCCCCGGAAACCACCGGCCTTCCCGAACTGCCCGCCATGGACATCCGGCTACACCGCAAGCCGGGGCGAGCCAGCCGGGCCGCCGATTGCCTGGCGGAACTCATCGTGGAACGAATCCGCGACTACAGGCACGATGGATAGCTTCGATGATTGAGATTGAACGGTATCGTTCACATACGCGGGCTACAACACCAACTGCGCCGTCCGGTACGACCGGTATGCAGACATCGGCCAACTTAGCCCATCTCATTACGATTCAGCGAGATCCTCCTGTTCCGCGTGCTCGCCCCGGTCGAGATATTCCAGCTTGTCGGGAATGCCGTTCCATTCGTCGGCGTCCGATGGCGCTTCGATGATGGGGTCGATCACCGGCCAGCGCGGAGCCAGCTCGGCATTGATCGCGATGAATTGCTTCTGGTCGGCGGGCCGAATACCTTGATGCGCGTCAATCCGGTTGGAGCCATTTCCGCCGGGATTCAGCGATACGTTTTGAACAGGCCCCGAAGAGCTGGCGCCGCGTGAACGGAAAGCCGGATCTACGAATCCGGTACTTCTGACGCGGGATAGATCAGAGCGCCGTTTTCCGCGACACGCGCCGCCGGCGTCAGCTCGGCCGGCTGGATTCGATCACGGCCCATCAGATGATGAACCGCGAATCCACGATGCAGCAGGTGATCAGCAATGATGCGACGATGACAGCGCCACCATACCGCCTCCGAACACATGATGGCGCATGTCTCGTCGCGCCCCCGGGCAACGAGCGATTCGAGCCCCGACCGGAAACGCGCCGATAACGCGTAGTCGGCGTAGTTGTGAAAGCTACGGTTGCGCCAGTAGCCGTTGCGCGTCTCCGGAATCCGGTCGTCGCGGGTGCGCAGGCCGGCCAGCTCGGCGCTGTGGCTGTATCCGATCCCGCTCGCGGCCAGACTCTGCGTCAGCGCTTCGGCGTTGAACTGGGGATTGGCGCGCGAGCGCGGCATAGCGCGCACATCGACCACGTGCTCGACGCCGCCGGCCCGCAGCAGGTCGACGAACTGCGCACTCGTGCGCGTCGAGTGGCCGATCGTGTAGAACACCGGCACCACGCCGTCAGCCAATCCGTGTCAGTGTGCCTTCCTTGTGCGCCGCGACGTGATCGGTCTTGTCGCTCTTGATTTCATACTGGGGTTCGTCCTCGGAGGCGCGCCGGGTGTGGCCCTTATAGTCGAAATCCCGCGTATGAACCTTGATGATGGTACCGCTGACCCGACCCGCCTCCGAGTTCCAGGCGACATGGTCGCCAACCCGGAATTTGTGACTCATCGATCATCCCTCCTTCGCCGGGACCGCGATCGGCTGTGGTCCTCTAAGGAAGCGGCGCGTGCGTCGCTGCCACGCAGGCGCTTTCAGTCGGATTCGGTTTGCGCGTAGGCATTCAGAGCCAAATGCGAATGCGCGATCGCGCCGCCGGCCCGCATTTCCGCGGCTACCCAGATCGCCTCCATCATTTCCGCCTCGGTGGCGCCGGCCCGCCGGGCGGCCGGCGCGTGTCCCTCGATGCAGTAGGGGCACTGGGTCACGTGCGCGACGGCGACCGCGATCAGTTGCTTGGTCTTGGCATCCAACGCGCCCGGCGCGAATACGGCCTTGCTGAAGTCGCGCCAGGCTTGTTCCGCATCCGGCGTCAGATCCTCTCGATTCTGTTTCGCTGTCTTGGCCATGATCCGCCTCAAACTGTAAACGCGTATTAAAACATGACTATAACACCCGATTACGTGCGTCCCTGTCCTGGCATGCGAAACCATGCTCCAACGCGCTAACCCGGCTCGTAACCGAACCCGTTACTTGTGTTCGGCTTCGTGACGAGGCTCAATCGTGGCTGCCTACTTCGTCAGCACACAGGTGATCGCTCATGAAACCGGAAACCATTGCCCTGCACGGCGGGTACACGCCCGACGAACAGCACGCCGTGGCCGTGCCGATCCACCAGACCACATCGTATGCGTTCGACGATGCCCAACACGCCGCCGATCTCTTCGATCTGAAGGTACCGGGCAATATCTACAGCCGCATCATGAATCCGACCTGCAACGTGCTGGAACAGCGCATCGCGGCGCTCGAGGGCGGCGTCGGCGCACTCGCTATGGCCTCCGGCATGGCTGCGGTCACCGCCGCGATCCAGACCATCGCCGAGGCCGGCGACAACATCGTCTCGATCAGCGAACTCTACGGCGGCACCTACAATCTGTTCGCCCATACCCTGCCGCGTCAGGGCATGACGGTGCGTTTCGCCGACAAGGACGACCCGGCCGCCATGGCTGCGCTCATCGACGAACACACCAAGGCCATCTACTGCGAATCGATCGGCAACCCGTCGGGCAACGTCGCGGATATCGAAGCGCTGGCCGAGATCGCGCACGGCCACGGCGTGCCACTGATCGTCGACAATACCGTACCTTCGCCGACGCTGCTGCGCCCGATCGAACACGGCGCGGATATCATCGTGCACGCCGCGACCAAGTACATCGGCGGCCACGGCACCACGGTCGGCGGCCTAATCGTCGATTCCGGGCGTTTCCCCTGGCTGGACCACGCCGAACGCTTCACGCTGCTCACCGAGCCCGATCCGTCCTATCACGGCGTCAACTACGCGAAGGACGCGGGTGAAGCGGCTTTCATCACGCGCGCCCGTGTGGTGCCGCTGCGCAACATGGGCGGTGCCATGAGCCCGTTCAACGCATGGCAGTTGCTGCAGGGTCTGGAGACCCTGGCGCTGCGCATGGAGCGTGTCTGCGACAACACCCAGCGCATCGCCGAATACCTCGAGGCCCACCCGCGCGTGCGCTGGGTCAGCTACGCCGGACTCGCCGACCACCGCGATCATCCGCTGGCCCGGCGCTATATGGACGGTCGGGCCTCGGGCATCCTGAGTTTCGGCATCGAAGGGGGTCTGGAGGCCGGTGTGCGTTTCTACGACGCCCTCGATCTGTTCATCCGGCTGGTCAATATCGGCGACGCCAAGAGCTGCGCATCGATGCCGGCCGCGACCACCCATCGCCAGCTCAACGAAGCCGAGCTCGCAAGCGCCGGCGTGACGCCCGACATGATCCGGCTGTCGATCGGCATCGAACACATCGACGACCTGATCGCCGACCTGGATCAGGCTCTGGCCGTCACCGGCTGAGACCGTGGATTCCATGCGCCAACCAATCGCCGGCTATCACCGCGACCTGGAAGACCATTGGGTGGCCGAGCTGGCCTGCGGCCACAATCAGCATGTCCGACACGATCCGCCGTGGGTCCAGCGGCCTTGGGTCACGCACGCGGCCGGGCGTGAGTCGATGCTCGGTTTCGAGCTGGACTGCAAGAAATGCGACCGAGGCGAGCCTGTCGATCAGCCGGTTTGATCTGGGTCAACGACTGATAACGACATTTCTCGCATGCTCTATCAATCAATAGAGCCAGACATCCGATAGCGGGAGCAAACAATATGGCCCAGCGTTTCACATATCAGCTGTCGCATGCGGGTATCCAGGCGCTGCGCAGCCTGGAAGACTATCTTCACGACTGCCGTCTCGAAGCGCCGCTGCTGGAACTGGTCAAGATGCGTGCCTCGCAGATCAATGGCTGCGCGTTTTGTCTGGACATGCATAGCAAGGGCGCTCGCGCGGCCGGCGAAAGCGAACAGCGACTGTACACATTGAATGCCTGGCGCGAAACGCCTTTTTTCAGCGACCGCGAACGTGCCGCTCTGGCCTGGACGGAGGCGGTGACGCGCGTGGCCGATACCCATGTGCCGGACAACGTGTACGAACAGGCGGCTCAGTATTTCAACGACAACGAACTACTGGATCTCAGCCTGGCGATTGCCGCGATCAACAGTTGGAACCGGCTGGCGATCGCTTCGCGCATGGAAGCCGGCGGCTACCGGCCGGATCTGGCTCGGTAGACGCGAGGCGGCATACGGGCTGGGCCTGGCCAATCGATTCAAGGAGCATCGGCATGGCATCCAACACATTTGGCGCCCGCGATACGCTGGCCGTCGACAACGCGAATTACATCATCTACAGACTGTCGGCCGTCGAAGGCTTCGAACGCCTGCCCTACAGCCTGAAGGTGATGCTGGAAAACCTGCTGCGCAACGAGGACGGCGAGCGCGTGACCGCCGAACAAATCCGCGCACTGGCCGAGTGGCGGCCCGAAGCCGCGCCCGAACAGGAGATCCAATACACCCCGGCGCGGGTGCTGATGCAGGATTTCACCGGTGTACCGGGTGTGGTGGATCTGGTGGCGATGCGCGATGCGATCGGCGAGTTGGGCGGCGATGCGCGACGGATCAATCCGCAGATCCCCACCGAACTGGTCATCGATCATTCCGTGATCGTGGATGCCTTCGGCCGGCCGAATGCGTTTCTGACCAATGCAGCCAGGGAGTTCGAGCGCAACGCCGAGCGCTATCAGTTGCTGCGCTGGGGTGCGACGGCGTTCAACGATTTCAAGGTGGTACCGCCGGACACCGGCATCTGCCATCAGGTGAATCTGGAATATCTGGCCCGTACGGTATTCACCCGCGAGACCGAAAACGGCACGCTCGCCTACCCCGATACACTGGTGGGCACCGACTCGCATACGCCGATGGTCAACGGCCTGGGGGTGCTCGGCTGGGGCGTGGGCGGCATCGAGGCGGAGGCGGCCATGCTCGGCCAGCCGATCAGCCTGCTGATGCCGCAGGTGGTCGGCTTCAAGCTCACCGACGAACTGCAGCCCGGCACCACGGCCACCGACCTGGTGCTCACCGTCGCCGAACTGCTGCGCGCCACCGGTGTGGTCGGCAAATTCGTCGAGTTCTTCGGGCCCGGCGTGGCCAACGTGCCGCTGGCCAACCGCGCCACCATCGGCAACATGAGCCCGGAATACGGCTCGACCTGCGCGATATTCCCGATCGACGATGAAACGCTCGCCTATCTGCGCCTGACCGGGCGCGACGAGCATCAGATCCGCCTGGTCGAGGCCTACGCGAAGGAACAGGGCCTCTGGCACGACCCCGAGCACGAAGCCGAATACTCGCAGGTCGTCGAACTGGATTTAGGCACGGTCGAACCATCCATCGCCGGTCCCAAACGTCCGCACGATCGCGTGCCGCTGCGTATTGCCCCCCACGCGGTCGGCGCGCTGCTGGCCGGCCAGACCCAGGCCGAGGCTATCGATGTCGGTCTCGACGAAGCCTCCGGAGAATCCTTTCCGGCCAGCGATCCGGTCTCGATCGACCACGATCATCCCGGCGACGAACCGAATCCGCCGTGTGACTGCGGGGCCGAGCACGCCTGGCCCAGCACGCCGGCGACCGTGACCCTGGACGACGGCAGCCGGTGCGAGATCGACAACGGCTCGGTGGTGATCGCCGCGATCACCTCCTGCACCAATACCTCCAACCCGTCGGTAATGATCGGCGCCGCCCTGCTCGCGAAAAATGCCGTGGAAAAGGGCCTGGCGCGCAGACCCTGGGTCAAGACCTCGCTGGCGCCCGGCTCCAGAGTGGTCACCGACTACATCGAGCGCGCCGGATTGACGCCGTATCTGGAGGAGCTGGGCTTCCATCTGGTCGGCTACGGTTGCACGACCTGCATCGGCAATTCCGGTCCGCTGATCCCGGAGGTCAGTGCCGCCGTCAACGACAAAGACCTCACGGTGTGCTCGGTACTGTCGGGCAACCGCAACTTCGAGGGCCGTATCCACCCCGAATGCCGTATGAATTTTCTGGCCTCGCCGCCGCTGGTGATCGCCTACGCGCTGGCCGGCAGCCTGCACGTCAACCTGCTGCGCGAGCCGATCGGCACCGGCAGCGACGGCGAGCCGGTTTTTCTCGAGGACATCTGGCCGGCGCCAGCCGCCATCGAGCACACCATCGCCGAAAACCTGCACGCGGACATGTTCACCGCCGGCTACGCCGATATCTACAAAGGCGACGAGCGCTGGCGCGGCATGGCCATCGCCGAAGGCGACACCTTCGAATGGCAGGCGGACTCAACCTACGTGCGCCGGCCGCCGTTTTTCGACGGCATGAGCCGCGAGCCCGAACCTCTGGCCGATATCGAAGGCGCGCGCGTGCTGGCCCGGCTCGGCGACTCGGTCACCACCGATCACATCAGCCCGGCGGGTGCGATCGCGCCCGACTCCCCGGCCGGACAATATCTGGCCGAGCACGGCGTGGCGCGCCCGGATTTCAACTCCTACGGCGCGCGCCGCGGCAACCACGAAGTGATGATCCGCGGCACTTTCGCCAACATTCGCCTGCGTAATCTGCTCGCGCCGGGTACGGAAGGCGGCTACACCCGGGACTTCACGCAGGACGACGCGCCGGTGAGCACGATCTACGATGCGTCGGTAAACTACGCGGCGGCGGGCACACCGCTGCTCGTGCTCGCCGGCAAGGAGTATGGCTCCGGCTCGTCGCGCGACTGGGCTGCCAAGGGCACCGCCCTGCTCGGCGTGCGCGCGGTGATCGCCGAGAGCTACGAGCGCATCCACCGCTCCAACCTGATCGGCATGGGCGTGTTGCCGCTGCAGTTTGCCGAGGGCGAATCCGCCGACTCGCTCGGGCTCTCCGGCGAGGAGACCTTCGCGATCACCGGGCTGGCCGGCCGGGACGTGCTGCCGAATTTCGTTCAGGTCACGGCGGCCGGCACAGACGGGCGGTCACAGGCGTTCGATGTCCGCCTGCGGATCGATACGCCCGCCGAAGCGGCCTACTATCGCCACGGTGGCATCCTGCGCTTTATGCTGCGGGCGTTGCTCGACGACGCGTCGACAGCCTCAGGCCGTGCCTGAGCATCACCGCCGTCTGGCCCGCTCGGGTCGAAGAGGAAGCGCTATCGTCTCTCTCCGCGGCGGCGTTTACGCAGATAACTGAGCCACTTGCGCAGGCCGAAGGATAGATAAAGCGTTTTCTTGTCCAGCGGCAGGCCCGGTTTGGCCGATATCCAGGAGGACTTGGTAAAAGCCAGAAGCTGGTCGGGATAAACGCTGCGATGGCCGATCACCAGATAGGCCGCGATGGCGGCACCCGAGGCATAGAAGGTGCCGGTCGACGTGTCGAACAGTTCGATACCCATGAGTATCGCGGCGATGGGCGCATCGGAGGCCGCGGCCACCACCGCAACCAGGCCGATCGCGCCGCCCAGCGCCGGGCTGAAACCGAGTAGATGGGAAAAAGCGTTGCCGGTCATGGCGCCGATGACGAGCTGTGGTGTCACGACGCCGCCATAAAACCCGGAGCCCAGCGTGATCGCCACCAGAATCGACTTCCACAGGAAACCGAGATACGGCATGGGGTCGCCGGCGAGCGCGTGGTCCATCAATGGCAGGCTCAGGCCCAGGTAATCGGTGGGAATCACGATGATCAGCACGGCCAGAATGACGCCGCCCAACAGCGGCATCAGCGGCGGCCACAGATTGAACCGGTACCGGAACCGCTTGAAGCCCCGGCGGGCGAGCTCGATCAGATAAACGTAGAGCCACGCGACCAGACCGCAAATGATCCCGATGATCACGGTCTTGATGAACAGGATTTCCGAGAAATTGTCCGGCAGCCCGATGGTGAAATATTCGATGTACGGGGCGTCGACCAACTTGCTGATCTCGAACGACGCAAAGCCGGCCACCGTGGCCGGAAACAGGAAATCGTGCCGGAGATAGCCGACCGTGAGGATTTCCACGCCGTAGACGGCGCCCGCGATCGGCGTGCCGAAGACGCCGGCGAAACCGGCGCTGATGCCGCAGGCGACGAGCCGCTTTCGCAACTCGCCGTTCAGGTGCAGTACCTTGCCGATCCCGGCCGCGACCGCCCCGCCGATGTGCGAGCACGGCCCAGTCCGGCCGGCCGAACCGCCGGAGGCCAGTGTGGCCAGCGCGGCCACGGGTTTGATCCACGCCGTGGCCAGCGGCATTCTGCCCGCCTGCTGATGCACTGCGGCGATCGTCGAATCCTTCAGACCCGTCTTGTTGGCGCGGTAACCCCAGTGCAGCAGCAGACCGTTGAACAGACCGCCCAACGGCAACAGCACCATATGCAGCCAGAGCGGCGCGGTTTCAGTGGGCGCGGAAACGAAGAACAGCGCGTACAGAAAAAGACTGGTGCCCGCCCCGACCAGGGTCCCCGTCAGCGTGGCCAGCACCAGCCACTGGGCTACGGTCGCAAGCATCACAACGGGTTCGACGAGCCTGACGGGCTGCATTTACGGGCGGCGGTCTCGGAGAATCTTCAGGTGAGCAGACCGGGCATGGTTCGTTGCCGAATCACACAAGCGAGCGGCGGCACCGCGAACGAGCGCGCCGCCTGCCCGGCCTTTTCAGGCGTACGCGAACCGTGGTCCCCGGTTGATCTTGTGGCGTGACAGTCTGTTTTTATGAAAATGAGTATCGCCGAGGCGCGGATGCTTGTCCATTGGCGGCGCCTGCACGACACCCTTCGTCGCCGTCGGCCGGGGTGCCCGAGTCTCTTTCGAGCGCTATCCTGTGCAGACTGTTGTCTGCCCAACGACACCCCCGATAGCATGGAATCAGTCAGCGAGGTATGAATCGATGTCGAACCAACCCACCGTGAGCGATCTGGCCGAACGGGATTTCTTCATCGGGCTCGATCCGTCCTTTCTTTCTTTTCTGGCCGGCTGTGCCACGCCGCTCGCGCTGGACACGGAAGATATCCTGTTTCGCCACGATCACCGCGCGCAGCAGTTCTATTTCATACGCCGGGGCGCCATCAGCATCGAAGTGGCGGCGATCAGCGGCCCCGCGCTCGAAATGCAACATCTCGGACCCGGCGAGGTCGTCGGCTGGTCGTGGCTGATACCGCCCTATCGCTGGCATTTTCAAGCCCGTGCCCTGGAAGACAGCGACGTGCTGGTATTCGACGGCGACGCCATTCTGGCCCGCTGCGAATCCGACCCCAAATTCGGCTACGAGCTGTTCAAGCGCTTTTCGGCCCTGATGTCCCGACGGCTGAGTTCCGCCCGGCAAAAGATGATGGAGGAATGGCATCCAGCGGGCTTTGCGTGAGTCCGAGCCGGGCGGCAGCCGCTCAGATCAAAGCGCGAAATGCAGAAAGCCCGTCGGCCGCATGGTCACGGCCACGCCCACGATATAGGCAAAGACCAGCAGCGCGAGCACGCCCGCGAGCGCCCGCCACCGGCGGTCGGACGGGCCACGAAACACCACGGTACCCAGCGCAATATAGGCGATCAGACCGATCACCTTCGCGGTCAGCCAGTCGCTGTTGAAAAACGGATACTGATGGATGAGAAAGGCCAGCGTGAGACCGCTGGCCAGCAACAGCGTGTCGATGACGTGCGGCACGATGCGCAGCCAACGCCAGAGACCGCGGCGCGCCACGTTGACCCATAGACCGCGCGCCGTGAACAGGCTGACGCTGGCCCCGGCGCAGCTCATGTGAACGAGCTTGATCCCGTTGTAGAGAGTGCCGATGTCCATCAGCTTCGTTGCCTTTTTCTTTTAGGACGATATGAACCTGCGACGCCGCCGGGTCATCGCCTTCGACGCGTTCGCCCTGATCGATACGAAAACCGAGTGCGGCCGCCCGAGCGCCATGCGTTTACCCAGTGTGCCGGCAACGCCGGTACAGGCCTTGATCTGCGTCAAGGCGGGCCGACAGGGCGATCCCTCATCATGTGCTATGAAAAAACCGGCGATTCGCGCGATATTGTAATCGCCGTGTCGCGCGGTCTGCCGAGTGCGGGCCACCAACACCTCATAGACGGGGATTTGCGTGAAGACTCCGATCATGGCCGGGCGAGCAGCGATCGTACTGGCTTCACCGCATCGGCCGTTCTTTCTGGCCGGCGCCGCGCAGATCGTCGCGGCCATGGGGCTTTGGCTAACGATTCTCTGCGGCTGGTATCTACCCGGCACGGCCGGCCCGACGCTCGCGGTTCCCGGCATGGCTGTGCACGTTTTTCTGATGCTGTACGGCCTGTTTCCGTTTTTTGTGTTCGGTTTCGCCCTTACCGCGTTCCCACGCTGGTTGAACAGCGCACCGGTGCCCAAGGCGCGCTATGCGCGCATCGCCGCCGGCATGGCGCTGGGCGTGTGCGTCGCCTACATCGGCTTCCTGATCGACCGGAGGCTGGCCGCCGCGGGTGCTGCGCTGTTCGTGGCCGCATGGGGCTTCGGTTGGGTCACGCTGTATCGAGTCTGGCGGCACTCGCCGCGTGTCGACAAGCGCTTCGCGCTGTTTCCACTGGGGTGTATCGCCGCGGGCTGGCTCGGCGCGGCCATCTACGTCGCCGGGTTGATCGTACCGCGGGCGCCGCTGCTGGAACCGGCCATCGCGATCGGCATCTGGCTGTTTCTGGTGCCGCTGATCGTGGCCATAAGCCATCGAATGATTCCGTTTTTCAGTTCTCGTGTTCTAAGTGACTACCGAATCGCCAAACCCGGCTGGACCCTACCGGCCACCTTGCTTTGCGTTGCCGCCCACTGCAGCCTCGCGATCGCCGGCCGGCTTGACTGGTCGCTCTTCTGCGATCTACCGCTGGCGGCGCTCGCCGCGTGGCATAGCTGGCGCTGGGGGCTGGCGCGGAGCCTGCGCAACCCCCTGCTCGGCATGCTCCACGTCGCCTTCGCCTGGCTGGCCGTCGCGATGACGCTGTATGCAATCGACAGTCTGCTGCAGTTCTTCGGCGCTCGAATGTCGCTCGGCACCGCGCCTCTGCATGCGCTGGGGATCGGCTTCGTCACCGGTATGGTGGTCGCCATGGCCACCCGCGTGAGCCTCGGTCATTCAGGCCGCCCGCTGATCGCCGGGCGTGTCGCGCTATGGGCTTTCACGCTGATTCAAGTGACGGCCGTGGTCCGCGTCCTGGCCGAATGCCCGGTGCCGAGCGGATTGCGCCCGTGGTTGATCCTCGCCGCCGCGGCGCTCTGGCTCGTCGCCCTGCTGCCCTGGACTCTGCGCTATGGCGCCGCCTATCTCGGCCCGCGCGTGGACGGTGCGCCAGGCTAGGTTTGGCGACGCCGCCGGGCGCGGCGACGGGTGGGACGTTAACCAAGTGCCGCATAGATCGGCAGATAGCGCCCTCGGCGCAACAGTTCGCCCGGCGTCCCCTGCTCCAGCACGCGGCCGTCGCCTAGCACCGCAACCCGGTCGACGTGCCGCAGGGCCTGGGGCCGATGCGTGATGAGCAGCGTCGTACGATTCGCCATGAGCGTTTCCAGCGCCTGCAGCACCGCATGCTCGGTCCCGGCGTCCAGCCCTTCGGTGGGCTCGTCCAACAACAAAATCGGCGCGTCCTTGAGCAGCGCGCGAGCGATGGCGATCCGGCGCGCCTGGCCACCGGACAGGCGCGTCCCCGTTTCGCCGGTCACGGTGTCCAGTCCACCCGGCAGCGCCCGAATTTCAGCCTCGATCCCGGCCTGACGCAGAGCGCCCCAGAGCTGTTCGTCCGTGGCTCCGCTGTGCGCGAGCCTCAGATTCTCGCGGATGCTGGTATTGAACAGATGCGTCCGCTGCGAGACCACGGCACACCAGCCGCGGACCGTCTCGCCGCGATAGGCGCGCAGCGGTACGCCGCCCAGGGTCGCCTCGCCGTCCTGATAGTCCCAGAATCGTAGCAACACATTGAACAAACTTGTTTTTCCCGAACCCGTCGCGCCGACGACACCCAGCCGTTGGCCCGGCGCCACGTGTAAGTCGATACCGTCCAGCGCCCAGCGCGCGCCTTCGGCATAGCGCATACGCAGCCCGCGGCACCGGATATCGAAAATGGGCGGCGGCTCGGCCTCGCGCGGCGGTTCGTCCACCGCCGGCGCGGCATCGACCAGAGCGAATATTCGGCGCGCGGCGGCGCGCGTCTCGCCGAGGCTCCGAAAGGCCAATGGCAACGGATTGACGGCCTCGAAGCTGGCCAGGATGAAAAACGCGATCATCGCCAGATCGGCGCCGTCGAGCCGGCCGGCCGCGATCAGCGGAATCACGGCCACCAACGCCAGCCAGAGACAGAGCCGGGTCGCGAGCCCCGAAACCGCCCCCGCCACGGCATCGATCCATACCTGCCGGCGCTGCGGCGCGACCAGCCCCTGGCTCAGCCGTTCCACATGCCCGGCCTGACGGACACGCGCCTGATAGACGTGCAGTTCGTCCATGCCGCGCACGGAATCGGCGATCGCGGAGCGCAGATCGGCGCGACCCGCCACGGCACGCGCGCCGGGTACCGCCCCCAGGCGCTGGACCAACAGCGGCATCCCGATACCGACGACCACCAGCCCGGCCAGATCGATCAGCGCCGCGGCCACGCTGAAGCCGGCGAGGAAACCGACCATCACCAGCACGCTGACCGCCGCGGCAACGGTGGGCACGAGCACCCGTAGATAGAAGTTGTCGAGCGTATCGATATCCGCGCGGATACGACTCAGCAGATCGCCGCCGCGATAAAACTGTAGCCGCGCCGGCGCCAGCGGTTCGAGATGCACATAGAACCAGCCGCGCAACTGCGACAGCAGGCGAAGCGTGGCGTCGTGGGTCACCAGCCGCTCACCGTAACGCCCGACGCTCCGCACGATGGCCAGGGCGCGAATACCGGCAGCCGGCGTGAAGTAGTTGATCGTATACCCGCCAAGGCCCGCCAGCGCCATTGCGGTGATGAACCAGCCGGCCAGCGACAACAACGCCACATTGGCCAGAATGACGCCGGTCGACAGCGCGATGCCGGCAGCGAGCGAGCGCCGGAAGGGCTTGAAGAGACCGAGCAGACGCAGCAAATCGGTCATGGCGTATCGACCATACCGCCGCGGTAGAGCGACAGCATTTCGACGTAACGCCCGTTATTATTCAGCAGCGTGCGGTGGCTGCCCCGCTCGATGATGCGCCCGTGATCGAGAACCACAATCTCGTCGGCGCGGCGCACGGTGGCCAGGCGATGCGCGATCATCAGCATGACGCGATTGCGGGCCAGGCGCTCGATGGCCTGGGTGATCAACGTCTCGGTCTCGGGGTCGAGACTGGCGCTGGCCTCATCCAGCACCACCAGGTCGGCGTCCTTGAGAAAAGCGCGCGCAAGCGCGATACGCTGGATCTCGCCGCCGGATAGCCCCTGGCCGCGATCGCCGACGATCGTGTCGTAGCCGGCCGGCAATCCTTCGATGAACGCGGCGGCGTTGGCCTGCGCCGCCGCACGCCGCACCGCCTCGGGGCCCGCCGACGGCATGCCCAGACGGATATTGTCGCCCACGCTGCCGTGGAACAGCGTCGGCCGCTGGGCCAGCCAAGCCACCCGCGCCAACCATTGTTCGGCATCGATATCACACAGATCGACGCCATTGGCGCGGACGCGGCCCTGTGCCGGCTGAAGGAAGCCCAGAAGCAGCTGACTGATCGTCGTCTTGCCGGCGCCGCTCGGCCCGACGAGGGCGACGCGCCGGCCGCGCTCGATCGCGAAGTCGAGATTTTGAAGCACCGGCTGCCCGGGCTCGTAGGCAAAATCGACGCGCTCGAAAGCCACGCGGGTCAGAGGGCCGATCCGGGCGGCGGCCTCACCGCGCGCCGGGCGCGTCGCCGGCTCATCCAACAGCGCCACGATCTGCTCCGAAGCGCCAATCGCCTCCATGCGCGCATGGTACTGAGCCCCCATGTTGCGCAGCGGCACATAGAACTCGGGCGCCAGAAGCAGCACGAACAGGCCCGGCAGAAACTGCATCTCACCGTAGTAAAGCCGGAAACCGATATAGACCGCGACCATCGCGATGGCGATCGTGGCCAGGAACTCCAGCATCAACGACGACAGGAACGCCACGCGCAGCACCGCCATGGTGTCGTGCCGATAGGCTTTCGATATCCGGGCCACGACCGCGGCCTCGCGCCGGCTGGCGTTGAACAGCTTGCGCGTGGTCAGGCCTTCGATGGCGTCGAAAAAATGCGCGCTCATGCGCGCGAGCCGCCGCCACTGGCGCTGATTGAGGCGCTCGGTGCCCTTGCCGATCAGGATCATGAACAGCGGAATCAGCGGCGCGGTGATGACGAGGATCAGTCCGGAGACCCAATCCTGCGGGAAAACGAACACCAGGATCGCGAGCGGCAGGAACGTAGCCCGGGCGATCTGCGGCAGATAGCCGGCGTAATAACTGTCGAGCGACTCGACCGCGTCGGTGAGCGTATGCGCGATCGCGCCGCTGCGCTGACGGCGCGCCCATGCCGGACCGAGGGCCTGGGCATGGTCGTATAGCTGCCTCCGCACCGCGAGCTTGACGCGCGCCGCGGCCTCGAAGGCGGCGACCTCAGCCAATGGCGTTACGGCGGCGCGCACCGCGAACACGGCGAGCACGCCCCACAGCCACGGCCATACGGCGGCCAAGCCTCGACCGTCGATCGCCACCGCGGCGATGATCCGGGCCAGCAGCCAGGCTTGTCCGATCAGCAACAGCCCGTCGACCGCGCTCATCGCGATACTCAAGCCCAGCGGCCCGCGCGCCCGGCGGAGTTGTCTGCGCAACCAACCGCTCAGCACCCCGGCGGCGGCACGCTTTCCCGGTGCAGCCGAACGCGCCATTCTCACCACCCCGAATCAACTCATGAATATCCGACCGACCCGACCGGCCAAAAATTGCCGATAGCGGTTCGAATCAGCGCGAACGCCCGATCCGGCGGAGACGGCGCGCCTCGCCCCTGACCAGGATGCCGAACAACACGACACTAAAACCGAAGAAGGCGGCCGCAACAAACCACAGGTGGCCAGGCAGGCCGAAAAACAGGTTGACCATCACCAGGCCGAGCACCGGGCCACAGATATAGACCGCCGGCCAGCGCATATGCCATAGCGCCCGAGCCCAAACATGCCGGGCATCGCCATTGTCGGCCGCAGGCATGGTCGGTTTAGTGGCCATAACCCGTGAGCTTGTTGATACGCGCCCGGAACACCCAAATCTGATACCAGTTGTAGGCCAGCATCACCGGCAGGAAACTGCCCATGGCGAGCGTGAAGGTCACCAGCGATACCGCCGGGCTGGCAGCCGCTTGCACAGTCCAGGTATTCGGCACAATCCAGGGGAGCATAGTGAACATCATGGAAAGCCACATGATCGCGATGGCGGCGTTTAGCCACAGGATGGCCGCCAGATCGCGCTCTTTGCGGGTCGCGCGGCGCATCTGGAAGGTTGCCAGCACGACCACGATCGCCAACAGCAGCCAAATCCAGAAATACGGCCCCAGCCATTTGGCGCGTACCCATTCGAAGATCGCGAGGCTCCAGATGCCGGTAACGACCACGGCGGCCAGCGCCAGATAGAACGTACGATCGACCCAGACCGCCGCCCGCACGCGGATCGCTTCGGTGCGCTCGAAGCGCGCCCGGATGAACAAACTCCCGGCCAGCGAGGCCGCGATTACCGCACCAATGCCGGTCCAGACGCTGAAAGCGCTGACAAAGCGCAGCATGCCGCCTGGGTATGTCGGCACTTGACCGCCGGTCAGCGGGTACCCCTGAAGTACCGCGCCCATGGCCATGCCGGCGAAAAACAGCGTGGTCAGGCTGGCCACGCCGAACAAGCCGTCCCATAGCCATTGGGTGCGCTGCGAAAGATGCCGGAACTCCAACGATACAGCCCGCATCATGATGCTGAGCAGTACGATGATCAGCGGCAGCATCAGATAATGAAACGCCGAGCCGTACACCATGGGAAAAGTGCCAAACAGAATGCCACCGGCCACAACGAGCCAGGTTTCATTGGCATCCCATGTGCCGGCCATAGTCGCCATAATCGCGCCACGCTCTTGATGATCGTGCACGAATAACGAGAAGACGCCGGCGCCCAGATCGGCGCCGTCGAGCATGATATACATCAGGAAACTAAAGCCGAGTGCGAACCACCAGGCGTATATCAGGAAATTATGGGCCTGTGACAGATCGTTCATTGCCTGTGCCCTCCTACGGCCGCACGTAGGCCGGTTCGTCTTCGTCGGAATCCGGCGCGTTCTCCAGATGCCCGAGCAATTCATCCCCACCGGTGACTACCGGGCTGTCCATATCCGGGCCGGCCCGCAAAACTTTGGCCAGGAAATACCAGGTGAAGTACCACACCAGCAGTTCAAAGACGAAAAACGCGCCCAGCCAGAGCGCAGCCTCGAACACCGTCATCCGGCTCACGCCTTCGGACACGCGCATCATGCCGTCCACCAGCCACGGCTGGCGGCCGACCTCGCGCGTCCACCAGCCGGTCCAGATCGCCAGATACGGCAGAAAAGCAGAAAACACTAAAATACGCAGAAACCAGCGGTTGCCGGCAATGGTGGTGGCCGACAAACGGCCGCGCCACATCAGGTACGCGCCCCAGAGCGCGACGCCAAACAGAAAGAAGCCGATCGCGACCATCACCCGAAACGAATAGAACGGCACCCATACCGGCGGCCGATTTTCAGGCTTGAACTGGTCTAGCCCGGGCACCTTGCCGTTCCACGAATAGGTCTCGATCAGGCTCAGCGCGTGCGGGATGGAAATGGCCCAGTCCATTGTGTTCGCGGCATCGTTGGGCCAGCCGATAATCGTCCAGGCAGTATTGATCGTGCCATCCGCATCGTACGTCTGATAATGGCCTTCCATGGCCGCCAGCGCGGCCGGCTGGGTTTCGCCCACAACATGACCGAGCGCATCGCCCAGATAAATCTGCAGCGGCGTAATAACGACCGCGGCGAGCAGCGCGTACTGCAACGCCCGCCGAAACAGCGCGACTTGGCGGCCCTTGAGCACGAACCAGGCGGCCACCCCGATCACGAAGAACAGCGCCAGTTCCAGCGCGGCGATCCACATATGCGGAAAACCGTAGATAAAGTTCGGGTTGAAGATCGCCGCCCACCAATCGGTGACATGGAAAACACCGTTTCTGAGCTCGACGCCGGTCGGCGTCTGCATCCAGGAATTGGCGTCCATGATCCAGAAGGCGGACAACGTCGACGACAGCATGACGTTGAAGGTCGCAAACAGATGCATACCGCGGCTGATCTTGCCCCAGCCGAACACCATCAGGCCGATGAAGCCGGCCTCGTACATGAAGGCGGTGATGGTTTCGTAGCCGAGCACAACGCCGAAAAACGGCCCGGCGGCCTGCGAAAATGGCCCGTAGAGAATCCCAAAGGCCATTTCCATGGTCACGCCGGTGGCCACCCCGGCGCCGAAATTGATGATGAATAGCTTTTCGAAGAAGCGAACCAGCCGGTACCAGCCCTCGTCGTTCGTGGCGAGCCAGCGCCATTCGGAAACGAACAAAAGCGCGGACAATCCGATTGTCAGCGGCGGATACAGGAAATGCAGGCTGGTGACCCAGGCGAAATCAAGCCGGGTCAGCAGTATCGCGAGTGGATCCACGTTGCAAACCTATTCTTCGAAGTATAAAGGCCCGATAGCCGCCATCAGAAGCCAGGCCGCATTGTCGGTCGAAAAGCCTTCAGAAGCTACCACGGGTTGTGTCCCAACCGATTGATCCAGATCAAGCACGGAACCGTGTGGCCGCGTCCTTGATCCGGGCGGGTTCCGGATCGTCACCCACGGCCAGATAGATCAGCAGGCGCAGCGAATAATCGGTATGGGTCGTGAGCTGCATGAGACTTGACGCCAAATGAGCGTATTATATACTTCTTTAAAAGAAGTATTTCACTTGCCTTAAATAAGGAGAGTTGCATGCTCAGTGAACGCCAGACCGCCGTCATCAAGGATACGGCGCCGGTTCTCAACGAGCACGGCGAAGCCGTCGCCCGCCATATGTACGACCGGATGTTCACCCAGAACCCGGAAGTCAAGGACTACTTCAATCCGGCCCATCAGATTTCCGGGCGCCAGCAAAAGGCGCTCTCGTCAGCCGTGACCGCCTACGCCCAGCATATCGACAACCCGGGCGCGCTCACCGAGGCCATCGAACTGATCGCCCAGAAGCATACGTCGCTCGGCATCCAGCCCGAGCACTATCCTGTGGTGGGCCGGCACCTGCTGGCCGCGTTCCGCGAAGTGCTCGGCGAAGCCGCCACGGACGAAGTGATCGATGCCTGGGCCGCGGCCTACTCGCAACTCGCCGAGATCTTCATCGATCGCGAACGACAGATCTATACCGACCAGAAGGAGCGCGACGGATGGAACGGCCTCAAGCCGTTCGTTGTGACCGAGCGCCAGCCGGTCTCGGATAACGTGATGTCGGTGTATCTGGAACCCGTGGACGGTCAGCCGCTGCCGCCCCACAAGCCGGGCCAGTACATCGCCATTCACGCCGAATTGCCCGACGGCGACACCGCACTGCGCAACTACAGCCTGTCCAACGCGCCGGGCACGCCCTACTACCGGATCAGCGTCAAGCGCGAAGACGCGCCCCGGGCCGGCGTGCCGCGCGGCAAGTTCTCCAACTACGCCCACGAACGTCTCGCCCAGGGCGACAAGGTCCGGGTGAGCCCGCCCTGCGGCGAATTCACGCTCGAGCCCTCCCGGGACAGCTCGCGGCCTCTGGTCTTCCTGGCGGGCGGCGTGGGCATTACGCCGTTGCTGTCCATGCTGCACACCGCGCTGGCCGACGAAGCCAACAAGGATCGCCCGGTCGTGTTCATCCAGGCCGCGCGCTGTGCCCGGCTTCGTCCGTTCGCCGAGGAACTGGCGGTTGCCGACGAAACCCACGACAACCTGCGCCTGCACGTGATCTACAACGAGCCCGACGCCGGCGACGTGGGCGCGGAGGACGACGGCGTCAGCGAAGGGCTGATCGACGATGCCCTGCTCGATCGTCTGGTCGGCGATACGCCCGCGGACTACTACTTCTGCGGACCCGAGCCGATGCTGATCGCGCTCTATCGTCTACTCACGTCGCGCGGCGTATCGAATGACGCGATGCACTACGAGTTCTTCGGCCCGGCCGCGGCCCTCGAAAAGGCCAGCTGAGGCCAGCGCACCGTCGTGTGTGATACCGCGGGGAAAGTGCAGAAAAAACGTTCCGGAACGTCGGTGGATGCCGACGCGCCGGCCCGTCTGATCGCCGCTCAGCCCTTCGCCGCTGGGCTGGGCGACGACGCTCTCGAACGCCTCATCGACACCGCGGCGCATCGACGCGTCGCCGAAGGCCAGTTCCTATTCCATCAGCAGGCGGCGGCCACACGGTTCTTCGTGGTCATCGAAGGAAAGCTCAAGCTCTATCGCATCTCGGCCGCCGGCAGCGAAAAAATCATCGGCCGCGTCGGTGCCGGCGACAGCTTCGCCGAAGGCATCGCGTTCATGGAATGCCCACGCTATCCGGTTCATGCGCAGGCCATCGAAGACAGCCGGGTGATCGGCTTATCGCGTAAAGTGTATCGTGAACAGTTGATCGCTTCGCCGGAAACCTGCCTGGCGGTGATGGGCAAGCTGACCGGCCGTATCTCGCGGCTGCTCGACGAGATCGAGTGCCTGACCCTGCGCGGCGGACGCGACCGCGTGATCCGCTTTCTGCTCGGCCTGGTGCCGAATGATGGAGCCGCACGCAACGACGCGACCATCACACTGCCGGCACGCAAGAACACGATCGCCGCTCAGCTTTCGATCCGGCCCGAAACGCTATCCCGCATTCTGGCCGGTCTAAACCGGGACGGCCTGATCCAGCGCACCGCCGATCCGCACCGGCTTTACATCCCGGAGCCCGCGGTGCTGCGCCGCGAATTCGACGAGTCAACAGGCGGCCAGCGCTTCTAGGGGCTGACCCCGGCTGGCCGTGATCTGCTTGGCACCGACTCCGGAGTGAATCACCACGGCATTATTCCGCACGGCGTAATTGACCGGAAAGACCTCCGGACTCGGCTCGTGATTGATTGAAACCACGCGTTCCGAGCTCGCGCAAGCCACGTCAACGTTTTTTCGGGTTGCAATGCGCGGACGGCTCCGGCGCCCCCTCGTCCAGCAGCCCCAGCTTGTCCGGCACGCCGTTCCAGGAATCGGCATCCTCCGGCGCCTCGATCATCGCGTCGATGACCGGCCAGCGCGACGCGAGACGCGCGTTGATCTCGAAAAAATGCTGCTGATCGGCCGGCACATCGTCCTCGGCGAAAATCGCCTCGGCCGGGCACTCGGGTATACAGAGCGTGCAGTCGATACACTCCTCCGGATCGATGGCCAGGAAATTAGGCCCCTCGTGAAAGCAGTCCACCGGACACACCTCGACACAGTCGGTGTACTTGCAGCGAATACAATTGTCGGTCACTACATGCGTCATGATGGACCTCATTCGACCGTTGTCGACAGCATAGATCGATCTCGACGGACGGGCCTTGATCCAGATCATGTCGGGATGCGACCGACGCGGTGGGCATGACCCGAAAACATTCGTCCCGATCCATTTCCACCAGAGCCACGGTGCGCCCGCGCCGTCTTACGGGGGCCTTTTTTCATTCCGCTACCGCGTTCGGACGCATTGCCCTGAATCGTCAACACGCCGCGGATTGACGACCGGTTTCGCTATTTTTTCGTATACTGGTGGAACTCCAGTACACGAGCCATTTCCGCTTGAGATCCAACTTGCGGACGTTCGGCAAATTCTGCAACACGACATTGCCGGTTGTACGGCAATGCCCGGGAATCTCTAATGAAACAACCGCCCATCACCGTCACCGAAACCGATTACGACCGGATCGACGCGCTGCTCGATGAAACGGGCGATGCCGTACCCGGCATACGGGAGCTGCGCACCGAGCTCGAGCGCGCGCACGTCGTTGCGTCGGAGGACGTTCCGGAAAACGTGGCGACGATGAATTCGACCATCGCGTTCGAAAACGTTGACAGCGGCAAGCGTTTCGAGCTGGCGCTCGTCTATCCCCGGGATATCGACGGCAGCCCCGGCAAGGTATCGATACTCGCGCCGGTGGGCAGCGCACTGCTCGGCCTGGCTGTCGACCAGGAGATTCAGTGGCAGGTGCCCGGCGGTAATGCGCTCAGGCTTCGCGTACTCGATGTCCGCAATCAGCCGGAAGCGCGCTATCGCTAACAGTTCATGATGCGCTGCGGATGGACACGGGCCCACCTTCGCGGTCGAAAAACACGAATGCGCCCAGATCCGCGCCGATCGTCAGCGCGGTTGCCATACGCTCAAGATGCGGTTCACATTCGGCCGACGTGGGCGCGGTGCCGTGCGATCCCGGCAATACCGCTGTCATCAGAAATCGCCAG
Organism: Salinisphaera sp.; assembly: GCF_035690525.1. GTDB lineage: Bacteria > Pseudomonadota > Gammaproteobacteria > Nevskiales > Salinisphaeraceae > Salinisphaera. The sequence goes on from NZ_DASSKM010000109.1 coordinate 74,562, forward strand.
TCACTCGTGACCGAATCGGCCCCGGCCACGATATCGGCCAGGCACAGATCGTCCGTCACCGCCCAATCGCGGACCATGACGGGCTGCAGCAGACCTTCGTCCATCAAGGCCTTATTCGCATCGGCCCGGCGCCGATAAGCGGTTTCGGCCTGGACCAGCACCGTGAGCAGCCGGCAGGGATCGGGTTCGGCCCGCGCCATGGCGATCAGGTCGTCGAACGACTCAAGCGCCGGCACGGTATTCGAAGTCGTTGTATCCATTATTGCAGCAGCGGGTTGTCGGCGGTTTCCAGCTCCACGCCCCGGAGTTCGGCTTCGGAGGCCAGCACCCGAATATACTGACTGACCGCCCGGCGCCAGGAGCGCTCGGCCAGATAATCGGCGACCATTGGCGCGACGTCGTCATAGGCCAGCGGCTCGCCGCCACGGCGCTCGTCCACGCGCACGATGTGATAACCGTAGCGCGTCTCGATGGGCTTGTTCGCCAGGCCCACGTCCAGCCGCAGCGCCACGCTCTCCAGCTCGGGCACGGTCTGGCCGCGCCCGATCCAGCCGAGCGCGCCGCCGGCTTCGGCCGACGGGCAGCGTGAATGCGCCGCCGCCAGTTCGGCAAAACAGTCCGGTTCGACGCCGAGCTGTTCGATCAATTCATCGACCTGCTGCCGCGCTGCTACACGGGCTTCGGGATCGTCGGGCGCGGCCGCCAAGAGAATATGCGCCATGGCCACGCTCACCGGCGTGGCGAACCGCTCGCGATTGGCGTCGAAGTAGCGCCGGCAGTCGTCCTCGGTGGCCTCGGGCACCGCGACCTCGGCGCTCAGCAGCTCATCGATGGCGGCGTCCAGGCGCTCGGCGGTGGCGATGCCAACGGCCTCGGCGCGCTGGCGCAGCAGTTCCTTGACCGCCAGCCGCCGGGTGGCCTCGGCGCGTTTTTCGTCGATCGTGCCCGAATCGATTTCGCCGGACTCGGCGTTGATGTGGTGCTCGGGCAGCACGACACGATTGACCATGGCCAGCATGATGAACTCCTTGCCCGGTTCAGGCGCGCTCGGAGCGCGCCGCGGCCCGCGTCCGGTACTCTCGCACCACCTGATAACGCCGCGCCGCGTAGCGATACGGCACGCTCCAGATATGCACCAGGCGCGTGAAGGGAAAGACCAAGAACACGGTCAAACCGAGAAACAGATGCACCTTGAACACCCAGTAGACGCTGGCCAGATAGGTCGAAGCACCCGGCCGGAAGGTCACGATATGCTGGGCCCAGTCGGCGAGCGCGATCATTTCGCTGCCGTCCAGATGCTGGGCCGACACCGGAATGGTGGCCAGGCCGAATACGAGCTGCACGTACAGCAGAATCAGAATGAACTTGTCGCCGCGCAGGGATTGCGCGCTGACCAGGCGATGAAACAGCCGCCGATAGAGCAAGATGCTGCCGCCGACCAGCGCGGCCGTGCCCGCGACGCCGCCGGAGACCATGGCCAACAGCTGCTTGCTGGTCACGGTCAGGCCAACATAGGGATAAAGCCAGTGCGGCATGAGCAGGCCGATCAAATGGCCAAAGAATAAAAAAATGATGCCCAGATGGAACAGGTAGTTGCCGATCTGGAAAACCATCGAATTGTTCAGCAACTGGCTGGAATTGGTCTTCCAAGTGTACTGGCTCATGTCGTAGCGCACGAGGCTGCCGAGTAAAAATATCGTGCCGGCGATATAGGGATAGATCTGGAACAGAATGTAATCAAGCGTATCCATGCCTCAATCTCCCTGAATATGAGCCGATGGCGCGCTGCCCGTATCCGGCTCGGGCCGGTTCTGGCGCGTTGCCCCACAATTGGTGTGCGCCTCGCCGGGGCCGAATGTGACCGGTTTTTCCATCCAGACGTCGTCTATAGCGGCCGGCGTGTCGTCGCGCACTTCCTTGCCGGCCATCTCGGTCAGCCCTTCCGGCGCGGGCTCGGCGCCGATCAGGCGCAGCAGCACGGTGAAGGCGCTGGCATAGCCGCTGTCGCGCTGGCTTAGACGCACGCTGATCCGCTGTAGCACGTGGGTAGTTTCGACCAGCCAGGCTCGCGCGTCCGGCTCGGGAAGCTGGGCACAGAATTCCAGCAGCATCGGCAGAAAATCCGGCAGCTCGCGTGTATGACTTTCCAGGCCGTGCTCGCGATAAACGCGGGTGAGCTCGATCATCGCCGGACCGCGGTCGCGGGACTCGCCGTAGACGTGTTCGAAGACATATAGCGAGACCTTGCGGCCGCGATCGAAGGTGTCCACGTAGCGCGCCTGGATCTCCAGCAGATCGCGCTGCGCCAGATCGTCGATGAAGGCGTGAACCGCCGTGCGCTCGGCGTCGCTCAATTCCGACAGCACGCACAGGATGTCCGCCAGCTCATCTGCATGGGCTTGCAGCGTCGCGCTCGGATAATCGAGCACCCGGGCGAGTGCTGCCAGCGGCCGGGCGAGCGGATTGTCGGCGCCGGCCGTCATTTGCCCGCCTCGCTTTCGGCCGCGGGTACGGCCGGCGCATGCTCACGCTTTCCGGGGCTTTTACCCCCAAACAAGTTGCCCCGCGTCACGCCGTCGGTATGGCAGCCGTCGCCGAAGGAAAAGCCACAGCCCGAACGTTGGCCGAGCGGATCGGATGAGGCCATTTCGCGGTGCCCGGTCGGGATCACGAACCGGTCTTCATAGTTGGCGATGGCCATGGTCTGGTACATGTCATCGACCAGCTCGGACGTCAGGCCCACCTGTTCCAACACGGCGTTGTTAGGCTCGTTGTCCACCGTCAGCGAGCGCCGGTACTTGCGCATCGCCAGCAGCCGCCGCAGGCCGTAGATAATGGGTTTTTCCTCGCCGGCGGTCAGCAGGTTGGCCAGATACTTGACCGGGATCTTGAGCGACTGCACGTCCGGAATCTCGCCGTCGGCGGCGATATTGCCGGCGTCGGCCGCGGCCTGCACCGGTGACAGCGGCGGCACGTACCAGACCATCGGCAGGGTGCGGTATTCCGGGTGCAGCGGGAAGGCCACCCGCCACTCCTTGGCCATCTTCCAGACCGGCGAGCGCTTGGCTGCTTCCAGCCAGTTGTCGGGCACCCCATCGGCGCGCGCCTGCGCCTGCACTTCCGGGTCGTGCGGATCGAGGAAGATGTCCATTTGGGCTTCGTACAGATCGGCCTCGTTGGCCACGCTGGCCGCTTCCTTGATGCGGTCGGCGTCGTAGAGCATCACGCCCAGATAGCGGATACGGCCGACGCAGGTTTCCGAGCACACGGTCGGTTCGCCAACCTCGATGCGCGGATAACAGAAGATGCATTTCTCGGACTTGCCGGACTGCCAGTTGTAGTAAATCTTCTTGTACGGACAGCCGGAGATGCACATCCGCCAGCCGCGGCAGCGATCCTGATCGATGAGCACGATGCCGTCCTCGGCGCGCTTGTAGATCGCGCCGCTCGGGCACGACGCGACACAGCTCGGATTCAGGCAGTGCTCGCACAGCCGCGGCAGATACATCATGAACGTATGTTCGAACTGCCCGTAGATCTCGGTCTGGATATTCGCGAAGTTGTAGTCGCGCTTGCGCTTGGCGAATTCGCCGCCGAGAATCTCTTCCCAGTTCGGGCCCCACTCGATCTTGTCGATGGGCGCACCCGTGATCGCCGAATACGGTTTGGCGGTCGGCTGGGCCTTGGACGCGGGCGCGTTCTGCAGCCGCTGATAGTCGAAGTTGAACGGCTCGTAGTATTCGTCGATCTCGGGCAGGTGTGGGTTGGCGAAGATCTTGGCGAGCAGCCGCCATTTGCCGCCCTGCTTCGGCGTGATCTCGCCATCGTCGCGGCGTACCCAGCCGCCCTTCCAGCGGTCCTGGTTCTCCCAGTCCTTGGGATAGCCGACGCCGGGCTTGGTCTCGACGTTGTTGAACCACATATACTCCGCGCCCTCGCGCGAGGTCCACACGTTCTTGCAGGTCACCGAGCAGGTGTGGCAGCCGATGCATTTGTCCAGGTTCAAAACCTTGCCGATCTGGGCTCGGATTTTCATGGTGAGACCTCCAGGTCACTCGCGATGCTTGAGCGCACAAACGTTTTTGATTGCGTGCGAAAGTCAGGAATCGGTGAAGTTTTTTCCCCGCAAATTGTCGGTTGCCGGACTGGTTGTGCTCTACCTTCGATTGGGGCTGGGTTTCGCGCTGATGCGCGACTCCCTTTTATTTGCTTGTCCAAATAAAAGAAAGCAAAACAAACGACACCCTGTCTTGCGCCGATGCTTCGCATCGGTCCCCTGTGCTGCTCGCCAGAAAGCGCGCCGCCGGAACTCGCTGCGCTCAGACATCCGGCGGCTTCATCGCTTTCTGGCTCCGCTGCTCGGCGCGGCGCCCAAGGGGCTGAATACAGCCAAAAAGCCATTTGACCTCGATCCGTACGGAAAACATTCATCGCACGTACCCCTGATCGCGGATGCTTTGATCGTCGCCTTCCAGCCAGTCGACGCGATCCATCTTGCGGATGATCACGAAATCGTCGCGGTTGGAGCCGACCGTGCCGTAGTAGTTGAAGCCGTAGCTGAGCTGGGCGTAGCCGCCGATCATGTGGGTGGGCTTGATCAGCGTGCGGGTCACCGAGTTGTGGATGCCGCCGCGGTTGCCGGTGATCTCGGAGCCCGGCGTGTTCACGGTGCGATCCTGGGCGTGATACATCATCGCCATGCCCTCGCGCACGCGCTGCGAGACCACCGCGCGGGCGACCACCGCGCCGTTGATGTTGTAGCCCTCGATCCAGTCGTTGTCGGCGATGCCGGCGCGCTTGGCGTCGACTTCCGAGATCCAGATGATCGGCCCGCCGCGGGACAGCGTGAGCATGATCAGGTTGTCGGTATAGGTGCTGTGGATGCCCCATTTCTGGTGCGGGGTGATCCAGGACAACACGATCTCGGTGTGGCCGTTGGGCCGGGTGTTCATGATCGACTTCCAGGTCTTGGTATTGACCGGCGGCCGATAGGTCGTGAAGCCTTCGCCGAAGGCGCGCATCCACTGGTGGTCCAGATAGAAGTGCTGGCGCCCGGTCAGCGTGCGCCAGGGGATCAGTTCGTGAACGTTGAGATAGCTGCCGTTGTAGGTGGTGTCCTCGTCGGGCACGCCGGACCATACCGGCGAGGCGATGACCCGGCGCGGCTGGGCCACGATGTCGCGGAAGCGGATATGCTCGCCCGCCCGGGGCGCAGCTAGATGGGCGTGTTCGCGGCCGGTGGCGGCCTCCAGCGCCCGCCAAGCCTTGACCGCCACCTTGCCGTTGGTCGCCGAGGACAGCGTCATGACGGTATCGGCCGCCTGGATCGCGTTGTCCATGCGCGGCCGGCCGTTGTGATCCCGCCCGTGCACCGCGCCCAGCTCGGCGACCTCGCCGGCGGTTTCCCATTCGAGGCCTTTTTCCTCATTGCCGTGGGCTTCCAGGGCCGGGCCCAGCGAATTGTAGCGATCGAAAGTCGCCGGGTAATCGCGTTCGACGATCTTGATCGACGGCATGGTCTGGCCGGGCAGCGGCTCGCACTCGCCGGCATACCACTCGGCGGCGTCGAACGGCTGACCCAGTTCGCCCGGCGAATCGTGCGCCAGCGGACGTGTGACCAGATCGGTCTCGACGCCCAGCCGACCTTCGGCGGCCTGCGAGAACGCGGCCGCGATGCCCTTGAAGATATCCCAGTCCGAGCGTGACTCCCAGGCCGGATTGACCGCCGCGGACAGCGGATGGATGAAGGTGTGCATGTCCGAAGTATTGAGGTCGTTCTTCTCGTACCAGGTCGCCGTGGGTAGCACGATGTCCGAATACAGACAGGTCGAGGACATGCGGAAGTCCAGCGTGACCAGCAGATCGAGCTTGCCGCGGGGTGCTTCGTCGTGCCAGACCACGTGTTCCGGGCGCAGACCACCCTCGGCGCCGAGATCGGCGCCCTGGACGCTGTCTTCGGTGCCCAGCAGGTGCTTGAGAAAATACTCGTGGCCCTTGCCGGAGGCGCCGAGCAGGTTGGAGCGCCAGATGAACATGTTGCGCGGCCAGTTCTCGGGCGCGTCCGGATCCTCGCAGGCCATGCGCAGATCGCCGTTTTTAAGCTGCTCGACCACGTATTCGATCGGATCACGCCCGGCTTTCGCGGCTTCACGGGCGATAACCAGCGGATTGCGGTTCAACTGCGGCGCCGAGGGCAGCCAGCCCATGCGCTCGGCGCGCACGTTGTAGTCGATCAGGCTGCCGGTCCAGCGCTTGGCGTCGGCCAGCGGCGACAGAATCTCGTCGACCCCGACCTGTTCGTAGCGCCACTGGTCGGAGTGCGCATAGAAAAACGACGTGCCGTTCATCTGGCGCGGCGGGCGCAGCCAGTCCAGGCCGAAGGTCACCGGCAGCCAGCCGTCCAGCGGGCGCAGGTTCTCCTGGCCGACGTAATGCGCCCAGCCGCCGCCGTTGACCCCGACCGTACCGCACAGCATCAGCATATTGATGATGCCGCGGTAGTTCATGTCGTTGTGGTACCAGTGATTCAGGCCCGCGCCGAGGATCACCATCGACTTGCCCCGGGTCTTGGCCGCGGTTTCGGCGAAGCGCCGCGCGACGTGCACCACGTGCGCGGCCGGCACGCTGGTGATGGTTTCCTGCCAGGCCGGCGTATAGGGCACGTTGTCTTCGTAATCGCACGCGGTGCCGTCGTTATAGCCGCGACCCACGCCGTAGTGGGCGATCAGCAGGTCGTAGACCGTGGCCACCGGCGCGGTGGTGCCGTCGGCAAGCCGGATTCGGGTTACCGGCACGCGCCGCCAGAGCACATCCTCCTGCACGTTGGGTGTGTACTGCTCGTGAGTGAGCCCGCCGAAGTACGGAAAGCCGACCAGTGCGGTGTCGTCGCCGGCCTCGAAAAAGGTGAGCCGCGAATGGATCTCGGCGTCGTCGGCGGTCTTTTGCTCCAGGTTCCAACGCCCGCTGCCGTCCCAGCGGAAACCGATCGAGCCCTGCGGCACCGCCGGTACGTCGCGGGTTTCGTCCCAGACCACCGTCTTCCAGTCGCCGTTTTCGACCGGGTCTGCGGTCAGATCGCTGGCGCGCAAGAAGCGCCCCGCGACATGGCCGTCTTCGTGCGGATCGAGCCGGACCAGCATGGGCAGATCGGTCAAACGCCGACAGTAATCCTGGAAATACGGATTCGGATTATCGACATGGAATTCTTTCAGGATCACGTGGCCGAGCGCCATCGCCAGCGCGGCATCGGTGCCCTGCTTGGGCGACAGCCACAGGTCGGCGAACTTGGTGGCCTCGGCGTAGTCCGGTGAACAAACCACGATCTCGGTGCCGTTGTAGCGCGCTTCGGTCATGAAATGGGCGTCCGGGGTGCGCGTCTGCGGCACGTTCGAGCCCCACATCATGATGAACTTGGCCCGGTACCAGTCGGCGGATTCCGGCACGTCGGTCTGCTCGCCCCAGACCTGCGGCGAGGACGGCGGCAGGTCGCAGTACCAATCATAGAAGGAAAGCGCCACGCCGCCGATCAGCGACAGATAGCGCGCCCCGGAAGCATAGGACAGCATCGACATCGCCGGAATCGGCGAGAAACCGGCGATCCGGTCCGGCCCCCAGCGCTCGATGGTATGCACGTTGGCCGCGGCGATCAGTTCGTTGAGCTCGTCCCAGCCGGCGCGCACCATGCCGCCCAGGCCGCGGCGCTTCTGGTAGCTGGCCCGTTTTTCCTCGTCGGCGACGATCGCCGCCCAGGCATCGACCGGATCGGCGTGCGCGGCCCGGGCCTCGCGCCAGAGCTTGATCAGCGCGGCCCGCACCAGCGGATATTTGAGCCGGTTGGCGCTGTAGATATACCAGGAATAGCTGGCCCCGCGCGGGCAGCCCCGCGGCTCGTGGTTGGGCAGATCGGCCCGGGTGCGCGGATAGTCGGTCTGCTGGGTCTCCCAGGTCACCAGCCCTTCCTTGACGTAGATCTTCCACGAGCAGGCGCCGGTGCAGTTCACGCCGTGGGTCGAGCGCACGATGCGGTCGTGCTGCCAGCGCTGGCGGTAGGCGTTCTCCCAGGCGCGGTCGTCGGTGGACGTCTCGCCGTGGTCGTCGGCAAAAGCGTCCTGCTTGCGGGTGAAATACGTCAGTCGATCGAGAAAATGACTCATGCCCGGTCTCCCCAAAAAATGTCACGAATAGCGCGGTCCTGTTTCTACGTTCACTGCCGCCATCAAGCTCAAGATGAAGGCATCGCCAGTTGCATCACGTCGGTGTAGCTAGCCGCGGCGGGTCCGAACCCGAACAGGGATACGGCCCGAAGCCGGTGAAGAATCGAACGCGGCGCCGAACAGCGCTCTGTTCGGCGAGTTGGCATCGGCCGTGACATTTTTTTGTACCGACATCGCCTCTAAAGCCCAGGAAAAGGCACTGGCACTGTAGCCGTGATCAGGCGCTCCCGATTTGATTCAAATCAAGCCGGATCCGAACAGATAAGACGTGAGAAAATGGAGCATTATTCGATGATGCATAATTAATTAAGAAACGATCATTGATTGTCATCGGCCTGCCACACCTTGACTATCCGACAAACACCATGCCGCGAGGCGGCACCGACCATGCCCGCGACCTTTCGCCATCTCGATGACATGCAGCAGGCGTGCAGCCAATGCTCGCTGGCCCGGCTGTGTCTGCCTTGTGGACTCGGCGCGGACGATGTCGCCCGACTCGAAAAACTGGTCGACGTCGGCCGAAAGTTCGCGCGCAACGTCCCGCTGTTCACACAAGGCGATCGTCTAACGGCGATCTATGTGGTGGGTTCCGGCGCGCTGAAAACCTCGACGATGAGCGCCGACGGGCTGGAACAGATCACCGGCTTTCACTACCCCGGAGATCTACTGGGGCTGGACGGCGTGGCGGCAATGGAACACCGCTGTTCAGCCACTGCGCTGGAAGACAGCGCCGTCTGTCGTATCCCGTTCGAACGGCTGGACGCCCTGCTCGATGATCTGCCGTCGCTACGGCGCCGACTGATGCGGCTCATGAGTCAGGCACTATCCGAAGACGACCAGCTACTACTCACGCTGGGACGCAAAAACAGTGAAGGGCGGATCGCCTCGCTGCTCGTCAGCCTGGCCAGTCGACGCGAGATGCGCGGTATGTCGCTGTCACCCGTACATCTCAGCATGAAGCGCACGGATCTGGCCAATTATCTGGGCATGCGCATCGAGACCGTAAGCCGCGTGCTGCGCAGGCTACAGGAAAGCGGGATCATCTGCGTGCACCGTTCGCTCGTCGATATTCTGGATTTCGACGCGCTGCAGACTTGGTCCTCGTGCGGCGCATGGGTCGGCGATCGCGAGTAGCGCGGCCGAGCCCGATGCGTCGCCCGGACCCGGCCGCGGCCGGAGGTCGCCAGGCCGGAACATCATCATGCCAGCCCTGGCTGACATACCTCGGCCGGCGGGTGTCTTTAGCAGACGGCCGGTCGGGCGACACAGGAGTCTCGCGATGGAATTGAGCAGACGCGCCCGACAGTTTCAAACCCTGCTGATCGAAAAGGGGTTCGACTTCCGGGTTCGCGAATTGCCGGATTCGACGCGCAGCGCGGACGAGGCCGCGGCCGCGCTTGGCTGCCACCGCGCCCAGATCGTGAAATCGCTGATATTTCACGATACCCGGACGGACGCGGCCGTGCTCGTGCTGGCCAGCGGCGACAACCGGGTCGATGAAGCCGTCCTGGCCGCGCATGTGGGCGGGCCGATCGAAAAGGCCGATGCCGCATTCGTCAAGGAAACCACCGGTTTTAGCATCGGCGGCGTGCCGCCGCTTGGCCACCGTGAAATACCGGCGGTGTGGGTGGACGCGGGCCTTCTGCAACACGCTATCCTCTGGGCCGCGGCCGGAACACCGCGCGCTGTGTTCCGGATCGATCGCCCGATCACCGAGATCCTCGCGGCGCATCGCGTGATCGAGCTTCGTTGATAACAAGCCGCCGCCGCCAAAACCGTCGATCGTCTAAAATACTCCGATGCAACATACAGACACCCTGACACAGATCCTGGCGCAGCTGGCTCGGCTCGCGAACACGGCGGAGGCACGCCTGGCCGACGAGCGGCGAGCGGTCGGTGGCGATATCGACTGGTCGGCGCTAGCGTTTCGCTGGCGCGACGACGGCCGGTTGCAGGCGATTGCCTCGCCGAGCACGATGCCGTTGGAGCGCCTGCACGGCATCGAGCGCCAGAAGGAGCGGCTGGTCGCCAACACGCGCCAGTTCGTGGCGCACCGGCCGGCCAACAACGCCCTGCTCTGGGGTTCGCGCGGGACCGGCAAATCGTCGCTCGTGCGCGCGTTGCTGTCAGAATTCGCCGGCCAGGGTCTGCGGATCGTCGAGGTGCCGGCGCATCGGCTGGTCGACCTGCCTGATCTCGTGGCCACGCTGGCCGGGCGCGAGGAGCGCTTCGTGGTGTTTTCGGACGATCTGTCGTTCGAGGCCGGCGACGGCAGCTATAAGGCGCTCAAGGCCGTGCTCGACGGCTCGCTCGCCGCCGCCCCCGAGAACGTCCTGATCTACGCGACCTCGAACCGGCGCCACCTGCTGCCGGAATACCAGTCCGAGAATCAGGCCTCGCGCACGGTCGACGCGGCGACCGGCGAAATCCACCACGGCGAAGCGGTCGAGGAAAAGATATCGCTGTCGGAACGCTTTGGATTGTGGCTGTCGTTCTACCCGTTCGATCAAGCCAACTATCTGGCGATCGCCGCCCGGCACCTGGCCGTTCACGGCATCGAAGCCGAAATCGGCGCCGATCGACCCTGGGAACGCGCCGCGCTGCAATGGGCATTGGCCCGCGGCAATCGCAGCGGCCGAACCGCGGAGCAGTTCGCGCGCGACTGGGCGGGGCAAAATGGCTAGGAACCTGTTCATGAACAGGCTCTAAACCTCGGCGTATTCCAACTTGGCGCCGCAAACCCGACAGACATAATCGGTGCCGGCCAGCGCTCGCTTGTGGCGGATGCTGGTCAGCCAGGCCGGCTCGTGGCAGTCGCAGGCATAACGAAAACGCTTGAGCTGGCGGGTCGGCTCGGCGGGCAATGTGTGGCAGGGCGAGGCATCGACGCCGAAGGCGTGCATCAGCGCTTTCCATTCGGCCCCGTGCGGCCTGGCTCGGCGGCCGTGGAGCCGATAGACCGCCACATGCGCGACTTCGTGCGGCACGGTTTGGTCGAGCATTTCGCGGCTGTGCGAAGCAAGCAACTCGGCGTTGAGCCGGATATGACAACGCCGGGTGCGGCGCGCGAACACGGCTTGGCCGGCCGCCCGACCGCGCAGATCGAAGCGGACCTCCGGCACCGGCAGCCGGCGCGCGCTGGCGCCGGTGATCTCGCGCGCACGGCCGATCCAATACGCGGCCAGTTCGCACGCGCGCAGCTGCAGGTCGTCCGTCTCGTCGAGTGCGAGAGTGTGCTGGATCGGTTGCGCCATCGAAATCGTCGGGACGAAACATCGCCGCTCAGGATACCCGCTTAGAGCCTCGACCTGGTCCGGCGCGAGCCGCTGGGAATTACGATTGAACTTGTCGTCGTACAACGGTCAGATAATGCGAACGCTCGCACTTGCCGGCAAACCGCGGCTTGCAGCGCCGCCTTGCAGTAAACAAACTGCCCCATCGGAATCCGACCCATGTCGCAGACATCGACTGCGCGCCCATGATCGAAATCGACCGCCACGTCATCGCCGACCGACCGCCGGGCGAGGCCTTTCGCTACATCGCCGATTTTTCCACGTGCGAACAATGGGACCCGGCCGTCTACCGCGCCGAGAAACTCACGCCCGGCACGCCCGCCGTCGGCACCGAGTTCCGCGTGATCGTGAGCTTGGGCGCGCGCCGCAAGACGCTGCGCTACCGGATCAACGCGATTCAGCCCGGCCGGCGCATCGATCTGGTCGGCCGCGGCGCCGGCGTCAAGACGTTCGAGACGCTGACCGTGGCCGCCGAGGACGGCGGCGAACGCGCGCGCATCGAATATCAGGGCCGGTTCTCGCTGCGTGGTCCGCTGGCCCGCGCCCAACCCGTGCTCGCGCCGGCCATACGGCGCATGGTGGCGCGGGCCGCCCGCGGCCTGGCCGATGCGCTGGCCATCCGAGTCGAGACGCCGCGCCAAGGCTGGCTCAGCTATGCCGCCGACCGCGCGATCCTGCCGGGCGAGGCGTTGTACACCGATCGCGGCTACTTCGCGATGCGCGATCGCGCGCACAGCGAGTTCATGGACGGCAGACGCGTCGTGGTGACCGGTGCGACCGGCGGTATCGGCCGGGCGATTGCGGCCGAATACGCCCGGCTCGGCGCCCATGTCACGCTGCTCGGACGCGATGCGGCCCGGCTGGCCGCCGCGGCCGATCACGTCCGCGATTTCGCCGGCGCCGCCGCCGACGCCGTCGACGTGACCGAGGCCGATTTGTCGAGCCTCGCCGCGACGCGCCGGGCCGCCGCGACCATCGCCGAAGACGCGCCGAAGCTCGATGTGCTGGTCAATAACGCGGGCGCGCTGTTCGACGAGTACGGCGTCACCGATGACGGCATCGAGCGCACGACGGCGATCAACCTCGTCGCGCCGTTCGTGCTGACCGAGTCCCTGCTGCGGCCGTTGCACGCCGCCGGCGGCCGCGTGATCAACATGGCCAGCGGCGGCATGTATGCGGTCGGCCTCGATCTCGACCAACTCGCGCCGCTGCCCTCGGCCTACGGCGGGCTGAAGGCCTATGCCCGCGCCAAGCGCGCACTGGTGGCGCTGACCGCGCATTGGGCGCGTCGTTATGGCGATGAGGGCATCAATTTCAACGCCATGCATCCGGGCTGGGTGGACACGCCCGGGGTCGCGGAATCGCTGCCGCGCTTTCATCTCGTGATGCGTCCGGTGCTGCGCGATGCGCGCATGGGCGCTGATACCGCGGTTTGGTTGGGCGCGGCCCGCGCCGCGGCCGGGTTGAACGGCGCGTTCGTGTTCGATCGCAAGCCGCGGCCGACCGCGCTCGTGCCGGGAACCCGCGTCAAACCGAGCCAGGCCCAGAGCTTGTACGGCTGGCTTCGCAATACCACCGGGCTGACCCTTCATGGCCTCGGATAGCGACGGTTCCAAAAGGCGCCGGCGGCGCATCATCGGCGCCGGCATCCGCACTCTAAGCCGCGGCGCCATGCGCGGCATGCCCGGCTACGACCGTGCCAAGAGCCTGCAGCGGACCGGCCAGGACTGGTACGACACACTGGGCGGGCTCAAGGGCGCGGCGATGAAGCTGGGCCAGATCGCTGCCCAGTATCAGGATCTGCTGCCGCCGCAGCTCACCGAACAGCTCGCGCGCCTGCAGCGCGACGCCGAGCCGTGGGATTTCGTCGATCTCGAGCCGGTGCTGGTGGCCCACTGGACCAACGAGCAGCGGGATAGGGTCGCGCATATCGACGAGGCCGCCCTGGCCGCGGCCTCGATCGGCCAAGTGCATGCGGCGCGCCTGATCGACGGCCGCGAGGTGGTAATCAAGATCCGTTATCCCGGGGTCGCGGATTCGATCGACGCCGACGTCGCCAATCTGGGCCGGCTGCTCAAATGGTCGCGTTTTCTGCCCATCGGCGGGCGCGATTTGGATGCCGTGCTCGGTGAGTTGCGCGCGCGTTTCGTCGAGGAGACCGACTATCGTCGCGAACTGGCCAACCTGAAACTGCTGCGCGGTCTAAAACTGCGTGATTTCGAACTGCCGGAACCGGTCGACGAGTTGTGCACCGAGGCCATTCTCGTCACCACCCGGCTCGACTCCTGGGCGCTCGAGACCGGCGATCCGAAACTCGGGGCCGCCGTGGTCGAGGCGGTCAATCGTCAGGTGTTCGAGGCCGGCGCGCTGCACGCCGACCCACACGCGGGCAATTTTGGCATCACCGAACAGGGCGCGATGGCGCTTTACGATTTCGGCTGCCTGAAATATCTCGATCCTGCGACCCGCGCGGCCATGCGCGATATCCTCGCCGCCGCAATGGCCGAGGACTGGGTCGGCGTTCACGACGGCATGGCGCGTCTGGGCGCGGTGCCCGAGGATAGCTGGGAAAAACACAGCGAGATCTACCGCGAAATCTATATCCGGCACGCCGAGTCCGCCCTCGCCCCGCTGCGCGATCGCCGTCCTTATGTATTCGAGCGTGACGAGTTGATCGACTCGATTCGCGCCGAGATCGGTCGATCGATGGCCTACTGGCGTTATTTCCGGGCCGCGCCGGACATGGTCTTCGTCATGCGCACGCTATCCGGCTTGTACTGGATATTGCGTAGCCTACACGCCGAGGTCGACCTGTACGGCGAGCTGGAACGCATCGTGGCCGGCGAATACGGCCCATACGACGACACGATGCACGGCACCGCGTGACGAACCGGTGACGGCCGGCTAATCCAACGTTCAGGCACCGCCTCTAATCTATACTCCGGCAAGTCGGACCCCAGGCCAGTAATCAGGCAACCACCCGAACAATGATCGGCGGGGACGGCGTCCGACCATAATGTGCAAGAGAGCGTTCGAATGAACAAAGGCGATCGTGCCGGGTTGGCGGCGTTTTTCATCGGCTGTCTGTTTTTCGCCTTTTTGGGCGGCGCCTATATCGTGATCGCCGAAGTCTTTCCCTATAAGTTTTTCGACAACGCCTACCGCGCCGGCTGGGCGCTGGTTCAACAGAAACACATCATCGACAACCCTTTTACCCAGACCGATCAATGGCGCGAGGCGCGCAGCGACGCCCGCGGCGTGGACATTTACGACCCCTCTCGCGCCTACAACGGCTATACGCTCTACACCTCGGGCGGCCGCACCACGGCCTATTTGATCGACATGCACGGCAACACGGTGCACAAGTGGCACGTCAACTATTCCGATCTTTGGAAGACCGCGCCGGACGGCGGCACGCCGCAGCCCGATAAGCTGATGTATTTCCGCAAGGCGGTGATGTATCCCAACGGCGATCTGCTGGCGATTTTCATTACCGCCGGCGATACGCCGTGGGGTTACGGCTTGGTCAAGCTGGACGCCGACTCGAACGTGATTTGGAAATACCACGGCGCCACCCACCACGATATTTATCTCACCGACGACAATCGCGTATTCGTGCTGACGGACGCCTTCCGCAACGACGAGGTACCGGGTTTCCCCACCCTGGAAACGCCCTGGCTCAACGATTATGTGGTCGAACTCGACGGCGAAACCGGCCGCGTGCTCAAAAAGATTTCGCTGTTCGACGCCCTCTGGCAGTCGCGCTACAACGAATTGCTGGGCGCCGATCCGAGCTTTGCGATGGCCGATCCGCTGCACACCAACAGCATTCAGTATCTAGGCGACAAACTGGGCGCGGCCTTCGGCCCGGCTCGGGGCAACGGCGATCAGGTATTGCTGTCGATGCGCCACCCCGGCATCGCGTTGCTGCTCGATCTGAAAACCGGCAAGGTGACTTGGGCGCTCAGCGGCTCCTGGCTGGGCCAACATTCGATCCGGGCGCTGCCCAACGGCGATTTCACGGTCTTCGACAACTACGGCAACTTCGAACCGCATAACATGAGCCGGATCCTGGAAGTCGATCCGGCCAATGAGGCCATCGTATGGGAGTACGAAGGCAGCAAGGCGCACCCGTTTTCCAACCTGTTGCGCGGCGCGGTCGTCACGCTGCCCAACGGCGACCGCCTGGTTACGGAATCGGATGGCGGCCGGCTGTTCGAGGTCGCGCCAAACGGCGATATCGTCTGGGAGTTCTACAATCCCATCCGCGGCGGCGATCATGATCAATACATCCCGGTCGTCTCGTCGGGCCAACGCATCAAGCCAAAGCAATTGACGCCGGCATTCCGCCGGTCACTGAGCACTTCGTAGGAGTGATGTCATGTCCTATCGTTCTCCCGCCCCCCGCTATAGCACGCCGCTGAAGCTCGGCGTAACGATTGTGATTCTGCTGGCGCCGTTCGCGGCCGCCCAGGCTTATGTCGGCCCCGGCGCGGGCCTGAGCCTGCTCAGCGCGCTCTGGGGTCTGCTGTGCGCGATCGGCGCGGCGTTTCTGTTCGTGATCCTGTGGCCGCTTCGGCGGCTGCGCCGCAAGCGCCGCGAGGCGCGACAAGCCGACGCCGCGCAGCGCTCGGAGTCCGCGCCGGCACATCGCGAGTCGGATTCCGACACACCACACGACGGCCGCTAACGATGGCCGAGCGGCTATTGCGGCGGATTACCGGCGGAGCGCGTTGAATGGGTCTGTTGAATATCCTGTCGCCGGTGTTCGGCGCCGTTGACGGCGCCGTGGCGCCGGTACTGCCGGCCGCGGCGCGAATGGCGCTGTGGGCGGCGTTCCTCGCCGTGGGCACCATGCTGCTGTACAAGGTGCTATCGCCGCAGGAGCGGATCGGCAAAGCCAAGCGCGAAGCCCGCGAAGCACGCCGGAAACTCAACAGCTTCGACGGTGAATTCGCCGACGCGGGACCGCTGATCCGCGACCAGTTCGTCACCGCCTTCAAACATATCGGCCTGGTGGTGCCGGGCACGATCATCGCGATCCTGCCGCTACTGTGTTTTTTGGTCTGGGCCGACAATTATTTCGGCCACGAACTGCCGGCCGATGGCGTCACGCCCAAGGTTTCCACTGTGCCGGCGACCGCTAACGGCGTACGCGCACACTGGGACGCCAGCAGCCATCCGCCCGCCGTTTCCGTGCAGGGCGAAGGTGGCGAAACCCGCTCGTACCCCATGAATGCTCCGGTACCGGTGCTCACCAAATACAGCGCTTGGAACTGGCTGGTCGGCAACCCGCTCGGCTATCTACCGGACGACAGCCCCCTCCGAGCCGTGCGCATCGAACTGCCGGAGCGTGAATACATCCACTTCGGCCCGAACTGGATGCACGGCTGGCTGGCGGTGTTCATTCCGGTGATGTTTATCGTCTCCCTGCTGATGTTCAAATGGGCCAAGATCGAATGAGCGACGAAACTCCGGACGCCACGCCGCGCTCGACCCCGGCCGAAGCCGCGGTCGCGAGTTTCGCGGTTCCGACCTGGATGCATCGCGTCGCCGGCTGGCAGGAACGCCATCCGCGCGGTGCTATCCGGCTCGGCAACTTCGATACCAAGATAGCGGCGGACGCGATCGAGAACGTGACCATCGACGCGCCGATCTATATCGCCGGCTTGGCGCGCTCGGGCACCACCATTCTGCTCGAGCTGCTGGCCGAGCATCCCGAAGTCGCCACCCACAAGTACCGCGACTTTCCGCCGGTATTCACGCCCTGGCTGTGGGATCGCTGGCTGGCGCGCGTGCCCGAAAAAGATGAAACGGCCGCCGAGCGCGCCCACGGTGACGGTATCGCCGTGACCTCGCACAGCCCGGAAGCGTTCGAGGAAGTGCTGTGGATGGCGTTCTTCGAGCACAGTCACGACCCGGCGCACTCCAATGTGCTCACCCGCGAGACAACAAACCCCGAGTTCGAGGCCTTCTACGCCGAACACATCCGCAAGATACTGGCGATTCGCGGCGGCGCGCGCTACGCGGCCAAGGGCAACTACAACCTCATGCGCCTGGGCTATCTGCAGAAGCTGTTCGCCGACGCCCGCTTCGTGCTGCCGATCCGCGATCCGATCTGGCATATCGCCTCGCTGATGAAGCAGCAGGCGCTGTTCGAGGCCGGCGAGAAAGCCCACCCCCGGGCGAGCGATCACCTGCGCCGGGTCGGACATTTCGAGTTCGGTTTGCAGCGGCGCCCGATCAATACCGGCGACAGCGAGGCGGTGGCGCGTATCGAGAAGCTCTGGAACAACGGCCAGGAAGTCGAGGGCTGGGCGCGCTACTGGGCGCTGGTCTACGGCGCGCTCGCCGATCAGATCGATGCCGACGAAACACTCGAAAAGGCCACGCAGATCGTACGCTACGAACCGCTTTGTACCGATTCGCCGCGCGTGCTCGCCGACTTCTATCGCCACTGCGGCCTGACGGTCGACGCGGCCACGCTCGACGCCGCCGGCCGGCGCCTGCATCTGCCCGACTACTACAGGCCGGCGTTCGAAACGGACGAAATCGAAACGATCCGCCGGCTCGCGGGCCCAGTCGCCGAGCGCTTCGGCTACGATCCGGCTCGGCTCGGCGGGCACGATCCGGTGCGCATGTAGCGCCATCACGCGGCAATTGGCTCGTGACCGCGCCGACGCCGCCGCTCAATCCGGGGCCACCAAGTGGCGGCCCGCGGCAGTGGCCACCGCCTCGGTCAGCGGCCCCAGCACGGCGTCCAGGCGACGAACGTAATGCCAGGCCAGCGGCACATCGAACGGCGTGTCCGGGAGCAGTTCGACCAGCCGCCGCTCGGCCAGCGCCTGCGCGATCAACGGCGCCGGATTCAGCCCCCAGCCGATACCCGCCTC
Organism: Salinisphaera sp.; assembly: GCF_035690525.1. GTDB lineage: Bacteria > Pseudomonadota > Gammaproteobacteria > Nevskiales > Salinisphaeraceae > Salinisphaera. The sequence goes on from NZ_DASSKM010000109.1 coordinate 92,961, forward strand.
GGCCGCGTCAACGAAAGCGTTCGCCGAAGGCAGACAATGCCCGGACCCCGGCTCCACCGGCCCGACGTAGCGCCCGGCCCAGCGCGCCTGGAGCCGATCCGCCGCGTTGAACGACAGCGCCGGCGCGGCGGCGAGCGCCTGCGGCGTCACGCCGTCGGGAAAATAACGCGCGACGAATTGCGGCGATGCCGTGGCCCGATAACGCAGCCGCCCGAGCGACCGACGATCGCAACCGCCGACCGTTTCGCCGTCGACAGCCACCGCGGCCATCACTTCGCCGCGCCGCAGCCAGCCGATGCTGTGTTCCTCGTTGTCGACCACTACGTCGACCCGCATCGATTCCAGACCGGCCAGCGCGTCGACGAACCAAGTCGCGAGGCTGTCCGCGTTGACCGCGACCCGCACCACGGGCAGCGCGTCTTCGCTGTCGGCCACCCCGAGCGCGGCGAGCGTATCGTGTTCGGCCAGCGCCACCGCCTCCGCGTGGCGCGCCAGGCGATCGCCGGCCGGCGTGGCCCGACACGGCGCGCCGCGCGTCACCAGCACCAGCCCAAGACGATCCTCGAGCCGGGCGATACGTTGCGATATCGCCGACGGCGTGACGTGAAGCGTCCGCGCCGCGCGTTCGAACGAGCCGTGCTGGACAACGGCGGCCAGGGCAGCGAGCTGTGCGGAATCGAGCGTCATAAGTTTTTCTTAATAGAGACCAATTATTTTAGTTTTTCTGTTGAGGCGGTCCGAAGCAAACTGCGGGCGCTCATTCATCGTTGATCGCGCCATGCCTTTTTACGCCGGCTTCGCCCTCGGTCTTGGCCTGATCGTCGCCATCGGCGCCCAGAACGCCTTTGTGCTCCGCCAAGGTCTGGCGGACCGGTATGTGCTGGCGGTATGTCTGTGCTGTACCTTGTCGGATGTCGTGCTGATCGGCGCCGGCGTGGCGGGCGTCGGCGCGCTTGCCCGCGCGCACTCGGACTGGATCGCGGCTTTTCGTTATGCGGGCGCGGCGTTTCTCGTGGTGTATGCCGCGGCGAGCCTGCGGCGGGCGCTGGGCAGCGGGGCCGCGTTGGCAGCCGGTGCCGAACCCGCCGCATCGCTTTCGCGCACGCTCGCTATCTGTCTGGCACTGACATGGCTCAACCCCCATGTCTATCTGGATACATTGATTCTGCTCGGTACCGTGGCTGCGACCTACGGCGACGAGCGGATCGTTTTCGGCCTTGGCGCGATCTCTGCGTCTTTCGTCTTCTTCTTTACGCTGGGTTTTGGCGCGCGGCGGTTGCGCGGGCTGTTCGCGCGCCCGGCGACCTGGCGCATCGTGGACGCCGCCGTCGCCGTGCTGATGGCCGTGTTGGCGGCTCGGCTTATCGTCTGAAACCCGTCGCGCCCGGCCGGCCACACCCCTGTTCAGCCCCGCCCGGGCGGCTATACTGGCCGGATTTGATTTTGGACACGGGGATCCGAACGATGTCGACCCGCTCGGTAGACAGCCCCTATATGCGGTTTTCCCGGGAACAATGGGCCGCGCTGCGCGATACCACGCCCATGACGCTCACCCCGGACGAGATCCGCACGCTCAAGGGCATCAACGAAGCGTTGTCGCTGGAGGAAGTCGCCGAGATCTATCTGCCGCTGGCGCGTCTGCTTAATCTCTATGTCGATGCCAATCAGCATCGCAGTGCCACGCTCGACCGGTTTCTCGGCAACCACGATCGACGCCCGCCGTTCGTGATCGGTATCGCGGGCAGCGTGGCGGTCGGCAAGTCGACGACCGCTCGCGTGCTCCAGGCCCTGCTCAACCGCTGGCCGGAGCCGCGCGCCGTCGCCTTGGTAACCACCGACGGCTTTCTCTACCCGAACGCCACGCTGGAAGCGCGCGATCTCATGGGCAAGAAAGGCTTCCCGGTCTCGTTCGACATCAATCGGCTGATCGAATTCGCTGCCGATCTGAAAGCCGGCCGCCCGCAGCTCGAGGTGCCGCTGTATTCGCATCTGGTTTACGACGTGCTCCGGGAGCGGACGCAGATCGTCGATCAGCCCGATATTCTGGTACTCGAAGGGTTGAACGTGCTGCAGAGCGGGATGGATTATCCGCAGAACACGCACCATGTGTTCGTGTCGGATTTCATCGATTTCTCGATCTACGTCGATGCATCGGTCGAGCAGCTCAACCAGTGGTTCATCCGCCGTTTCATGATGCTGCGCGACAGCGTGTTCGCCGATCCGAACTCGTACTTCCACAAGTACGCGGACTTGAGCGACGAGGAAGCCGTCGCCACCGCCGATCGCATCTGGCGCGAGATCAACGAAGTCAACCTGCGCCAGAACATCCTGCCGACCCGCGAGCGCGCCAGCCTGATCCTGTCCAAGGGCCCGGAGCACGCGGTCGACAGCATCAGTCTGCGCAAATAGCCGCCTGCGCCGCGCCCCCTGAGCCCGTCAGGCGCTACCATGGGCCTACCATAGGTGATCATCGATTTTGCCCGGCGCGGCGTCGCCCGCGCCGCTCAACCCGAGCGTTGCCACATGAGCGACAACATCGAACGCGACGTCATGGCCTACGACGTGCTGATCGTGGGCGCCGGCCCGGCCGGCCTGGCTGCGGCCATGCGGATCAAGCGGCAAGCCCCGGAAACCGAAGTCTGCGTGCTGGAAAAAGCGGCTGAAGTCGGCGGGCACAGCCTGGCCGGCGCGGTCATCGAGACCGATCCGCTCGACCAGCTCGTGCCCGACTGGCGCGACGACCCGCCCGCGATCTGCGTCGACGCGGCGGCCGACGAATTCTGGATGCTGCATCGGCACGGCGGCAACAAACTGCCCACCCCGCCCCAGCAGAACAATCGCGGCAACGTGATCGTCTCGCTGGCGAACATGCTGGCCTGGCTGGCGCCGAAAGCGGAGGCACTCGGCGTGGAGATCTATCCCGGCTTTGCCGCCGCCGAGCCGCTGTTCGACGCCGACGGCGCGGTCAAGGGCGTGCGCACGCCGGATCTCGGGCTCGACCGCGCCGGCCGGCCCAAGGACAGCTATACCCCCGGTGTCGAAATCCACGCGCCGATCACGCTGTTCGCCGAAGGCTGCCGCGGACACTGCACCAAACAACTCATCGAGCGCTTCGAACTGGACGCAGAATCCGATCCGCAGACCTACGGCATCGGCTTGAAGGAGCTATGGAAAGTGCCGGAAGGCCAATGCCGGGCCGGGCTGATCCAGCACACCATCGGCTGGCCTCTGGACGACGCCACTTACGGCGGCGGGTTCATCTACCACCTGGACGACAACCGCATCGCCATCGGCTTCGTCGTCGGGCTGGACTACGCCGACCCGCGGTTGCGGCCGTTCGAGGTCTTTCAGCAATTCAAGCACCACCCGAAAATCAAGCCGATGCTCGAAGGCGGCGAGATCCTCTCCGCCGGCGCTCGCGCACTGGTCGAGGGCGGCTGGCAGTCGCTGCCCCGCATGGACATGCCGGGCGCGATGCTCGTCGGCGACAACGCCGGCACGCTCAACGTGCCCAAAATCAAGGGCATCCATACCGCCATGCGCGCGGGCATGCTCGCCGCCGATCACGCCGTCGCCACCCGGTCGCCCCAGGGCTTCGACCGGATGCTGCGCGCCTCAACCGTCGGAGCCGAACTCAAGAAGGTTCGTAACATCCGTCCGGGCTTTCGCAGAGGCAAATGGCTGGGGCTGGCGAATGCAGTCTGGGAAACCGCCACCCGGGGGCTCTCGCCCTGGACGCTGTCCAACCACACCGACTGGCGCGTGACCAAACGGCTCGAAGATCTGGACGGGCCCACGCCCGAGCAGGCGGAAGAATATCGTAAACGCGACCTGGCCCCGCGCGACCGGCTGGCCTCGGTCTACTACGCCCAGACCGAACACGACGAAAATCAGCCGGTACATCTGCAGGTGCTCGATACGAGCGTCTGCATCGAACGCTGCACCCACGAGTACGGCAATCCCTGCACCCGCTTCTGCCCGGCCAACGTCTACGAAATGATCGAGAACGAAGCCGGCGAGCAGGAATTGAAAATCAACGCCGCCAACTGCGTGCACTGCAAGACCTGCGACATCAAGGACCCCTACCAGATCATCAACTGGGTCGCGCCCGAGGGCGGCGCCGGGCCGAACTACTACGATCTCTGAAGTGATGACGCAAGGCCACAGCTATCGGTCGAGGCTGGTCTGTTTCAAGACGCCTTCGCCGTGGACCAAGAATATTGGACTGCCTATTGAAAGTGCCGGCCAAAAACGTGGCAGCCAGTTAAGCCTTTGATTTAATTGGTGGGCCGCCAGGGACTCGAACCCCGAACCAATTGATTAAGAGTCAACTGCTCTACCATTGAGCTAGCGGCCCGCCGGAAGACGGTGGGGTGGACGATGGGACTCGAACCCACGACGACCGGAATCACAATCCGGGGCTCTACCAACTGAGCTACGCCCACCATCGTCTAAGATTCGCAGGGCAAAGGAACTCTGCGAGCTGCGTATTCTAGCGGCGTAGCGCGTTTTGTACAACGCTCGCATTCGGACGTATGAAATAAGCCATCGGGCCGAACGACGAGCGCGACTCATCCAACTGTTCCGGTATGCATACCCACGGGTTGAGCACGCGGCCCTATCTTCCCAGCGCCCGGTCTACGCGCATATCGGAACCATACGCGACTAATCGGTATCACGTTAGCTGTCACGATATACCGAACGGTTACCCACCAAGCGATCTATTATTCCCGTCTTAGCTACTGAATATAAAGAGGAAAAATGGCGCGCCCGGCTGGATTACTCGCGGCGGAGCCGCTCACCCTTCGGGCCGATGCGGCGAAAGCCGCATCGTTCGTACGCGCAAAGCGCGTCCGTCGAACCACACTTGTTATCTGTCGCTGGTTCGAATTCTAATCAGATGAGCCATTGCCAGAGCCCGCCTGCGGCGAGCTCTGGCAATGGCGCGCCCGGCTGGATTCGAACCAGCGACCCACGGTTTAGAAGACCGTTGCTCTATCCCCTGAGCTACGGGCGCGGAACCTCTTCGAGGGCGCTTATTGTGCCAGGCGGCACAGATTGGCACTAGGAAGGCGAAACCATCTAACGTGTGCGGCGACGATGGGCGCGATCGACGCCCCGACAATTCGGAGTCATGGATGAGCAATTTTCGTCTGGGCGTGGACGTGGGCGGCACGTTCACCGATTTAGTGGCGATCGGCGGTGGGGCCGTGATCACCGCCAAGGTGCCGTCGACACCGGCCGACCAGTCGCAAGGCGTGGTCGATGCGATCGAGGCCAGCGGGCTGGCCGCCGACGGTATCGCCGCGCTCGCCCACGGCATGACCGTGGCCACCAATGCGCTGCTCGAGCGCGACGGCGCCAAAGTGGCGCTGATCACCACCGAGGGCTTTCGCGATCTCGTGGAGATCGGCCGTCAGAACCGGCCGGCGCTCTACGACCTGACGCAGCGCCCACCCGAGCCGCTGGTCTCGCGCGAACATCGCTTCACGGTACGCGAGCGCATGGGCCGCGATGGCGAAATCAAAGCGCTCGACATGGCCAGCGTGGACGCCGCGATCGAGGCGATTCGCGCGGCCGGCGATATCGAGGCCGTGGCGATCTGTCTGTTGTTTTCGTTCGAATATCCCGAGCACGAGATCGCGGTTGCCGAGCGCGTGGCGGCCGCCCTGCCCGATCTGCATATCTCGCGCTCGTCCGCGGTGCTGCCCGAATTCCGCGAATACGAACGTTTCGCCACCACATCCGCCAATGCCTATCTCTCCCCTAGGCTGGGGCGTTATCTCGACAGCTTGGCCGGGCATCTGGCATCCGCCGGCCTGCCGGAGCCGACCGTGATGCAATCCTCCGGCGGGGTGATCGATATCGCGAGCGCGGCCGCCAATGCCGCGCAATGCGTGCTTTCCGGGCCGGCCGGCGGCGTGGTCGGCGCGGCCTGGCTGGGCGCGCTGTCGGGCGTGGCGGACATCCTAACCTTCGACATGGGCGGCACCAGCACCGATGTGGCTCCGATCGCGAACGGCCAGGCGTCGACCACCACCGACAGCGTGGTCGCCGGCGTGCCGATCAAGCTGCCGATGATCAACGTGCATACGGTCAGCGCGGGCGGCGGCTCGATCGCCTGGGCCGACGCCGGCGGCGCCCTACGCGTCGGCCCGGCCTCGGCCGGCGCCGAGCCGGGCCCGGCCGCGTACGGCCTCGGCGGCGAGGATGCGACCGTCACCGACGCCAACGTGTTCATGGGCCATATCGCCGATCAAACCGAACTCGGCGGCCGGGTCGTCATCGCGCGCGAACTGGCGGGCCAAGCGCTCGAACGACTCGGCGACACGCTGTCGCTGGATGTCGAGGCGACCGCGCGCGGCATCATCGATGTCGCCAACACCGAAATGGCCAACGCCCTGCGCGTGATCAGCGTGGCCCGCGGCGTGGATCCGCGGGACAACGCCCTCATGGCCTACGGCGGCGCCGGCCCGTTACACGCCTGCGCGCTGGCCGAGCAGCTCGGCATGACCAAGATCCTGGTGCCGCGCGCCTCGGGTGTATTGAGCGCGCTGGGGCTCGCCGTTTCCGACCTGCGCCGCGACTTCACGCGGCCCGTGCTCACACGCCTGGACAGCGCCGAGCGCGACGCCATCGACGCGCTCTATGACGAAATGATCACCGAGGTGCGCGCCGATCTGAACTCGCCGGAGATTGAGCGAACGGCCGATCTGCGTTATCGCGGCCAGTCCTTTGAATTGGGCGTGGTTGTGGATGGCTGGGCAGACGATTGGGACGAACTTGCCGAGCGTTTCCACACGGCCCACGAAACTCGTTATGGCTACGCCATGCGTGAGGACCCGATCGAACTGGTCAATCTGCGCATCACCGCGCGCGTGATTGTCGACAAACCGGAACTGACCGAAGACGCGCCGGAAGCCGCGCCCGAACCGGTCACGAGAGCCGTACTCGTCGACGACGAATGGCGCGATATCCCGGTCTACGACCGGGCCCGGCTCGGCCGCGGCAGCCGTATCGACGGCCCGGCGATTGTCGAGTTCGCGGAGACCACCTGCGTGGTGCGGCCCGGCTGGCACGGGGCGATCGATGCCGTCGGCACGCTGATTCTGGAGGCCATATGATGAGCGACTCGCCGCAGACCCTGGATGCGATCACCCTGTCGATTATGGCCCGCGCACTGGCCGGCATCGCCGAGGAAATGGGTGCGGTGCTGATCCGCGGCGCCTATTCCTCGAACATCAAGGAGCGCCGCGACTGCTCGGCCGCGCTCACCGATGCCGCCGGCCGCATGATCTGCCAGGCCGAGCATATCCCGGTACATCTCGGCGCGATGCAGGATTCGGTGGCCGCCGTGATCGAACGCGGGCCCGTGCCCGGCGACGTGTTCATGCTCAACGACCCGTTCGCCGGCGGCAATCATCTGCCGGATATCACGCTGGTCTCGCCGATCACGCTGGCCGACGACGACGCCCACGATAAAGAAATCGTCGCCTACGCCGTCACCCGCGCCCACCATTCGGATATCGGCGGCATGCGCCCCGGCTCGATGCCGGCCGACTCGCGCGAGATCTATCAGGAAGGCCTGGTCATTCCGCCGGTACGGCTGGTCGCGGCCGGCCGGGACAACGACGAAATCCTATCGATCCTACTCGCCAATGTGCGCACACCGGATGTGCGCCGCGGCGATCTGCGAGCCCAGCTCGCCGCCAATCGCCGGGCGTCCTTACGTCTCGCCGAACTGGCCGAGCAGCGCGGGCGCGACACGCTACTCGCCGCCTTTACCGGCGTGCTCACTTACACCGAGCGTTGGACGCGGCGCGTGATCGCCGACCTGCCCGACGGCGTCTATCGCGCCGAATCCGAGATCGAAGGCGACGGCGTGACCACCGACGACATCCCGATCTCGGTCGCCGTAACCGTCGACGGCGACCAACTGCACGTCGATTTCACCGGCACCGCGGACGCGGTGGCCGGCAACGTGAACTGCCCGCTCACGGTCACCCGCGCGGCCTGCTATTTTGCCCTGCGCACCCTGCTGCCGGCGGACGTGCCAGGCAACGCCGGCGCATACGCCCCGATTTCTCTGCACGCGCGGCAGGGCTCGTTCGTCAATGCCCAGCGGCCGTCGGCGGTGGTCGCCGGCAACGTCGAGACCAGCCAGCGCCTGACCGATACCGTACTGCTCGCCCTCGGCCAAGCGACCGAGGTCGTCGCCGGCGGCCAGGGCACGATGAACAATCTCATCATCGGCGGCGCCGACTGGAGTTATTACGAGACGCTCGGCGGCGGTCAGGGCGCGTCCCGCGTCGGGCCCGGTACCTCCGGCCGCCATGTCGGCATGACCAACACCCTCAACACGCCGATCGAGGCGTTTGAGCTCGAATACCCGATGCGCGTCGTGCGCTACGAACTGGCCTATGAAACCGGCGGCGACGGCCAGCACCGCGGCGGCGACGGTTTTTATCGCGACATCGAGGTGCTCGCCCCGGCCACGCTCTCGCTGATCAGCGATCGCCGCCGCCACGGCCCGCGCGGCCGCAACGGCGGCGATGACGGCACGCCCGGCGAAAATCGTCTAAACGACGAGATCCTGCCGGCCAAGGCCAGCCGGGAACTCGAGCCGGGCGATATCGTATCGGTGCGCACCCCGGGCGGCGGCGGCTGGGGCCGACGCGAAACGTAGCGCCCGAAGGCTAACCCGACCGACACGGATTGCCGCTACTTGCCGAGGTGGTGCTGCTTCACCCAGTCCCGGGCGATTATCTCCGGGTCGTCGTGCTTCACGCTCACCCGCTGGTTCATGCGCTGCAGATCCTCGGTCGTCAACTGCGCCGAGATGTCATTGAGCGCCTTGCGAATTGTCGGCGTCAGCACCGCCTTGCGCACCACCGGCAGAATGTTCTGGGCCGGCACCAGGTTCTTGTTGTCCTTGAGCAGCACCCAGCCGCGCTCGGGAATCACGCCCTGGGTGGTGAACATGCGCGCGACATCGATCGCCCCGCTTTGCAGCGCGCTCTGAGTCAGCGGGCCGCCGGCATCCAGCGCTCGGAAGTTCTTGAACTCGATGCCGTACACCTGCTTCAGGCCCTTCAATCCCACGTAGCGCGTCTTGACCTCCGGCGGGCCACCCAGCGTGAGCTTGCCGGCAACCGGCTTGAGGTCGGCGATCGTCTTGAGGTGATATTTCTTGGCGGTGGCCGGGGTGACCACGAGGCCGTCCTTGTCCTG
>NZ_DASSKM010000110.1:0-62240 GCF_035690525.1 Salinisphaera sp.
CCGGCGAGTTCTGGGCGGATATCACATTGGCGATGATCGAGAACGTGCGCCGCCGCCTGCGCGGACTCATCCGGTTCATCGAGAAAAAAGCCTTCAAGCCGGTGTATTCCGCGCTCGATGACGAAATCGGGGAAGGCGTCGATGTCAGCCTCGACGAATTCCAGACCGGCATCAATCTGGCGCAGTACCGCAAGAAGGTCGAAGCCTTCATCCGCGCGAACGAAGACCACGTCGCCATCGCCAAGCTCAAGCGCAACCGGCCGCTGACCGCCAGCGATCTGGCCGAGTTGGAGCAATTCGTGTTCGGCGCCGACGCCGTCGAAAGCCGCGAACGTTTCACCGGCGCGTTCGGCGAAGACCCGCCGCTCACAGTTTTCATCCGCTCGTTGGTCGGCCTGGACCACGCGGCGGCGGAGGCCGCATTCGCCGACTTTATCGGCAGCGGAAAGCTGAACAGCCGCCAGATTCGTTTTATCGACATGCTCATCGAGAACCTGGCCCACAATGGCGTCATTGACCCGGAGCGGCTATACGAGCCGCCATTCACCGGTGTGCATTACGAGGGTCTGGACGGCGTATTTGGTTCCGAGCGCGCGGAACGCGTGGTCTCGATCGTGCGTCACGTCAACGCCAATGCGCGCGGAAGCCGCATAGCGAACCATGCCGGCATTCAATCAGGCAATGGATAAAACAGTGGCCGTTCCCTGCTAGAATCTCCCGCCGTGCCCGGGTGGCGAAATAGGTAGACGCATGGGACTTAAAATCCCTTGGAGCAACGCTCCGTGCCGGTTCGAGTCCGGCCCCGGGCACCATGAAACGGCGATGTTCGGCCAGGCTGTGACGCAAACCACGACGGCGGAGCGTCGGCTGCACGGGTGATATGGTTGTGGGCCGAGTAGCGGGCTTTAGAACGCTTTTTCGAGCCCCGCCTGTTTCAGCACAGCATTCGCGGTATGCCGGGACGGTATAGCGCCGTCGACAACGAAGCGCTTCCCGGTAATTGGGCTTTACCACCATTCATGACCGCCCTTTCCTTGGCGCACGAATGCACAGCCGTTATCCCTGAGAATCCTTTTCAGGTCGGGCGTAAAAGGATTTAGCCATTACGCATCGATAGGCGTGCGCTGGCTGTCTCGTACAAGCAAGTCGTAGGGAACAGAATCGTTCTCGGGCGTAAGGCCATTAAGCTCGATGGCCTCGGGGACCATTACCCGGATTTTCTTTCTAAGTGCTTCGACGGTTTCCGCCGAAGTCGCTATACCTAGGTCATCATTACTGGCGACCCATACGCCGGCTTCGCTATCCCAAAAGGCCGTGATCGTGAAGTGCATCGTCTTGTCCCGCTGCATCAACCGCTAGATCGAGTATGGGGATTCGTTCGGAGCATAGCAATCGCAGGCCAGTGCGCGCCGATACGGGAGTCGACAAATCGGCAGTTTTTGTTTGCGCGCGGCCCGGAGATTAGCGTGTTGGCTGTTTCTTTCCGGGCTGGGTCGCATGTGCTTGTTTTGCATCCGTCCTCGGTCGGAATCGCGATATCGCGACCGCCCGTCCGAATCGAAGCTGAACGGTCGCGGGTTATCCATCATTGTATTGGGCATCCAACGCGTTACACTTCGAGCTTGAATCGTCCAAAGACCGTCCAAAGACGATAACCGATGTCAGGAGAGATCAGGCTCGATTTCGAGCAGCTGCCGGCGCTGGCGCCGTCTTATTTTCGGGCGGTCGCGAATTTCGGTTCCGGTCTGGCGAAGGGCGATACCATTCCCGCTATCGTCGCTCGGCTGAACGACCTGGAGGTCAGGGCGGAGAATCTGGCGCGATACCGCAAGGTCTGCGGTTTCCCCCGCGCCGAGACGTTGCCGCTGACCTATCCGCATGCGCTGGCGTTTCCCATGCATATGGCCGTGCTGACGCACAAGCGCTTTCCGCTGAAGCTGCTCGGGCTGATTCATGTCCGCAACCACATAACCCAGCATCGCGCGATTCGTGTCGACGAGCCGCTCGATCTGATCGTGTCCGTCGGCGGGCATCGGGATGTGGCCAAGGGCGTGGAGTTCGATCTGACGACCCAGGTCAAGGACGCTGCCGGCGACACGATCTGGGAAGAGACCGGCGTGATGCTGTCGCGGGGCAAAAGCGGCGGCTCCGGCGGCGCGTCCGGTCAGAGTAAGCAGCCGCCCGAGTTGGGCTTTACGCCGGACGAAGAGGCGACCTGGCAGGTGCCGGCTGATATCGGCCGGCGCTATGCCGCGGCGGCCGGGGACTATAACCCGATTCATCTGAGCCCGTGGAGTGCGCGGCTGTTCGGTTTCCCGAGGGCCATCGCCACCGGCATGTGGGTGAAGGCACGCGCGGCGGCCGCACTCCAGCCGCACGTGGCTCGGGAGGCTTACTCGCTGTCCGTGGCGTTCAAGAAACCGGTGTTTCTGCCGAGCACGGTGTTGTTCAAGGAGGCGGGCGGCGACAACGGCTTGCACTTTGCCCTGACCAGCCGCGCCGGCGATACCCATCACCTGACCGGCGAGGTGCGCTACATCTCAAACGGTGGCAGCGACCGAAGCCGGGCCGTCGATGGCCGGCCGGACGCGGCGACGAATGACTCAGACCAGCTTGGAAAAGGATAGTCATTATGCGAATTCGTAAAGCGGTATTCCCGGTGGCCGGGCTCGGCACACGGTTTTTGCCGGCGACCAAGGCCAGCGCCAAGGAAATGCTACCGGTCGTGGACAAGCCGTTGGTGCAGTACGCGGTCAAGGAAGCGATCGCGGCCGGCGCCGAGGAAATGGTGTTTATCACCAGCCACGCCAAGAATTCGATCATGGACCACTTCGATCGCGACTACGAACTCGAGGCCGCGCTGGAAGCCAAGGGTAAGGAAGAACTGCTGGCCGCGGTACACGATGTGCTGCCGTCCGGGATCAGCTGTGTATACATTCGCCAGCCGGAACAACTGGGCCTCGGAGATGCGATCCGTTGTTCGGTTCCGGCGGTGGGCGACCAGGACTTCGCGGTGATTCTGGCCGACGATCTGATCGCCGGCTCTTTCCAGCCGTGCATGGCGCAGATGCACCGCGTGTACCAGGAGTACGGCACCAGCGTGCTGGCGGTGCAGCGCGTGCCATGGGAAGACACCCATAAGTACGGCATCGTCGAGGCCGAACCGATCGGCCCGGGACTGTCCGAGATCCGCGGTATCGTCGAGAAGCCCAAAACCGAAGAGGCGCCCTCGAACTTGGCGGTGGTCGGTCGGTATATCTTGACGCCGCGCATTTTCCGGCTGATCGACAAGACCAAGCCGGGCGCCGGCGGCGAGATCCAGCTCACCGACGCGATCGAGGCGTTGATGGGCGAGCAGACGGTGCTGGCCTACGAATTCGAAGGCACCCGCTACGACTGTGGCAGCAAGTTCGGCTATTTGAAGGCCAACGTCGAGATGGGGCTGAAACACGACGAGATCGGTGACGAGTTCCGAGAGTATCTCAAGGAGTTGACGGCCGGTTGGGAAGAAGAATCCGACGCCAAACAGGCAAGTTAGGTTCGTTGGGTTCGCTTGGCCCCGGCATGCCGGCCTTCGCGCCGGCCCGGGGCCCGGCAATTTGTTATTATGAGTGCCCGGCGCGGACCGGATGATGGCAATAGAGCGCCGGCAAACGACACGGGGTGTATCCGGTACCCCAAACGGCGACAGACCAGTTCTATGAAAAGCGACTTGAACGACGAGTTCATCAGCACCTCCCCGTTGTTCGGCGGTAACGCCTCCTACGTCGAAGCCTATTACGAGCAGTATCTCCGCGATCCGGAGTCAGTCGAGCCGAGTTGGCGCGAATACTTCAAAAGCCTCAACGGCGACGGCCATGGCAGCGATATCGCCCACGGCCCGATTCGCGATTCGTTCGTGAACATGCAGGCCTCGGCCGGGCAGGGCGCCTCGGCGAAGTCCGGCTTGTCTTCGCGCGCGGCGCAAAAGCAGGCCGGCGTGCTGCAGCTGATCAATCACTATCGCAGCCGCGGGCACCGGGTCGCCAATCTCGATCCGCTGGGTCTTTACCAGCCGCCGGCACTGTCCGATCTCGATCCGGCCTATCACGGCCTCGGCGAAGCGGATATGGACAAGGTGTTCAACACCGGTTCGCTCTACGCCCACGACGACGAAATGAAGCTGCGGGACATCATCGATGTCTGCAAGCACGTGTACACGGGCACGATCGGCACCGAGTACATGTATATTACCGAGACCGAGCAAAAGCGCTGGATTCAGCGCCGTTTGGAGGCCGGTGTCGAGCATCCCGGCTTAAAGGACGACGAGAAACTCGAGATCCTGCGTCAGCTCACCGCGGCCGAGGGCATCGAGCGTTACCTGCATACCAAATACGTCGGCCAGAAGCGTTTCTCGCTGGAAGGCGCGGACAGCGTGATTCCGGCGCTAGACGAACTGGTGCGCTCCGCCGTGCGGCACCATGTCGACGAGATCGTGCTCGGCATGGCCCACCGCGGCCGTCTGAACGTCTTGGTGAACATCCTGGGCAAGGCGCCGAGCGAACTGTTCGCCGAGTTCGAGGGCAAGTACGACGTCGACGAACTGGACATGTCCGGCGACGTGAAATATCACCTCGGCTTTTCCACCGACATCGAGATCGAGGATGAGCGCGTGCATTTGGTGCTCGCCTTCAATCCGTCGCATCTCGAGGCCGTGAATCCGGTGGTCCAGGGGTCGGTCAAGGCGCGTCAGATCCGCCGCCACGATACGGCGGGCGAAACCGTGCTGCCGGTGCTGATTCACGGCGACGCCTCGTTCGCCGGGCAGGGTATCGTCATGGAGACGCTGCAGCTGTCGCAGGCCAAAGGCTACGCCACCGGCGGCACCGTGCATCTGATCGTGAACAACCAGCTCGGTTTCACGATGCAGGATCCGATCACCGGCAAGCAAGGCGAGATGTCGCGCACCTCGCAGTACTGCACCGATATCGCCAAGATGCTCGAAGCGCCGGTATTCCACGTCAACGGCGACGATCCCGAGGCCGTGGTGTTCGTCATGCGCATGGCCATGGATTACCGCGAGACGTTCGGCCGGGACGTCATCGTCGACATGATCTGTTATCGCCGGCAGGGCCATAACGAAGCCGACGAGCCGGCCGTGACGCAGCCGTTGATGTACCAGAAGGTCAAGAGCATGCAGACCACGCGCGCGCTGTATGCCAAACATCTTCAGGACATCGGCCTGATCGACGGCGAGCATGCCCAGGAACTGTTCGACAGCTATCGCGACGGGCTCGACGCGGGCAAGAACATCAGCCGTACCACACTCGGCATGGTCGGCAACGAACACACCGTCGACTGGGACAGGTTCCGGCTCGACAAGTGGTCGCACATCGTCGATACCTCGGTGCCGATCGAAACCTTGCAACGGCTTTCTTCGTCGCTTTACGACCATCTTCCGGACGGCTTCGATCTGCACAAGCGCGTCCAGCGGATCGTCGGCGATCGCCAGAAGATGGCCGCGGGCGCGTCGCGTATCGATTGGGGCTTTGCCGAGCATATGGCTTATGCCAGCCTGCTGGATGACGGCTTCAACGTGCGGCTGACCGGCCAGGATTCCGGCCGCGGCACGTTCTTTCATCGCCACGCCAAGCTCTACAATCAAAAAGACGGCGATGTCTTCGTGCCGCTGAACGAATGCTCGCGCGACGGCACCTTCTTCGAGGTCAACGACACCCTGCTTTCCGAAGCCGGCGTACTCGGTTTCGAGTACGGCTACGCGTCGGCCGACCCGCAGACGCTGACCATCTGGGAAGCCCAGTTCGGCGATTTCGTCAACGGCGCCCAGGTGATCATCGATCAGTTCATCGCCAGCGGCCATGCCAAGTGGGGCCGGATGTGCGGCCTGACCCTATTCCTGCCGCACGGCTATGAAGGCCAGGGCCCGGAGCATTCCTCGGCGCGGCTCGAACGTTTCCTGCAGCTGTGCGCGGAACGCCATATGCTGGTTTGCGTGCCGTCCACGCCGGCGCAGTGGTTCCATCTACTGCGCCAACAGATGGTCCGCAATCTGCGCATGCCGCTGGTGGTGCTGACGCCGAAAAGCCTGTTGCGTCACCGTCTGTCGACCTCGACGCTCGAGGATCTGTCGGACGGCCATTTCCATTTCGTGATCGACGACCCGGCCGATCTGGACGCGGACCAAGTCAAGCGGGTGGTCTTCTGTAGCGGCAAGGTTTATTACGACCTGGTTCAGGAACGCAATGAGCGTGAACTGGACGATATCGCGCTGGTGCGCATCGAGCAGTTGTATCCGTTCCCGGCCCAAGACTACGCCGCCGCGCTGGCGCGATATCCGAACGCCGATCAGATCGTCTGGTGTCAGGAAGAGCCCGAGAACCAGGGCGCCTGGTATCAGATCAAGCATCGCCTGCAAGTACCGCTGGAAAACCACCACGAGCTTCTGTACGCGACCCGCCCGGGCGCGGCCACCACCGCTGTCGGTTATCACAAGCTGCACGTGCAACAGCAGGAAGCGGTGGTCGACGCGGCCTTGGCCGGCGGCGAACCGCTGATCGAGAAAGGCACGGTCAGGGCCGATCCGCGCGGCAAGAAATCCGGTGTCCGCAACAAGAAATAATGCGGATCTATACTCATAGACAGACGACGAATCAGGAAAAGTAATGGCGACAGAAGTCAAAGTGCCGGAGCTGCCGGAATCGGTCAGTGAAGCCACGGTTGGCGAATGGCAGAAAAAGCAGGGCGACGCGGTCGAGCGTGACGAGAACCTGCTGGATCTCGAGACCGACAAGGTGGTTCTCGAAGTGCCAGCCGTGGCCGCCGGCAGACTTGCCGAAATCAAGGTCGAAGCCGGCGATACGGTTCAGGCCGGCGACGTGCTGGCGGTCATCGAAGAAGGCGAAGCCGGCGATTCCGGGAGCGACGACGACTCCGACGATGAAGAGCCTGCGGGCAAGAGCGAATCCGCCGCCGGCGATACCCCATCGGACGACGACTCGGACAACGACGAATCGGACGACGATGGCGGGGAATCCGGCGGCGACGATACCGTGGCCAGCCCGGCCGCCGGCAAGCTCATGGACGAGCACGACATCGCCGCGCGCGATGTGCAGGGTACCGGCAAGGACGGCCGTATCACCAAGGCCGACGTGCAGCAGGCCATCGACCGAAAGAGTAGCGATAATAAATCCTCGGGCCGCGGCCAAACCCAGGCAAGCAGCAGCCGCGATACCGCCGCCGCCGAGGCGCCGGCCACCGAGCAGGCCGACCGCCAGGCGCTGGGCGAAGTATCGCCGGAGCGCGTCGAGCAGCGCGTGCCGATGACCCGGATCCGGCAGCGGATCGCCGAGCGCCTGCTCGACGCCTCGCAGAACACCGCCATGCTGACCACCTTCAACGAGGTGGACATGAAGGCGGTGATGGACCTGCGCGCCCAGTACAAAGAGAAGTTCGAGAAGGACCACGATGTCCGTCTCGGCTTTATGTCGTTCTTCGTCAAGGCGGCGGTCGAAGCGCTCAAGCGCTACCCGATCGTCAACGCCTCGATCGACCAGGGCGACATCGTCTACCACGGCTTTTACGACATCGGCGTGGCCGTCTCCTCGCCGCGCGGCCTGCTGGTGCCGGTGCTGCGCGATGCCGATCAGCAGTCGTATGCTCAGGTCGAGTCCAAGATCCGCGACTTCGGCAAGCGCGCGCAGGAAGGCAAGGTCACGATGGACGAGATGACCGGCGGCACGTTCACGATCACCAACGGCGGCGTGTTCGGTTCGCTGCTGTCGACGCCGATCATCAACCCGCCGCAGGCGGCGATCCTGGGCATGCACGCCACCAACGACAAGCCGGTGGTGCGGGACGGCGAAATCGTGATCCGGCCCATGATGATGCTGGCCGTATCCTATGACCATCGCCTGATCGACGGCCGCGATGCGGTGCTGTTCCTGCGCACGATCAAGGAACTGCTCGAGGACCCGGCCCGGCTGTTGCTCCAGGTCTGACGCGATCGCGCCTCTTTCAAGAAATCAATCAAGGACAAGCATGAGCAAGCAATACGATGTCGTGGTGATCGGCGCGGGGCCGGCCGGTTACGTGGCCGCGATCCGTGCCGCGCAGCTCGGCATGAAGGTTGTCTGCATCGACCAGTGGCTCAACCTCGACGACAAGCCGTCACTTGGCGGCACCTGTCTCAATGCCGGTTGCATCCCGTCCAAGGCGCTGCTGGAATCCAGCGAGCTCTACCACCGCGCGCAGCACGAATTCGCCGCCCACGGTCTCAAGCTCGGCGATGTCGAGATGGATATCGCGCAGATGCAAAAGCGCAAGGCCGGCGTGGTCAACGAACTCACCGGCGGCATCGCCGGTCTGTTCAAGGCCAACGGCGTGGAATCCATGGCCGGCAACGGCCAGGTGGTGGATTCCGGCGAAGTGAAATACACCAGCCACGAGGGCGACGAGCAGACCGTCACCGCCGAGCATATCGTCATCGCGTCGGGTTCGGTTCCGGTCGAGCTCGACATCGCGCCGTTCGACGGCGAACGGATCGTCGACTCCTGGGGCGCGCTGGAATTCGACGAGGTGCCGAACAAGATCGGTGTAATCGGCGCCGGTTATATCGGCGTGGAGCTCGGTAGCGTGTGGTCGCGTCTTGGCGCGGAGGTTACGTTGCTGGAAGCGGTCGAGGAATTCATGCCGATCGCTGATCGCGACGTCGCCAAGGAAGCGCTCAAGACATTCAAAAAGCAGGGGCTGGATATTCAGCTCGGCGCCCGTGTCACATCGGCCAAGAGCAACAAGAAATCGGTGCGGGTGGAATACACGCAGGGCGACGAGTCCAAGAGCGAGACCTACGATCGCCTGATCGTCGCGGTCGGTCGGCGTCCGAATACGGCCAACCTGTGCGCCAAGGGCGCCCGCGTCGAACTCGACGACAAGGGTTTCGTCGATACCGACGACTCGTTCCGTACCAGCTTGCCGGGTGTGTACGCGGTCGGCGATGTGGTCGGCAATCCCTTGCTGGCGCACAAGGGCATGGAAGAGGGTGCCGCCGTCGCCGAGATTCTCGCCGGCCAAAAACCGCACGTGAACTACGATGTGATTCCGTCGGTGGTCTATACCCAGCCGGAGCTGGCCTGGGTCGGCAAGAGCGAGGCTCAGGTGAAATCCGCCGGCATCGACTACCGCGTGGGCCAGATCCCGTTCGCCGCCAACGGTCGTGCCAAGGCGCTGGCGCAGCAGGGCGGCTTCATAAAGATGATCGCCGATGCCAAAACCGACGAAATTCTCGGCGTGCACATGATCGGGCCGTATGTTTCCGAACTGGTGCAGGAGATGGTCGTGGCGATGGAGTACAAAGCTTCCAGCGAGGATATCGCGCGCATCATCCACGGCCACCCGACGCTCGGCGAAACGGTGCACGAAGCCGCGCTCGCGGTGGACGGCCGGCCCATTCATTTCCCGCCGCCGCGCAAGAAAAAAAAGTAGTGGATCAAGCGAGCCGACCGCCCAAGTGTCCGGGCGGCCGGGCTCGGCATCCAAATCGGATTGCAGATGTGCGATCGAGGGCGCTGCGCTCGCGCTCTGCCTGTTAAAATGCTCGCCGAGCGTATTCAGACGAGGCGTTTATGGCAGGGCACAGCAAATGGGCGAACATCCAGCATCGAAAAAAGGCCCAGGACAAGAAGCGCGCCAAGATATTCACGCGGCTGATTCGGGAAATCACCGTGGCGGCTCGTATGGGCGGGTCCGACCCCAACGACAACCCGCGGCTGCGGCTGGTCTGGGACAAGGCGCTGGCCGCCAACATGCCCAAGGACAATATCGAGCGTGCGGCCAAGCGCGGCGCCGGTGAATCCGGCAGCGACAACTACGAAGAAGTACGCTACGAAGGTTACGGTCCGCAAGGCGCGGCGATCATGGTCGATTGCCTGACCGACAACCGCAATCGCACCGTTTCCGAAATCCGTTACGCCTTTAGCCGTAACGGCGGCAACATGGGCGCCGACGGCTCGGTCGCCTATTTGTTCGATCGTAAGGGGGTGCTGACATTCTCGCCCGATATCAGCGACGAGGACGTGCTGGGCCCGGCGCTGGAAGCCGGCGCCGAGGATCTCGTGGAATACGAGGACGGCGCGTTCGAAGTGCTGACCGCCCCGGACGACTACACTCAGGTGCGCAAGGCGGTCGAAGCCGCCGGTATCGTGCCGGCGGAGGCCGATGTCACCATGCGCCCGTCGACCACGGTCGAGCTGACCGGTGAAGCGGCCCAGACCTGCCTGAAACTGATCGATGCGCTGGAAGACATCGACGACGTTCAGAATGTCTACACCAACGTCGAATTCGACGTGGCTTCGCTGTCGGACGCGGTGGCGTAGCGCATGGCCGCTGCCCCGCCCGCCGCGACGCCGAGAATCATCGGCATCGACCCCGGATCGACGATCACCGGTTATGCGGTGATCGACGGCGGGGCCTCGCCACGCGCCCGCATGATCGACTGCATCCGTCTACCGCGGACGGACTTTCCGACCCGGCTCGGTTTGATCTTCGACCGGCTGTCCGAAGTGATTCGCGAATACGGCCCGGATCAAATGGCGATCGAGAACGTATTCGTTGCCCGCAACGGCGCCAGCGCGCTCAAGCTCGGCCAGGCGCGCGGCGCGGCGATTTGTGCCGGTGCATCGGCCGGCCTACCGGTGGCCGAATACACGCCGACCCAGATCAAGCAGGCTATCGTTGGACGCGGGCATGCGGACAAAAAACAGATTCAGCACATGATCGCGATGCTGCTCGGCGCGACCGGTCCGCTACAGGCCGACGCCGCCGACGCGGCGGCCGTGGCGCTGTGTCACGCACACCACGCGCATACCGGCAGCCGCATGCGGGCGGCAAGAGCGGGCAGCGCATGATCGGGCGTCTGCGCGGGCGAATCGTCGAGAAGCAGCCGCCTCGGCTCGTAATCGATGTCGGCGGCGTCGGCTATGAAGTCGATGCGCCGATGTCGACGTTTTTCGCCTTGTCGCAACAGGCCGGCGAAGTCACGCTGCTGACCCAGATGGTGGTGCGTGAAGACGCGATTCTGCTCTACGGTTTCGCCGAAGACGCCGAGCGCAGGTTGTTCCGCGAGTTGATCAAAGTATCGGGCGTCGGCGCCAAGCTCGCTCTGACCGTGCTGTCCGGCATGAGCGTGGCCGACTTCGTGGCCACGATCGAGGCCGACGATGCCGCGCGGCTGACCGGCCTGCCCGGGGTCGGCAAGAAGACGGCGGCCCGCCTGCTGGTCGAAATGCGCGACAAGCTGTCCGGCACTGATATCGCCCCGGGCCTGAATGGCGCGCCGGCGCAGGCCGGCCTTGAACCGGACGGCAGCGGAGCGCGCGCCGATGCGCGGCACGCGCTGATCGCGCTCGGCTATAAGCCGGCCGAAGCCGATCGGCTGCTGCGCGGGATCGATACCGAATCGCTGGATAGCGAAGCGCTGATCCGCGAAGCGCTCAAGCGGGCGGTGCGCTGACATGCAGCCCGAGTTCGACGATAACGAACAGCGGCTGATCGGCTCCGCCGAGCGCCCGGAAGACAGCCGCTTCGATCGCGCCCTGCGGCCGACCGGACTGGCCGAATACATCGGCCAGCCTGAGGTCAGTGAACAGCTGGACATCTTCGTCTCGGCGGCCAGAGCGCGCGCCGAGGCGCTGGATCACGTGCTGATCTTCGGCCCGCCGGGGCTTGGTAAAACCACGCTCGCCCACGTCATCGCCAACGAAATGGGTGTCGGCTTTCGCCAGACTTCGGGGCCGGTGCTGGAGCGCCCGGGCGATCTGGCCGCGCTTCTCACCAATCTCGAACGCAACGACGTGCTGTTTATCGACGAGATTCACCGCCTGTCGCCGGTGGTCGAGGAAGTGCTCTATCCGGCGCTCGAGGACTACCAGATCGATATCGTGATCGGCGAAGGGCCGGCGGCCCGCTCGATCAAACTCGATCTGTCGCCGTTCACACTGGTTGGCGCGACCACCCGCGCCGGCGCGTTGACATCGCCGCTGCGCGACCGCTTCGGCATCGTGCAGCGTCTGGAATTCTATTCGCAGGCCGATCTCGCCTTTATCGTGACCCGCTCGGCCGGCATTTTGGACATCGCGATCGAGCCCGCCGGGGCCAACGAGATCGCGCGGCGCGCGCGTGGCACACCGCGGGTGGCCAACCGGTTGCTGCGCCGCGTGCGCGACTATGCCGAGGTGCGCGGCAACGGCCGGATCGATGGGCCGGCCGCCGCCGATGCCATGAACCTGCTGCGCGTGGACGACAACGGTTTCGATGTCATGGACCGCAAGCTGTTGAGCGCGCTGATCGAGAAGTTCGAGGGTGGCCCGGTCGGCGTGGAAAGTCTGGCCGCCGCGATCGGCGAGGCCCGCGAGACCATCGAAGACGTGATCGAGCCCTATCTCATCCAGCAGGGTTTCATGATGCGCACGCCGCGCGGCCGGCTGGCCACCGCGGCGACCTATCGTCACTATGGGCTGCCGGTACCCGAAACCGGCTCTCAGGCCGGGCAGGACCTGTTCGACTTCGATGGCTGAGGCCGCCGCGTTCGCCATCGATATCCGCGTCTACTACGAGGACACGGATGCCACGGGCGTGGTCTATCATGCCAACTATCTCCGTTATTTCGAGCGCGCCCGGACCGAGTGGCTCGACTCGCGGGGACTGGGGCATCGTGAAATGGCCGAGCGTCACGGCGTGGCGTTCACGCTGGCCGACTTGTCGATTCATTTTCGTCGTCCGGCGCGTCTGGACGACCGGCTGGCGGTCACCGCCGCCATCGCGGAACGCACGCCGGTACGCGTTGTCTTCGAACAGGAGATCACGCGTGACGGCAGATCCTTAATTCAGGGGCAATTCACGGTGGCGTGTGTAAAAGTCGCCGACTTCCGGCCGTGCCGGTTGCCCGAAGCGCTTTCGAAGGAGTTCAGATGAACGTCGCGACCGACATGAGCCTTGTCAGTCTCATCATGCAGGCGAGCGCGCTGGTGAAAGCCGTGCTGGTGATTCTGCTGCTCGCTTCCATCGCTTCTTGGGTCGTCATTTTCGCCAAGCGGCGGCTGATGAAGAGCACGGTCGCCGAGATGGAGTGGTTCGAGGACCGTTTCTGGTCGGGTGGTAACGTCAAGGACATCTACGAAGAAGTCCATCGTCACGACGATCACCCCGAGGGCATGCCGGCGCTGTTCAAGGCCGGCTACGAGGAATTGAAGCGCCAGCGCAATCAGGGCGATGCGATCAGCGCCGAGATCGTGCCTTCGGTACAGCGGGCGATGCGGGTCGCGCTGTCACGCGAAATGGAGCGCCTGGAGTCCGGGCTCGCGTTTTTGGCCACGGTCGGCTCGATCAGCCCCTATGTCGGCCTGTTCGGCACGGTCTGGGGCATCATGAGCGCATTCATCGGGCTGGGCAATGTGCAACAGGCCAGCTTGGCGATGGTCGCGCCGGGTATCGCCGAGGCGCTGGTCGCGACGGCCATGGGCCTGTTCGCCGCCATTCCGGCCGTGGTGGCCTATAACTTCTTCAGCAATCGGCTCGAGTTCATCGAGAACCGCTTCGACACGTTCATGGAAGAAATGGCGGGTATCGTGGAGCGCGGGGTAAACGCCGCCAACCCGATCGCGCGCGAGCGCGCCGCGAAGAAGCCGGAAAAAACCGAGCCGGTGCGCACCGCGCCCGAACTATAACGCCCGGGCATAGCCGAGGTTTCATCGATCATGAGATCGCGTAAAAAACGCCGTCTGACCGCCGAGATCAACGTCGTTCCGTATATCGACGTGATGCTGGTACTGTTGATCATCTTCATGATAACCGCGCCGTTGCTGACCTCCGGGGTCGAGGTCAACCTGCCCCAGGCGCCGGCCAAGGTGCTGGACATGAAGGACGATCACCCGATCGTGCTCACCGTGACCGCCAATGGCGATATGTCGCTCAATGTTGGCCCGTCGCCGGACCAGCCGATGTCGCCGGATCAGATCGAACAGACGGTTTCCAAAGTGCTCAACGAGCGCCCGGATGCACCGGTGGCCGTGCGCGGCGACGGCGCCAGCGCGTATGGCAATGTCGTGCGCGGCATGGTGCTGTTGCAGCAGGCCGGCGCCGAACATGTCGGACTGATCACGGATAACGTCGATAAATCCCAATCCAAATCCGATGGCGGCGGCGGTTAGGTGTTCGATCTGCTTGGCAAGATAGGGGAACACTGGCGCGCGGTGCTTTTTGCCGTCGTGTTGCATGCGCTGCTAGCTGCATTCCTGATATTCGGTATCCAGTTCGTCCATAGCTCGGCCTCGAAAGGCGACCGGGGCCTTTCGATCGTCGAGGCCTCCGTGGTGAACACCGCCGATCAGCCGGAGCGGTCGAATCCGCCGGCCGATCAGCAGGAGGCGCCGCAACCCAAGCCGAAGCCGGAACAAAAACCGGACCGGCAGGCTGAGAAGAAGGCCGAACAAAAAGCGCAGGCCGAAAAGGCCGCAGCGGCTGCCGCAGCCCGAAAGAAAGCTAAGCAAAAGGCGGAGAAGAAGGCCGCACAGGAACAGGCTGCGAAGCAGGCTGCGAAGCAGGCGGCGCAGAAGAAAGCGGCGCAAGAGAAGGCGCGGAAGGAAGCCGAGCAAAAGGCCGCGCGAGAGAAGGCGCAAAAGGAAGCCGAACAGAAAGCGGCTCGGGAGAAGGCACAGAAAGAGGCCGCGGCCAAGAAGGCCGCCGAGGAGAAGGCGAAGCGGGAAGCGGCGGAGAAGGCAAGACAGAAAGCCGCCGAGGAGAAAGCCAGACAAGAAGCCGAGGCCAAAAAGAAGGCCGCGGAGCAAAAGGCGCGCGCCGAGGCCGAGGCGAAAAGGAAGGCCGAAGCCAAGAGAAAAGCAGCCGAAGAAGCGGCGAAGAAGGCGGCCGCGGCGAAGAAAGCACGAGAAGCAGCAGCGAAGTCCGCTCTAAACAAGATGCTGGCCAAGGAAGCCGCCGGTCGTCAGAATGCGGTCAATCAACAGGCGTTGGCGCGCTATGTTCAGGCTATCAAGGATAAGGTCGAGGGTAACTGGATTCGCCCACCCGGCGTCGCTAATATTTCCTGTAAGGTCAAAGTCACGCAGTTGCCCGGCGGCCAGATCACCAACGTGCAGTTGCTTGGGTCCTGCGGTAGCCCGGCGGTCGACCGCTCGGTCGTACAGGCGATTCGCAAATCCGATCCGCTGCCTACGCCGCCGTCGGACAATCTGTTTCAATCGGAAATTGAATTCATCTTCAAGCCGGACCAATGATGTACAACAATCTTCGCTCGTTCGCCGTCGGCTTCGCGGCCCTATGCCTGATGACCCTCGCGGTATCGCCGGCTCAGGCCGCCTTGCAGGTGAACATCACCCAGAGCTCGAACAGCGCGATTCCGATCGCGATCTCCCCGTTCGGCTCCAGCCAAGGGCAGTTGCCGGTCGACGTAGCCCAAATCGCCAGCCGGGATTTGGCGTCCACCGGTCTGTTCGAGGTCTTTCCGCGCAGCAATATGCTGGCCCGGCCGAGCTCGCCCGAGCGGGTCAACTACAACAACTGGCGGACCCAGAATGTAAGCAATCTGGTCGTTGGCTCGGCCACGCCCAATGGCCAGGGCGGCTACAAGATTACGTTCAATCTGCTCGACGTGGCCCAAGGCCGGCCGGTGGCGAGCTATCAACTCAACGCGGGCCCAAATCAGCTACGCCAAGCCGGCCATATGGTCGCCAACCTGATCTATCAGCGTTTCATCGGCAAGAAAGGCTATTTCCTGTCTCGTATCGCATACGTGACGGTCACCGGTAATTCGCTGGAGAACCGGAAATTCCGGCTCGTGGTGTCCGAGTACGACGGCAGCCACCCGGCAACGGTCTATTCCTCGCAGGACCCGATCATGTCGCCGTCCTGGTCGCCCGACGGCAGCAAGCTCGCGTATGTCGCCTTCAACGTCTACAAGGGCATCAGCAGTATCCGGGTGCAGGATCTGGCCACGGGCAACGTGCGCACAATCGTCTCGGGCCCGGGCGTCAACGGCGCGCCGGCTTTTTCGCCCGACGGTAACCGGATCGCGCTAACCAAATCCACCAATGGCGACAGCAACATCTTCGTCTACAACCTGGCGAGCGGACAAATGCGGCAGCTCACCCACAGCGGCTCGATCGACACCGCGGCCGCGTGGTCGCCCGACGGCAGCCATATCGCCTTCACTTCGGATCGCGGCGGTCAGCCTCAGATTTACGAAATGAGCAGTCAGGGTGGCCAAGTCCAGCGTCTGACTTACGACGGCCAGAGCAATCGACGGGCTGACTTTTCGCCGGATGGCGAGTCGCTGGCGATGGTGCAGAAGAGTGCCAACGGCTTCCGCATTGCGATCATGGACCTGTCGAACAATAATGTCCGTATCGTGAGCGACGGCCCGATGGACGACAGTCCGGCCTTTGCACCGAACGGGCAGGTCATCCTCTACGCCAAGCAGGGCGGGAGCAATTCATTGGCAACCGTGTCGATCGACGGTGAAGCCAAATCCACCCTTTCTCAGGCCGGCGAAGTCCGGGAACCCGCCTGGGGGCCGCTGGGCTACTGATCCACGAGTCAATACGCCGGGCGCACAGAAAGAGGCCGGCGGTTGGTAAACAGAAAAAACAAGGAGCGTTCGAGTAATGCGTCACACCGATTTTCAATTCGCGCGCCGGCTGATGCTGGTCATGGTTCTGCTGGCCACGGCGATTGCGGTCACCGCGTGCGGTGGCAACAAGAACATCCGCGGCAACGGCAGCATGCCGCAAGCGGGCATGCAGGGCGGCAATGGCCAAGCCGCGGGCATGGGCTCCCGCCGTAATATCGATGTGCGCGGTTTGGAAGGCGTCCCAGCCGGCGATCGTCACATGTTCACCGACCCGAGCAACCCGCTGTCGACCCGTACCATCTATTTCCCGCTCGACAGCAGTTCGATTCCGTCGCGGTACTCCCAAGCCATTCAGGCGCATGCGCAGTATCTAGCCAATCATCGGGGCGTGCATCTGCGTTTGGAAGGCAACACCGACGAACGCGGCACGCGTGAATACAACGTCGCACTGGGCGAGCGGCGTGCCGATTCGGTCAAGCAGGCGCTTGTGCTCTCGGGCGCGAACGCCGGCCAGATCACCACGATCTCCTACGGCGAAGAACGCCCGGCCGAGCTCGGTCACACCGAGGCGGCTTATGCCAAGAATCGTCGCGTGGATTTCATCTACACAAACCACTAATCGCTAGAGGCGGATCATGCAGAACGCGTTGATCACCACCACGCTGGCAGCCACGGTCGCGCTCGGCGCGACCGGGCTTGCGGTCAAGCCGGCGATGGCCGGCACCGGCGACGGTCCGCCATTGCGGTTGGCCCAGAACAACGGCCCGAATCTGTTCATGCTATATCAGCAGATTCAGCGGCTTCAGCAGCAGGTGCGCGAGCTCAACGGTCAGGTCGATACGCTGCAGTACAAGCTCAGGCAGAACGAGCAAGGCCAACGCGATCTGTACCAAAACCTCGACAAGCGACTGAGTAGGCTCGAGAACGGCGGCGGTGCCAATGGCGCCGCCACCAGCCCCAATCAGGCGGGGGGCTACGGCGGCGCCATTGGTCCCGATTCCGCCGCGCAGTCCGCTTACATGAACGGTTTCAACAAGCTCAAGAACGGCCAGTACGACGCCGCGATCGGCGCGTTCAAACAATTTGTTGCCCGGTATCCGGACACGAGCCTCACCGACAATGCGTGGTACTGGCTCGGTGAGGCTTATTATGTCCAGCAACAGGCGAACGACGCCGAAGAGGCGTTCGATGCCGTTGTCAACAAGTTCAAGAACTCGCCCAAGGTGCCGGCCTCGCTGTACAAGATCGGCTTGATTCAGGCGACGCGGGGCCAGATCGACAACGCTAAATCGACGCTGCAGCGCGTGGTCGATCAGTATCCGAACAGCGATTCCGCCGGCCTGGCGAGGCAAAAATTACAGTCGCTGGGTAGCGGCTGACGTCGGCTCCGCCCGTGTCGGATCTGCTCGATGTCAAGGCCGACGGTTTGCGCCACGACGGCGTACGTAAAAGCCGCTGGGCCCAACGCGAAGACGCGCTGCGCGTTACCGAGATATTCTGCTCGTTGCAGGGCGAGGCCAAGGCGGCGGGACGGGTCTGCACCTTCGTGCGCCTGACCGGCTGCCCACTGCGCTGTCATTACTGCGACACGGCCTATGCGTTCCACGGCGGTGAATGGACCCGGCTCGACGCCATCCTCGCACGCGTCGAAGCGTTCGCGGCGCGCGATGTCTGCGTGACCGGCGGCGAGCCCCTGGCTCAGCCCAATGTCGCGCCGCTCGTGTGTCGGCTCTGTGACGCCGGCTACGAGGTGTCGGTAGAAACCGCGGGCGCGCTGGATATTCGTCCGATCGATGCGCGCGCGTCCCGCGTCGTCGACATCAAGACGCCCGATTCGGGCGAGGCCGCGCGCAACCGCTGGGACAACATCGAAGTGCTGACCGACCACGACCAGCTCAAGTTCGTGATCTGTTCGCGCGAAGACTATGAGTGGTCCAAGCGGCGGCTGGCGGAAATCACGCTGCCGAGCGGCTGTATCGTCTGGTTCTCGCCAAGCCACGGCCAGATCACCGCCCGCGACCTCGCGGACTGGATTGTCGCCGACCGACTGTTGGTACGCTTTCAGCTGCAACTGCACAAGCAACTTTGGGGTGATGCCCCCGGCCATTGATTTTTAGTGCCAAATCAATTCACTAATACCCCGCGGCTTGCCGCGGGCACCTTGGCGATGGGGTTTCCAAAGGGGAGAGGCGTTAGCTCTCCCATTTGGTCGACCGCGCGGTTTCATACCGCGCGGTCGAAAGATATTTGATAATAGCCTGGAAATAATCGATGTCTGCTTCCGCCAAGCCTTCGGCCGTCGTATTGCTGTCCGGCGGTCTCGACTCCACGACCTGTCTGGCGGAAGCGGCCGCGGCCGGCTACCGCTGCTACGCGCTCAGCTTCGATTACGGCCAGCGCCACACCGCGGAACTGAGCGCCGCCCAGCGTATCGCCACCTCGGCGGGCGTGGCCGAGCACAAGATCGTGCGCATCGATTTCGACGGCATGGGCGGTTCCGCGCTCACCGATGACCGCATCGACGTCCCTGAGACTCCGACCGAAGGTATCCCCGCGACCTACGTGCCGGCACGCAATACGCTCTTCCTCTCGGTCGCGCTCGGTTGGGCCGAAGTGCTCGGCGCCGAAGCGATTTATATCGGCGTCAACGCCGTCGACTATTCCGGTTATCCGGACTGCCGGCCGGAATTCATCGAAGCTTTCGAGCGGATGGCGGCGCTGGCGACCAAGGTTGGTATCGAAGGGCATCCGATCGTCATCCGCACGCCGTTGATGCACCAGACTAAAGCCGAAATTATTCAACGCGGGACCGCGCTCGACGTCGACTACGGTCGGACCGTCACCTGCTACCAAGCCGACGACGACGCCCGTGCCTGTGGCGTCTGCGATGCCTGCCGTTTGCGCCGGGCCGGCTTCGAAGCCGCCGGCGTGCCGGACCCGACGCGCTACCAGCCGAACATGCCGTAGGCCGGTTCCCTGGGGTGGCAATCCCGGCGTTTTCCGGTATCATGCGCGCTCTGTAAAGGGCCGTTAGCTCAGTTGGTAGAGCAGTAGACTTTTAATCTATTGGTCGCTGGTTCGAGACCAGCACGGCCCACCAAATAAGCCTTTTATTCAGAGGCACTTAAAGCCGCACCGCCGGAAGGCGCTGCGGTTTTTTTATTGTCGGGGCTACGCTGGTGCTAGCCGATCTTCAGGAACTTCAGCGGGTAGCGTTTGGTGCAGCGCCAGACGGCGAGAGTATCGTCATCGTCTGACTCGCCTTCGCCCGGATATCGGGGTACGTGGATCGCTCGGAAGCATGCCTTGTATGAAACGGCAACAGCTTTTAGGAGGACCTGGCGCGTAAGTGGCGTTGGGCCCGGCGCGCGTCGCCACGTCCGGTCGCCGCGATGATGATGACCATTAGCATGACGGCGACGGCCGATGCCGTGAGTGTGCTGAAATGCAGCCCGCCGGAGGCCGTCGGTTTGGTGAGGAAATCGCCGAACGTGGCGCCGAACGGCCGCGTGAAGACGAAGGCCACCCAGAATAGGGCGACGCCGTTGATACGGGTGGTGTAATGCAACGCGACCACGACGCCGATGATGGCGGCGGTGAGCGCGGCGCCACTGATATACCCGAGGCCGAGGCTGTCGCTCAGAAAATCGCCGAATGCCGTGCCGAGGCTGTTCGAGAATAGAATGGCGGTCCAGTAGAACAGTTCGCGTCGCCGGGCGACGATCGGGGAGACCCGCAGTTCGCCCTCGACCAGCCGCCAGATGCCGAGCGTGCTAAGCAAGCACGTCGCCAGTATGGCCGCGCCCAGCAGATAACCGAGGTGCAGCGTGCGGTCCATCAGGTCGGATACCTCGGTGCCGGCCGTGGTCGTGCCGACGATCGCGGCCCAGTACAGGGCCGGGCGGAATCGGCTCGATGCGAGCTGCGCTGCGAGCAGCACGGCCAGTACACTGGATGCGATGGCCAGGCCTGCGATATAGCCGAGATTGAGCGTGATCGCCAACAGGTCGCCCGAGGTCTCCCCCAGCGTTGTCGCCAGAATCTTGAGCACCCAGAACCATAGGGTGATCGTGGCGACCTTGTTGAAAGCCGTCTTCATGACATCCGGCGTGGCGGGTTCGAAAAAAGAGTTGCCGATCAGCCGAGGCCGACAATGATCAGCGCGATGATCCCGGCCACGGGCCATACGAGTTCGTGGTTCGCGCGTACACAAGCCCAAGAGAAGCGCTGGGTGTCGCCGCTGCGCCAGGGTGTCAGGCGTGGAAAAAAATCCGGTACATGCGCGGCGTGTTCGGCCACCGATGGCCCGAACAACTTGCGCAGCTTGCCGTACTCGCGACGGTACTTGCGGGGCATGTAGTATTTGAAAAAGACATACAGGCCTGCGATTCCCGTCATCCAGATCGCGAGTCCGCGATTGTTGTAAGGGTTGCCGGCGGCGATGAACAAACCGGTCATGACCAGAGCTGAACCCACATAGGCGGGATTGCGCGTATGCGCATAGGGTCCGGTCGTGATCACGTTCTGATTCTTGCGCAGGTGGCCGAAGGTCCAGATGCGCAGGACCAGGCCGAGACCGACCACAACGCTGCCCAGCGCGTACGTGGGCGCCCAGGGCGCGGCAAACAGGAGTACACCGGCCGCGGCGGCATAAGCCAACAGCAGGCGCGGCGTGATCCGGCGAGCGCGCAGCCGTGTCATCACATCGGCGTTCTGAATCGAGTGCTCATCCGGATAGATCCGGTGTTTGTCGGCGCCCGCCTCGTTGGAGGATAATGGGCTCGACGTCTCGCGGTTCGCGTTGATCATGGCGGTGCTCCCGATCGTGCCTGGGAGGCGCCATATTGAGCATTGCCGTGTGCCGCGGACGTTTTGTGATCGTTGTATTTCTGTAAGTCGCCCGAGCGCGGGCCATGCGGGTTCAACTGGTGGGGCGCGCTTCGTATCGGCCGGTCTCGGGAACGCCGACATAGAACAGCGCCAGGGCGATCATGGCGACCGCGGCCAGAAAGAAAAATCCACCGGCATAGCTGGTGGCGTCGACCACCCAGCCGGCGACGAAGTTGCTCAGCGCGGCGCCGGCGCCGATCGCGGTGGCGATCACGCCCTGGGTGACGTTGTAGCGGCCCGAGCCCCGGGTCAGATCCGCGATGATCAGGATGTTGAGCACGCCGAAGATACCGTTCGCAATGCCGTCCAGGATCTGCACCGACACGAGAAAGTACGGATCCGATCCCACCGCAAACAGCACGCCGCGAACCGGCAGGCAGACCAGCGCGATGAGAAAGATCGGCCGGCGGCCCCAGCTCTGGGCGAATCGGCCGGACCAGGCCGCCATGGGGATCATCACGAGCTGGGCGACAATGATGCAGGCCGACATGTAGAGCGACGCGCCGTGCCCCGCGCCGGCCGCCAGATGCTGGCCAATCAACGGCAGCATCGCCGCGTTGGCGAAATGAAACAGCACCACGGCGCCCGCATAGACCAATAGGCGACGATCGCGCATCAGCGCCCGCAGCGACGTATCGACCCCGGCGCCCGAATCGGCCTGAAAACCGCGCGCCCGGCGGTGGTCGATATCCCGTTCGCGGATGCCGTAGATGGCGCAAATACAAACCAGCGCGGTCGCGGCCGCCATATAGAAAATGCCGATGCGCGCGATGTAATAGGCGACCAGCCCGGCGGAAACGGCGGCGAACAGGTTGCCGATGTGGTTGAATACCTGATTGCGCCCCTGGCGCGCCGACAGCCCGGCGTAGCCGACGATGCCGAGCGTAAGGGCGGCGATCATCGGCGTGAGAAAAGCGCCGGCGGCGCCGATGACGATTTGGGCGGCGATGATCGGTGCGGCGCCCGGAAAAGCCGCCGTGACCAGGCTGGCGCCGGCGATGCACAGCATGGCGAGCGCCATGAGATGCCGTTTCCAGGTGACACGGTCGATCAACGCGCCCGCCGGCGTCTGCACGAGCAGGGTGGCGGCGCCGGCGACGGAGACCGCCAGCCCGATCATGCCCGGCTGCCAGTTCAGCGAGCTCAGCAGGTAGATCGATAGAAACGGGGCAATTCCGCCCTGGACGTCGGCCAGCAGAAAATTGGTCCAGTCGAGCGCTATCAAGCTGCGCGCGGCCGGACGCCCGTCAGGCGTCATGCAGTGCTCCGCAAAGCCGATCTCGATTCGGCGACCGAACCGACAATCGACCCCGCAGATTATAGCGCCCGCGGCGCTTGCTATTAACCCGGCACCAAAACAGCTGAAATATCAGCTGTTTTCAACGCACCCGAAAATCAAGGCCGGCGCATGTCCGTCCTTGATTTTCAAGTGCTTCGCGGCCGATGGCCGCGGCGAGCACGCGTTTGCGTACTCGCGCTATTAACCCGGCATGAAAGTATTTTCATGCCGGGTTAATAAATGCGCTTTCAGATCAGCTGCGTCAACCAGCCGTGCTTATCCTCGGCGCGGCCGTACTGAATATCGAGCAAAGCTTTGCGTAGCTGTTGCGCGATTTGGCCGTTGCCGGCTTGTGGATCGCCGACGGTGTCGTTTTCGGTGACCAGCGCGCCGACCGTGGTGATCACCGCCGCGGTGCCGCAGGCGAAGATTTCGGTGATCTCGCCGCTGTTGACGCCGTCGCGCCACTCGTCGATGCTCACCGCGCGCTGTTCGGGCGCGAGACCCATGTCCTTGGCGAGCGTGAGCACGGAATCGCGCGTCACGCCCTCCAAAATGCTGCCGGACAGCGCGGGTGTGACCAGGCGCCCGTCGCGGTAGACGAAGAACAGGTTCATGCCGCCCAGTTCCTCGACCCACCTGTTCTCCGCAGCGTCCAGGAAGGCAACCTGTTCGCAGCCGTTGTCGATGGCTTCCTGTTGCGCCACCAGCGAGGCGGCATAATTGCCGCCGCACTTGGCCGCGCCGGTGCCGCCGGGCGCGGCGCGGTTGTAGTGGGCGGACAGCCAGATCGAAACCGGCTTGCCCGCGCCCTTGAAATAAGACGCCGCCGGCGAGGCGATCACATAGTAATCCACCTCGGCGGCCGGCTTCACGCCGAGAAAGCGGCCGTTGGCGATCATGAACGGCCGGATGTACAGGCTGCATTCCTCGCGCTCGTCGCGCGGCGTCGGCACCCAGGCGCTATCTTGCTCAACCAGCGCTCGGATCGAGCCGACGAAGGTCGGATCGTCGAGTTCGGGCAGCGCCAAACGGCGCGCCGACTGGCGAAAACGCGCGGCGTTGCGCGTCGGGCGAAAGCCCCACACCGAACCGTCGGCATGTCGATACGCTTTCAAGCCTTCGAAGATCTCCTGCGCGTAGTGCAGCACCGGCGAGGCCGGGTCCATCGTGAGCGGGCCGTATGGCCGCACCTCGGCCGAATGCCAGCCCTCGGCTCGGGTCCAGCGCACGTGCGCCATGTGGTCGGTGAAATACTGGCCGAATCCCGGGTCGGCCAGAATCTCGTCGCGCAGATGCGGGGCGACCGGCGTCGTCGTCGGGCGGATGGAAAATTCGGGCATGGACACAGCGTTCGTCTCCGTGGGCAGAAACCGGCGGGCACGGGGCCAACCGCATATGCTAAACCATAAATTGAGCGACAGTCTGCCGCGCATGACCCGCACCGACCACGGCCGTATCGGCCGCGCAGCGGCGCGCCCGGCTCACTTCGGCTTGGAAACGATTTGCAGCGTCACCGGCACGACGCCGTCGTGGCGCATATCGAGCTTCTTTGCTGCCGCTTTGGAAAGATCGATCACGCGGCCGTCCACGAACGGGCCGCGATCGTTGATTCGCACAGTTACGTGCTTGTCGTTCTCCAGATTGACCACGCGCACGCGGCTGCCGAGCGGCAGGGTGCGATGGGCGGCGGTCAGCGCGTGCGGGTCGTAGGGCTCGCCGCTGGCCGTGGTCTGGCCGTTGAAACTTGCGGCGTAATAGCTGGCATTGCCGCGTTCGTAGATCGATGGATGACTTTCCGCGGTCGTATCCTCGCTCCCGTCCTCGTTCTCGTTTTCGTCCGGTGAAGATACCGGTGCCGGAATATGCGTTCGGGTGACATGCGGCTCGCGCTGGGTTGCGCAGCCGGAGAGGACGGCGGCCACGAGCATGGCAGCGAAAACAAGCGCATGACGTGACCCCGCCGTATACAGGGCGGTCGGGTTGGGTTGTGGGTGGTTTGTCATCAACGGCCGGCCTCGAGCAAGCGGTGCCGGGTGTGCGCCCCGGTGCGTTCCCGGATCATAGCCGTTTCGACTGAATCGAGTCGGAACCGCGAACGACCGTGGCATGGCCAGGATATGGCGAGAGCGGCTATGTGAAGTCACGTATTGAGGCCCGACGGCCGGATTTCTAATCTCGGCCATGATCACAACACGGCGCGATCGGCACGAGAAGGACGCGCTGTATCCGGCGGCTCGAAGCCGCTGGCCGCGAAACGATTGCGCATATTTTCATGGGCCGCACGGGCAGCAAAAGCGCCCGCAACGATGAGTGCGGCCGGACGGAGCCGGGCACGCGCCATCTTCCATCGAACGTCGACAGCGTGCCGTATTGAGCACGCCGCACCGCAAACCATCGAAGGACCATCATGCGAAACGACGATTACATCACCCGCACCGATCAACCCGAGGCGCGCCATCGACGCCACGACCCGGTCGTGCACGCCGGGCCGGCGATGCGTTGGAACGGGCCGCTCGACGAAGTGGCGCTGTCGGCGTTCGAGCGCGACGGTTTTCTTTGGTTCGAAGGATTTTTTTCCCAGGATCGGATGGCGCCGTTTCTCGACGAACTCACCGAAATGAGCCGGGACGAGGCGCTACTCGAGTCCGACGGCGTGATTCGCGATCCGAAATCGGGAGCGATGCGCTCGGTATTCGACATGCACCATATCTCGTCGCGTTTCGACGAACTGACGCGCGACGCGCGCATTCTGGGCATGGTTCAGCAATTGCTCGGTAGCGACGTTTACATCCATCAATCGCGTATCAACGACAAGTACGGTTTCCAGGGCGCCGGCTTCGATTGGCATTCGGATTTCGAGACCTGGCACGCCGAGGACGGCATGCCGAGAATGCGGGCGATCAGCGCCTCGATCATGCTCACCGACAACAACGAGTTCAACGGGCCGTTGATGCTTATTCCGGGCTCGCATCACGAGTTCGTGCCGTGTCAGGGCGCCACGCCGGACGATAACTGGAAGAGTTCGCTCAAGGCGCAGAATGCCGGCGTGCCGAGTCAGTACAACTTGCAGGAATTGGTGAGCCGCGGCGGCATCACCGCACCCAAGGGGCGCACGGGCTCATTGCTGCTGTTCGAGTGCAACACGCTGCATGCGTCGAACTCGAATATGTCGCCGTGGCCGCGTTCGAATCTGTTCTTCGTCTACAACAGCGTGCACAACGCGCTCGAAGAGCCGTTCGCGGCCGCGCGGCCCCGGCCGTCTTTCCTGGCCAACCGGGGGACGCCGCAAGCGCTGGATCTGCATGATCCGTACGCGGACATGCGCTGAACCCGGGCATGAAATCGCAACGCTTTGCGTATTTCGTCGCCGAATTATACCGGTTGGTATTAATAGCAACGCCGCGCATCACGCCGGCGGGGCCGCGGCGAAAGCCAGGGCAGGGACCGTGTCGGGCAACCGTCGCGTGCGGCCGATATCCAGCCAGAACTGTTCCGGCGCATGGAAGTCCGAGCCGATCGAGCCGGCGAGGCCGTGCCGGCGCGCATCGCGGGCCGACTGGCTTTCTTGCGTCACGGTGCTGACGCCGGTACAGATTTCCAGCCCGTCGCCGCCGGCCGCCGCGAACGCCGCGACCGCGCGCTGACGCCAGGCGCCGGAAAAGCCGTAACCGAACGGGTGGGCGAGAACCGCCCGGCCGCCCGCAGCATGAATCCAGCCGATGACGTCCTCAAGCCCGGCCCAGACGGTGCGGCGGTAGCCGGGACGGCCCGGTCGAAGATAACGTTTGAACGCATCCTGACGATTGCGCGCCAGGCCGTCGTCGACCAGGAGCCCGGCGAAATGGGCGCGGCCGATTTCGCCTTCGCCGGCCGCTTCGCGGGCACGCGTCAGGCCGTCACGCAGCCCGATGCGCGCCAGCCTGTTCGCGATTTCCCGGGCCCGCGTCGCGCGTTCTTGCTGTTGGCGCCTTAATCCGTCGGCCAAACGCTGGCATTCGATATCCAGCCCGAGGCCGACCACGTGCAACGTACGCCGCTCCCAGGTCGCCGAAATCTCCGACCCCGCGACCAGATCGAGGCCGCAGGCCGCCGCCGCGCCGCGGGCTTCCTCGACGCCGGCGACGGTGTCGTGATCGGTCAGCGCCAGGCGGACCACGCCGCGAGCGGCGGCGCGTTCAACCAACGCCGTGGGCGAAAGCCGGCCGTCGGAAGCGGTGGAATGTGTGTGCAGGTCGATCATGCATCACGCGGCCAACGCCTCGCCAGGAGCCGTCGGCATCAGCATAGAAATCGAAGCAGCTTACCGCACGCGCGCTTTTGAACCCACGCGCATTAATAAAAAGGGCAGTCGATTCCGACGGCCCTTTTTTTCCTATGCGAAGTGAAGCCGGGCTCAACCTTCGGCGTGGTTCGCGTGCAGCACTTGATCGGCCGGGCCGAGCCGGTCGCTGGCGGTTTTGCGTTGATGCCAGTATGGATACAGCAGCACCGGGCGGCTGATTTTCTCGATCGCGGCGATCTCGTGGTCGCTCAGTTCGAGCTTGGCGGCGGCCAGATTGTCGTCGAGTTGATGTTCTTTGCGGGCGCCGATCACCGCGGTGGTCACGCCCGGCCGGGTCAGAATCCAGGCCAGGGCGACCTGGGCGGCGGACACGCCGTGCGCGTCGCCGACCTCCACCAGCGTCTCGATGATGTCGAACAGACGCGACTCATCCGCGATCGGCGGTTCTTCCCAGCCCTCGGAAAAACGCGTGCCCTCGGGCTGGTCGGCGTCGCGGCGATACTTGCCGGACAACAAGCCGCCGGCCAGCGGGCTCCAGATCATGGTGCCGAGGCCGGAATCCACCGCGGCCGGCATCAACTCGTACTCGGCCTCGCGCGCCTGCGCGGTGTAGTGAATCTGCTGGCTGATCGGCTTGATGAAGCCCTCGCGCTCGCAGATCGCGCGTACCTTCATCGCGTGCCAGGCCGAGAAGTTGGAGATGCCGTAGTAGCGGATCTTGCCGTGGCGCACGAGCGTGTCGAAGGTTTCCAGCGTCTCTTCCAACGGCGTGACGCCGTCCCATTGGTGCATCTGATAGAGATCGATATGCTCGGTGCCGAGCCGTTTCAGGCTTGCCTCGAGTTGCTGGCGGATATGCGCGCGCGACAGGCCGCGATCGTTGACGCCTTCGCCCATCGGAAAACGGACCTTGGTGGCGATCAGCACGTCGTTGCGCTTGTCGCCCAGCGCCTGGCCGAGAATCTCTTCCGAGATACCGCCGGAATACATGTTGGCGGTATCGAAGATATTGATGCCGGCATCCAGCGCCTTGTCGATCATCGTACGGGCGCCGGAAACATCGGTGTTGCCGATCTTGGCCATATGGCCCTCGCCGCCGAACGTCATCGTGCCCAGTGTCAGCGTGGACACCTTAAGACCGGAATCGCCGAGCTGACGATATTGCATGGGTTGCTCCGTTGTGATTGCAGGCCCAAAGGATGAACATACCTGGCAAAGAAGTTCAACATGCACATGGGTGATCCGGTCACGGCGTACTCTTGGCTATCATGGGTGATCTGAATTTCCGCCATGGGAGCCACGTGATGTTTGCCTGCTCGTCATCGCGTGTCGAGGCCGCGCGGCGTCGATTCCGGGCCGCGCCGCGATGAAGCACGATCTGGCGCGACGGTTGCTCGGTCGTCGGCCGCGGCATATGCCGGGCGCGGCGGAATACGAAATCATTCATCGTCGCGCCGGGGTGTCCGTTCGTTATTATGCGCCCGCCGGCGCGCCGGAAAACGGCGCCGCACCGCGTACGCCGCTGGTGCTGGTGCCGCCGCTGGCCGCCGATATCCGTATCTACGACCAGCGCACCCGGCACAGTTTGGTCGCCTATCTGTCGGCGCGTGGTTTCGATCTTTATCTCGTGGACTGGGGGTGGCCGACACGGGCCGAGGACCGGCGCAACCTGACCGATTACTTCGCCGCGCTGTTGCCCGAGATGCTCAATCGCGTGCGCTTTCACAGCGGGCGCCACCGTCTGTGCCTGCACGGCTGGCGTCTGGGTGGGCTGTTGGCGTTGTGCTACGCCGCGATCAGCCCGGCCGGGGATCTGGCCGGGCTGGTCCTGCTGGATACCTGCATCGACTATGCGGCCGAGCCGGTCGGGGCGGCCGTGGCCGGCGGATTGCGTCGGCGCGCGAGGCGCTGGCGCCGATTGGCCGGGCTACGCGCCGGTCATCTGCCGGTGTCGGCGCTGCACCTGCCGAGTTGGCTGCAGGCAACCGCGCGCCAGGCCGTGCTCGGCCCCGCGCAACCGCCGGACGACGACGCGTTGCGGGCGCGCGCTTATCCGGGCGGGGTAGTGGCGGATGTCATCGATCATCTATGGACCGACAACCTGCTGGCCGCCGGCCGGCTGCCGATGGCGCACGCGAGCGCCGGTCTCGCCGCGGTGCGTGCCCCGATTCTGTTTATCGCCGATGCCGATCATCCGGTGTGCTCGCCCGGTTGCGGAGCGCGCCTGGCCGCGGTCGTGAGCAGTCGCGATATCGAATGCGAATGGACACACGGCGATCCCCTGCATCCGGCCTGCGGCGCCCTGATGGCCCGGCGCAGTTGGTCGCGCGTCGCCGACTGGTTGATCGCGCGCGACACGAGGCCGTGACGTCGCGCGCCGACAGCACTATGTTCGAAACTCGAAGCCGCATCGACGCGCGCGGCGCTCATATTGAAGACCGGCCCACCGGAGAACGCGATGGCTGAGCATACCGACGCCTTGGTAATCGGCGCGGGCCTGGCCGGGCTTGTCGCCGCGGTCGAGCTGGCCGATGCCGGCCGCTCGGTTCGACTTCTCGAGCAGGAGGGCGAGAACTCGCTCGGCGGCCAGGCGCATTGGTCGCTCGGTGGTCTATTTCTTGTGGATACGCCCGAGCAACGGCGCATGGGGATTGCGGATTCGGCCGAGCTCGCCTGGCAGGACTGGCTGGGCTCGGCCGGCTTCGACCGGTCCGAGGATCACTGGCCGCGGCGCACTGCCGAAGCGTTCGTCGAGTTCGCCGCCGGCGGCATGCGCGAATGGCTGCGCGGCCTGGGCATGCGTTGGTTCCCGGTCGTGGGCTGGGCCGAGCGCGGCAGCGGCGCGGCGGACGGCCACGGCAATTCGGTGCCGCGTTTTCATATCACCTGGGGCACGGGGCCGGGCATCGTGGCGCCGTTTGAGCGACGGCTGCGCGCGCATATCGCCGCGGCTCGGGTGCATCTGCAGTGTCGTCATCGGGTCGACGCGCTGTGTACCACCGGCGGCCATGTCCGCGGCGCAAGCGGGGCGATTTTGGCCGCGAGCCCGGCCGAACGCGGGCAGCGCTCGTCGCGCGAGGTCGTTGACACTTTCGAATACACGGCGGATGCGATCGTGATCGCCAGCGGCGGCATCGGCGGCGATCACGCCAAGGTGCGCGCCAACTGGCCGATAGCGCGGCTCGGCCCGCCGCCGAAGCATATGCTCTCCGGCGTGCCCCACCATGTGGACGGGCGCATGATCGACATCGCGGCAGGCGATGCGCGGGCCGCGGTCATCAACGCCGATCGCATGTGGCACTACACCGAAGGGGTGGCCAACTGGCGGCCGATCTGGCCCGGACACGGCATTCGCATCATCCCCGGGCCGTCGTCGCTATGGCTGGACGCGGCCGGTCGGCGCCTGGCGGCGCCTTGTGTGCCCGGTTTCGATACGCTGGCGACGCTGCGCGCGATTCTGGCCACCGGCTACGACTATTCTTGGTTCGTGCTCGATCAGTCGATCATCGAAAAAGAATTCGCGCTCTCGGGCTCGGAGCAAAATCCGGACATGACCTCGCAGTCGTGGCGCCGCGTGCTGCGTGCGCGGCTGGCGCGGGGCGCGCCGGCGCCGGTGGAGGCGTTCAAGACCCGGGGGGCCGATTTCGTCGTCGCCGGCAACGTCGCGGAACTCGCCGCCGGCATGAATCGCCTGACCGGCGAAACGCTGATCGATGCCGAGACGCTCGAAGCCACGATCGTGGCGCGCGATCGCCAGATGGCCAACCGCTTTTCCAAGGACGCGCAGATCACGGCGATTGCCGGCGCGCGCGCGTACCGCGGCGATCGATTGTTCCGTGTCGCCCGGCCGCACCGGTTGCTGGACCCGGCCCACGGCCCGTTGATCGCCGTGCGTCTGCATATTCTGACCCGCAAGACCCTGGGCGGCTTGCATACCGACCTGCAGGCCCGGGTACTGGACGCCGCCGGCGAGCCGATCCCGGGCCTCTACGCCGCGGGCGAGGCGGCCGGCTTCGGCGGCGGCGGTTATCACGGTTACAACGCGCTCGAGGGCACGTTCCTCGGCGGCTGTCTTTTTTCGGGGCGCTGCGCGGGGCGACATGCCGCCGGCTCTGCGTCTTAATGACCGGCCGGTGTTTCCGGTTCGTATTCACGACCTGTTGGCCCATGCCTCGACAATACGGCGGCGTATTGCGATAGGCTGTAGCGGCATTTCAACCGGGTCGCTCTATGACCGACCATTCCCACCGCACGCCTTTATCCGCGTTACTCGGTCAGTTCCAACCCGAGGGCACGGCGCACGAGATCGAAATACCCGAAGATTGGCTGCAAGGCCGGGCGATCTACGGCGGCTTGTCGGCGGCGATTTGCTTGGCCGCGATCAAGGCCGCGCACGGCGATCTGGCGCCGCTGCGCTCGGCTCAGATCGCATTCGTCGGGCCGGCCGGTCCGCGGCTGGGCGTTCGATCGCAGCTGTTGCGCCGGGGCAAGTCGACCGCCTTCGTCGCCGCGGACATCGCCAGCGGCGAAGCTGCGGCGGTGCGCGCCACTTTCGCGTTCGGCCGGGCGCGCTCGTCGACGCTCGCGTATCAGGATCTCGCGGCGCCCCCGGTTGCCGATGCCGCGGCGGGCGGGCTGTTTTTCGAAGACGAACAGGGCCGCAATCTCGGGCCGAACTTCGCCCGACACTTCGACACCGCGCGCGTGGCTGGCGCGGCGCCGATGAGCGCAGCCGAAGAGCCGGAATTCTGTGTCTGGATACGGCATCGCGATGAAGCGGTGCGCGATTCGACGGTCGGGCTGGTGGCCCTGGCCGACGCGTTGCCCCCGGCCGCCATGGCCTGTATGCAGCAGCCGGCTCCGGTGAGCAGCGTCACCTGGCAGTTCGAACTGTTGGGCGAACGGCCGGCGACCGTGGACGGCTGGTGGCTGTGTCGTTCGCGCGCCGAACGGATCGGCGACGGCTATTCCAGCCAGCACATGACGATCTGGAACAGCCGGCACGAACCCGTGCTGGTCGGCCGGCAGGCGGTCGCCGTTTTTGCTTAGCCTTCGCTGCGCATGATCTGAGCCTTGCGCCGCTGCCAGTCCTGGTTCTTTTTCGCCTCGCGCTTGTCGTGCTTGGCCTTGCCCTTGGCCAGCGCGATTTCGAGCTTCGCCTTGCCGCGGCTCCAGTACATGGTCAGCGGCACGATCGTGAAACCTTTCTGCTCGGTGGCGCCGATCAACGTGGCCAGTTCGCGTTCGTGCAGTAGCAGCTTGCGCGTTCGCGTGGCGTCGGCGACGACGTGCGTGGAGGCTGACTCCAGTGGCTGGATATGGCCGCCCAGCAAGAAGGCCTCGCCGTGCCTGATCAGAACATACGCCTCAGCGATCCGGCCCTTGCCGGCGCGCAATGACTTGACTTCCCAACCTTCGAGAACCAATCCGGCCTCCAGGCGCTCCTCGATGAAATAATCGTGGCGCGCGCGCCGGTTGAGCGCGATCGTGCTCGACGGCTGCTTTTTGTCCTTGCGTTTGCTCATGGACTTATTATAGCCGGCGAGGCAAGCTCTGCGGGCCATGGCGCGTTTCTATCGTCCTTCACCGCAGAACTGGTCGTCTTCCGCGCGATTCGTGATCGTCTGTAGTGCGGCGATTGTGAGTCTCGGCGATTTCTGGCGCCTTCCTTATTTGTTATCGACCTACGGCGGCTCCGCTTTTCTGCTGGTTTATTTGCTGGCGCTGATATTCATGGGCATGCCCGTATTCAGCGCCCAGGTGCTCATGGCGCGCGGCAGCCATATGGACGTCCCCGGCGTAATCGCGCGGTGGACGCGCGAAAAGCCGCATTCGCGCTTGTGGACGTTGGGCGCCTACGCGACGCTGGTCGGCGCGCTCCTGCTGCTGGCCGCCTATGCCGTAGTCGGGAGCTGGTCGCTCGCGTACAGCATGCACGCGGTATCCGGTGCGCTCGGCGGGGTTTCGGCGGAGCAGTCGGCGGCCCGGTTCGTCGCGTTCGCGCGCGACGGCGAACGCGGGCTTGGCTGGCTCTTGTTGTTCGTGTTGCTGCTCGTCGCCACCGCCGCGCGTGGCTTGCAGCGGGGCACCGAGCCGGTCATGCGCACGCTCGCCGCCTGCATGCTCGGGCTGCTCACCCTGCTGTTGATCGTGGCCGTCTGGCGTTGGCCGGCCGCCGGCGCATCGGCACGGTTGTTGCGGTTCGACCCGGGCGCTCTGGGTGCGCGCGGCGTATTGGAAGCGTTGTATCAGGCATTCTTTTCGCTCAGCCTCGGCACCGGGGTCATTGTCGCGCTGGCTTCGCGTCTGCCGTCGCGCGCGCGCGCCGTGCGTTTATCCGCGATGGTGATCGTGGCCAGCCAGATCGTCGCCTTCGCCTTCGCGGTCGTGCTCGCCAGCCTGGTTCCCGGCATCGGGGGCGATTTGTCGGCCGGCGCGCAGCGTATCTTCGAGGTCCTGCCGGTCAGCGTGCGCCCGGTTTGGACGATGGCGCTGTTGTTCGTTTTGCTGGCCATGGTCAGCATGACGACCGGGATCGGTCTGTTCGAGCCGCTGGTGCAGGCGGTGTCGCAGCGGGCCCGGCTGCCGCGTCTTCAGGCTTCGGTCTATACCGGCGTGGCGGTCGCCGTTCTCGGCCTGGCCGCGCAGAATTCGTTCGGCGCCCTGGCCGGCTGGCGGCTGTTCAATTGGAACATCTTCGACTGGTTCAGCCTGATCAGCGCCCGCTGGCTGATCC
Source organism: Salinisphaera sp. (assembly GCF_035690525.1). Taxonomy (GTDB): domain Bacteria; phylum Pseudomonadota; class Gammaproteobacteria; order Nevskiales; family Salinisphaeraceae; genus Salinisphaera. The sequence continues at coordinate 33,827 of NZ_DASSKM010000110.1, forward strand.
CGGTAACCGGCCTGATGCTGTGCGTGCTCGTCGGGCGCGTGCTGGCCCGGCGTCGCCTGATCGAAGCGTGGAGCCCCCGCCGGGACACGTCGGGAACGACGACTTTCGCCGTCTGGCACGTGTTGCTGCGTTATCCGGCCCGTATCGCGCTAATCGCGGTAGTGGCTTATGCGTTCGGGGTGCTGGATCTGATTCAGGCGATATGGAAACCTTCTTGATGAGCGATTGGCCGAGCAAACAGGTGGAAGTCGTGTTTGCGCTACCGGGGCGGTGTTGGCGCGAGACGGTGGTTGTGGCCGCCGATGCGACGGCCGAAACGGTGGCGCGCGCCTCGGGCCTGGAACAGCTGTGCCGCGAGCAGTGCGGCGGCGCGCCCGCGGCCTATGGCGTGTTCGGGCGCAAGATCGATGCGCGCGAGATCGTCGGCGACGGTCAGCGGCTCGAGTTGTACCGCCCATTGACGGCCGATCCGCGCGAGCGCCGCCGGCGCCGCGCGAAATACAAGAACTGAAGGCTCCTCTTAGAGCCTAATCCGGCTGGCCGGGGAGCGGCGGACCTTTGTGCGGCAGCGGGTCCTCGATGGTCGGCCGGGTCTCGGTGGTTACGGTCCGGTTCGAGCCGGGCAGGTTCTCGTCGTTCGCACTCGTGTTGTTCTCGGCGGCGTTGCCCAGCGCCTGATCTGCACTCGACGAGTTCATCGTGCCGAGCGGCGCGCCGATCGCGCTCGTCCCGCCCGGGAGTGGCGCTGTATCGCCGGGGCCGGGCTGGTTACCGGCCTTGAACGCCTGGGCCATGTATTCCTCGTCGCCTTCGATATCGGTAAGTTTGCCGTCGGTGAAATACAGATTCAGTTGGGACTCACGAACATGCGCATACGGGTTCCGGTAGTAGAACACGTAGTCCCAGCGGTCCGTTTCGAACGGCGACTTGATCAGGGGCGTGCCGAGCACGTAGGCCACCTGTTTCTTGGTCATGCCTTTTTTAAGTTTGGCGACCTGATCGGTGGTCACGATGTTCCCCTGAACGATCGGAACGCGAAAGAACACCGGAAGACTGCAGGCCGAAAGCGCCAACAGCAGCATGAGCGCAGCGAGTGGTTTCATAGATCGAAAGCCCCTATTGATCGGGCGCATCATACGGCAGCCTATTTTCAGCTGCCAAACGGCGCGGCTTGCGCAAGCTGGCAAGCGATCAGCCGGCCGCGCGTGAAATCATGTCCGCGGCGTGCGCGCGGGTCTGCTCGGTCAACTCGACGCCGCCCAGCATGCGCGCGAGTTCCTCTATGCGGTCGTCCCGATCGAGTGTGTCGATACGGGTCGTCGTGCGGCCGTTCTTTACCTGCTTGGCCACATGCAGATGATGCTGCGCCTGGGCGGCGACCTGGGGTAGATGCGTCACGCACAGCGATTGCCCACTCGCCCCGAGCGCGCGCAGCTGACGGCCGACGATCTCGGCCACGCCGCCACCGATGCCCGTGTCCACTTCGTCGAAAACGAGCGTCGGCACGCGGGTTCGAGCCGTCGCGATCACTTCGATCGCCAGACTGATGCGCGAGAGTTCGCCGCCGGAGGCCACGCGATCGAGCGGCCGCGCGCTTTGCCCCGGGTTAGCCGCGATCAGGAGTTCGATATGGTCGGTCCCGGTGGCCGAAATACGTTCTGTCGCCTCGGGGCGTACCCGAACGCTGAACTCGCCCTCGGGCATGCCCAGCGAGCGAATGACCCGGGTGATCGCGTCGCCCAGCGGTATGGCGGCCGTTCGACGCGCTTCGCTGAGCGCTCGCGCCGCATCGAGATACGCCGCCCGTTGTGCGCGCTCGTCGGCGTGCAGTTGCGCAAGTTTTTCGTCGGCGCCTTCCAGTTCGGCGAGCTCGGCGGCAAGCCGCTCGGCCAATTCGCTAAGTTCCTCCGGCGCGACATGATGCTTGCGCGCCACGTCGCGAATGCTGCCGAGTCGATTCTCGACTTCGGTGAATCGCTCCGGATCGATGTCCAGGGCGTCGACGTGGCGCCGCAGCGTATCGGCCGCTTCCTGGGCCTGGATCAGCGCATGACCGACCAGCTCGGCAATCGGTTCGAAGCCGGCGTCGATGGTTGCGAGTTCGGTGATCAAGCGCTCGACCGCGCCCAGCCGATCGGTCGCGGCGCCTTCCTCGGCCTCGTACAGTAGGCCGAGAGCGCGCTGGCCGTCGCCGATCAGGCGTTCCGCGCTCGCCAGTCTTTTATGTTCGGCTTCAAGTGCTTCGATTTCGCCCGTTTGCAGGCCCAGCGCTTCGAGTTCATCGACTTGATAGCGCAGCAGATCGAGCCGCGATTCGCCGCGGCTGTCGCGCTGTTCGATGCGCTCGATGGCGCGGCGCGTGGCGCGCAGGCGGGTGGCGGCGTCCGCGACCGCGGCCAGCGCGGTTTCGTGTTCGCCGTACTGGTCGAGCAGGGCGCGCTGGGTGTCGCGCTTTAGCAGCGACTGATGGGCATGCTGGCCGTGGATATCGACCAGACATTCGCCCAGCGAGCGCAACTCGCGAACCGGCATCGGCGTGCCGTTAATCCAGCCGCGGCTGCGTCCTTCCCGTGCCACGACGCGGCGAATCACACATTCCTCGTCGGCGTCCAGTTCGTGATCGGCCAGCCAAGCGGTGGCGGCCGGCGCGTCAGCCAGCGTAAAACGCGCGGTGATGTCGGTGCGATCGGCGCCCTCACGCACGGCGGCGCCGTCGGCCCGGTCGCCCAGGATCAGGCTCAACGCATCCACGAGGATCGATTTACCGGCTCCGGTCTCGCCGGACAGTACGGTCATGCCGGCGCCGAACTCGACCGCCAGGCGGTCGATGATGGCGAAGTTGCGGATCGTAATTTCTGCCAGCATCGTATATTCCGATTCGGCGTCGTCATCGACGCCATATACTGTATTTAAATACAGTATCAGACTCGAGGTACCTGCTGACCCCGTCCCCAGTGCAGCTTGTTGCGCAGAATATTGAAGTAGTCGTAGCCCGGCGGGTGGATCAGGTGCAAGTCGTGCGGCGCCCGGGCCACGATCAGGCTGTCGCCGGCGCCCAGGCCCTGGCTGACCTGGCCGTCGCTGGTGAACAGCGCGCCGTCTTCCAGGCTACGGGCGATACGAATCTCGATCTCGTGATCCGCGTCGACGATCAGCGGCCGGTCGGAGAGCGTATGCGGGCAAATCGGCACCAGCGCGAGCGCGTTCAGGCCGGGATGCAGCACCGGCCCGCCGCCGGACAGCGCATACGCGGTCGAGCCGGTCGGCGTCGCGATCACCATGCCGTCGGCGCGATGATGGCTGATGAAGTCGCCGTTCATGTAGGTGTCGAAGTCGAGTACGCGCGCGAAAGCCTGATTGCGTACCACACATTCGTTGATCGCCAGGACCCCGTCCTCGGCCACCTCGGCGCCGACCGGCTTGAGCCGCGCGGTGATCATGAGCCGGGCTTCGGCGATGTAATGGCCGGCGAACACCTCGTCGAGCGTGGTTTTCATGTCGTCCGGCAGTACGTCGACCATGAAGCCCAGCCGGCCGAGATTGATGCCGAGTAGCGGCACGCCGTGCGCGGCGACCGCGCGCCCGGCGTCGAGCAGGGTGCCGTCGCCGCCGACGACCACGACCAGATCGCTGGCCGCGCCGAGTTCATCGCGCGGGCAGGAGATCACGCCGTACTCGCCGGCGTGGTGCGAGTCGTCGATTAATACGCGCTTGCCGCGGTCCAGCAGATCGGCGGTCAGCGCGTATAGCGTGCGCATGACGCCTGTGTCGTCGCGTTTGGCGAAGATGCCGATGGTGGAGAAGGCGGTGCCCATCGAGGCCGTTTCCGTGGCCGGGTGATGAACCTAAGCATTCACAGGTTGGATGACAATTTCAACGCGTTGGCGCGCCGGTCGTGCAGGGAAGCCGCGTCGCGCCGAAAGATACGGCGGCGTCTTGAAATACCGGCGTCCAACCCAATTCTCGGGCTCAGTTGGCGCCGCGACCGATTTACCGGGCGGCGCTCGGTCAATCGATTACCTGCAATTTGGAAGTGGGGATTTGCAATGAGTCAGCACGACGAACGCCAGACGCCGCACGGCGAGCAGGATTCTGCCGCCGCGAACACGCCACAGCCGGATATCGAGAGCGTCCAGAACCGCAGCGATGACGACGTCGATGCGGGCGAGGCGAGCGTCGACAGCGTGGCGAGCACGGATGAATTGCTCGCCGAACTCGAACAGGCCCGGGGAGAAGTCGAGCAGTATCGCGATCAGGCGATCCGGGCCCGGGCCGAAATGGAAAACGTGCGTAAGCGCGCCCAGCGCGACGTCGAGTCGGCCCGCAAGTTCGCGATCGAGAAATTCGCCACCGAACTGCTCGGCGTGCGCGACAGCCTCGAGCTGGGCCTGCAGGCGGCCGCGGACAATCACGGCGATTTCGACAAGCTCAAGGAAGGCATGGAGATGACGCATCGCATGCTGGCCTCTGGCATGGAGAAAGTCGGCATCGAGGCGATCAATCCCGAGGGCGAGACCTTCAACCCGGATTATCACGAAGCCGTATCGACGCAGCCGACGGACGAGCTGGCCCCGAACACGGTGGCGTCGGTGATGCAGAAGGGCTACACACTCAACGGCCGCGTGCTGCGGGCCGCCATGGTGGTCGTCGCCAAACCGGCCGGAGACGGCTGAAAAGCGGCGCGTCCTGCTTGAAAAGGCAGAGAGATCGCCCCAAATCGATTGTCATGTAACGTTTCGAGCCGCTGCCGACGCAGCGTAGATTGAAGAATCAAGAGGGATTAAGACATGGGCAAGATCATCGGTATCGACCTTGGCACCACCAACTCTTGCGTTGCGGTGCTGGAAGGCGACAGCCCGAAAGTCATCGAAAACGCCGAAGGCGAACGCACGACCCCGAGTGTCGTCGCTTTCACCGACGACAATGAAACGTTGGTCGGCCGCCCGGCCAAGCGTCAGGCGGTGACCAATCCGACCAACACGCTGTATGCGATCAAGCGCCTGATCGGCCGTACCTTCGAGGACCCGACCACGCAGAAGGACATCGAGTCCGTGCCGTACCAGATCGTCAAGGCCGATAACGGCGACGCCTGGGTGCAGGTGGCCGACCAGAAGATGGCGCCGCCGGAAATCTCGGCCAAGGTGCTGCAGAAGATGAAGGCCACGGCGGAGGATTATCTCGGCGAGTCGGTCACCGAAGCGGTGATCACCGTGCCGGCCTATTTCAACGACAGCCAGCGTCAGGCGACCAAGGACGCCGGCCGCATCGCCGGTTTGGATGTCAAGCGCATCATCAACGAGCCGACCGCGGCAGCGCTGGCCTATGGCATGGACAAAAAGGGCGGCGACAAGAAGATCGCGGTCTACGATTTGGGCGGCGGCACGTTCGATATCTCGATTATCGAAGTAGCGGTGGTCGATGGCGAGCACCAGTTCGAGGTGCACGCCACCAACGGCGACACCTTCCTCGGCGGCGAGGATTTCGACAACAAGATCATCGATTACATCGCTGATGAGTTCGAAAAGGAGCAAGGCGTTGACTTGCGCCGCGACAAGCTGGCCCTGCAGCGCCTGAAGGAAGCGGCCGAGAAAGCCAAGATCGAACTGTCCTCGACCCAGCAGACCGAGGTCAACCTGCCGTATGTCACGGCCGATCAGTCCGGCCCCAAGCATCTCAACATGAAGATCACCCGGGCCAAGCTGGAATCGTTGGTCGAGGATCTGGTCGCCCGCACGATCGATCCGTGCCGCACCGCGCTCAAGGACGCGGGCATGAAGGCCTCGGATATCGACGACGTGATCCTGGTCGGCGGCCAGACCCGCATGCCGGCCGTGCAGGAAGCGGTGAAAAGCTTCTTCGGCAAGGACGCGCGTAAGGACGTCAATCCGGATGAGGCCGTGGCCGTCGGTGCCGCCATCCAGGGTTCGGTTCTGTCGGGCGACACCAAGGACGTGCTGCTGTTGGACGTCACGCCATTGAGCCTCGGTATCGAGACGCTCGGCGGCAAGATGACCAAGCTGATCGAGAAGAACACCACGATTCCGACCCGCAAGTCGGAAACCTTTTCGACCGCCGAGGACAACCAGCCGGCCGTGACCGTGCATGTGCTCCAGGGCGAGCGCGAGCAGTCGAGCGCCAACAAGTCGCTGGGCCGTTTCGATTTGTCGGATATCCCGCCGGCGCCGCGCGGCACGCCACAGATCGAGGTCACCTTCGACATCGACGCCAACGGCATCCTGAACGTCTCGGCCAAGGACAAGGCCACCGGCAAGGAGCAGTCGATCCAAATTCGCGCCTCTTCCGGTCTGTCCGACGACGAGATCGAGAAGATGGTCAAGGACGCCGAGGCGCACGCCGAGGAAGACGCCAAGTTCAACGAGCTGATCTCGGCGCGTAATCAGGCCGATGGCCTGATCCACGGCATCGAGAAGGCCATGCGCGATCTCGGCGATAAAGTCTCGGACGATGAAAAGAAGCCGGTCGACGACGCCATCGCCGAATTGCGCACCGCGCTTGAAGGCGACGACAAGGACGATATCGAGGCCAAAACGCAGAAGCTGTCGGAGGCCTCGGCGCCGATCATGGAAAAAGCCTACAGCCAGGGCGACGAGCAGGCTCAAGGTGGCACCCAGAGCCAACAGAGCAGCTCGGCCAACTCCGACGACGATGTGGTCGATGCCGACTTCGAGGAAGTCAACGACGACGACAAGAAGTCCGGCACCAACTCGTAACGCCCGGCGGGTATAGCCACTCGCCGGCCACGCGCCGGGGTAGCGTCGCTCGCTGCCCCGGCATTTTTTGATTCAACGCAGGTAAAGATGGCTGATTATTAACCCTGCACCAAACAGCTGAAACGTTAGCTGTTTTCAACGCGGCCGATGGCCGCGGCGAGGTCGCGGACGTCGGCGGCCGCGCGCATGAAATCGCGCTGCTTCGCGTATTTCGTCACTAAATTAATAATCAGGGATCTTGGACAACGACCATGGCAAAACGCGACTACTACGAGGTTTTGGGTGTTTCGAAAAGCGCCTCGAAGGACGAGATCAAGAAGGCCTACCGCCGCCTGGCCATGAAGAACCACCCCGACCGCAACCCGGGGGACGAAGCGGCCGAGGCGCGTTTCAAGGAGGCTTCGGAAGCCTACGAGGTGTTGTCCGACGATCAGAAGAAGGCCGCCTACGACCAGTTCGGTCATGCCGGGCTCGGCGGCGCGGCCGGCGGCGGATTCGGCGGCGCGGGCGCCGGCGGGTTCGGCGATATCTTCGGCGATATCTTCTCCGACATCTTCGGTGGCGGCATGGGCGGGTCCCGCCAGCGCGCGGCCCGCGGCGCCGATCTGCGCTACGACCTGGACCTGGACCTGGAAACCGCGATCGACGGCGACACGGTGGAGGTCCGTATTCCCACGCTGGAGCAGTGCGAGGCCTGCGGCGGCGACGGCGCGGAAGCCGGCTCGCCGGTGGATACCTGCGACACCTGCAAGGGCAACGGCCAAGTGCGTATCCAGCAGGGCTTTCTGTCGATCCAGCAGACTTGCCCGGACTGTCAGGGGTCGGGCAAGAAGGTTCGTAATCCTTGCAAGAAATGCCACGGCGACGGCCGCGTGCAGTCGTCCAAGACGCTGTCGGTGAAAGTCCCGCCGGGCGTGGACAACGGCGATCGCATTCGTTTGTCCGGCGAGGGCGAAGCCGGCGAGATGGGCGGCCCGGCCGGCGATCTGTATGTTCAGATCAACGTCAAACCGCACGAGTTCTTCGTGCGCGACGGCAACAATCTGCGCGCGAACATTCCGGTCGACATGATCACGGCGGCGCTCGGCGGCGAGATCGACGTGCCGACGCTCAAGGGCAAGGTCAATCTGCGGATTCCGGCCGAGACCCAGTCCGGCAAGACCTTTCGGCTGCGCGGCCAGGGCGTGCAATCGGTGCGGACCTCCGCGCCGGGCGATCTGCTGGTCAAGGTCAGCGTCGAGACCCCGGTCAACCTCAACGCCAGGCAAAAGAAGCTGCTGGAGGAATTCCGTGCGTCGATGGAAGAAAGCGGGCGCAGTCACAGCCCAGCCACCAGCAGTTGGCTGGACAAGGCCAAACGCTTTTTCGGCGAACACCTGAGCTGATTGCAATGACGACGCGGGTGGCCATCAACGGCGCGGCGGGCCGCATGGGGCGCGAACTGATCGCCGCCTGCGGCAAACGCGACGATCTCGAACTGGTCGCGGCGTTCGGCTCGCCGCATAGCGAAGCGCTCGGCGCCGACACCGGCCGCATGGCGGGTATCGCCGAGACCGGCGTCGCGCTCGCCGATTCGGCGGGGATGAGCGAGCACGACTTCGATGTGCTGGTCGATTTCTCGCTGCCCGATCCGTCAATCGCCGCGCTGGGCGTCTGTCGCGACAAGGGCGCGGCCATGGTTATCGGCACCACGGGCTATTCGCGTGAACAGCAGGGCGAAATCGATACGGCGGCCGGCGAGATCGCCGTCGTGCAGGCGCCGAACTACAGCGCCGGCGTGAATTTATCGCTCGACCTGGTGCGCCGCGCCGCGGCCGCCCTGGGCGATGATTTCGATATCGAAATCATCGAGGCGCATCACCGACACAAGGTGGATGCGCCATCGGGCACCGCGCTCAAGCTCGGCGAGGTGGCGGCCGGGGCAACCGGCCGGAATCTGGACGACTGCGCGGTCTACGCACGCGAAGGCCATACCGGCGCGCGCCAGCGTAAAACCATCGGTTTTTCCACTATTCGCGGCGGCGATATCGTCGGCGAGCATACCGTGCTGTTCGCGGGCGAGGGCGAGCGCATCGAAATTACGCACAAAGCCAGCTCGCGGCAGACGTTCGCCGGCGGAGCGATGCGCGCGGCGGTCTGGGCGGCCGAACAAGACCCCGGCCGCTACGACATGAACGACGTGCTGGGCTTGAGCTAGCGCAACAGCCCCTTGCGCGTCGCGCCGGCTGGCGGTCGGCGCGGCGAATCGATATACTCTCGCCGCCTTGCGGCCTGTGTCATTCCAGCCCTGGAGCCCTCATTGCGCCCGAAAGCCGTACTTGCGCTCGAAGACGGAAGTATTTTTCGCGGCCGCGCCATCGGTGCGCGCGGTCTGACAGTCGGTGAAGTGGTGTTCAACACCGCCATGACGGGGTATCAGGAAATCCTGACCGATCCCTCCTACCGGCAACAAATGGTCACCCTGACCTACCCGCATATCGGCAATACCGGCACCAACAGCGAAGACGTCGAATCGGCGGGCGTTCAAGCCGCCGGACTGATTATCCGCGAAGTGCCGCGCGCGCCCAGCAACTGGCGCAACGACGACAGCCTGATCGGCTATCTCGAAGCCAACGGCATCGTCGGCATCGGCGATATCGACACACGTCGTCTGACGCGGCTGCTGCGAAAAAACGGCGCCCAGAACGGGGCGATCGTCGCCGGCGACGATATCGACGAAGAACAAGCAGTGATCGCCGCACGCGAATTTCCGGGTCTCAAGGGCGCCGATCTCGCGGCCGACGCCGGCACGCGCGAGTCTTATCATTGGACCGAAGGCACATGGATTGGCCCGAACGATGCCCACGCGCCGGCCGAGCCGCGTTTCTCGGTCGCGGTCTACGATTACGGGGTCAAGTTCAATATCCTGCGTCGGCTGGTCGATTGTGGCGCGAAGGTGACGGTCGTGCCGCCGAAAGCGCCGCTCGACGACGTGCTCGGCATGGGCGTGGACGGCGTACTGCTGTCCAACGGACCGGGCGATCCCGAGCCCTGCGATTATGCGATCGCAACCTGCCGGGAGTTGATCGAGCGCCGGTTTCCGACTTTCGGCATCTGCCTCGGCCACCAGCTCCTCGGCCTTGCCGTGGGTGGCAAGGGCCTGAAGATGAAGCTCGGCCATCACGGTGCGAACCATCCGGTGCTCGACGTGGCGACCGGCGAAGTGATGATCACCAGTCAGAATCACGGTTTTGCGATCGACGAGGCCAGTCTGCCGGACAACGTGCGGGTCACCCACCGCTCGCTTTTCGACGGCACCCTGCAGGGAATCGAGATGGTCGATGCCCCGATTTTTTCCTTTCAGGGGCACCCGGAAGCCAGCCCCGGCCCGCACGACGTCGGGCCGTTGTTCGAGCGCTTCATCAACGCCATGACTAAAAACAATTCGGTCCGCGAATGAGGCCCGTGTCTCGGAGCGCGTCATTGGTTGCGCGTTCGAGGTCAGCAACCGGCTAGGTGCCGGTTTTTTTGAAAATGTTTATGAAAACGCACTGGCTGTGGAGTTCGGCTGCCAGCATATTCGCTACGAAAAGCAGAAACATCTGGCCGTTATGTATCGTGGCCATACAGTAGGTGAATACTTTGCTGATTTGGTGGTGGAAGATCGCTTGATCGTTGAAATAAAAGCATTAGCGTATTTAACGAGCGTTCATGAGGCTCAGCTCATGAATTATCTGCGTGCGACAGGGCTGCAGGCTGGCCTGCTACTTAATTTCGGCAAGCCTCGCGTCGAAGTGAAGCGCTTAGTTAACGCACATGATGACCGCTGCCCTGTATAGAACATTGTCTTATTCGCGTTTATTTGCGTTCATTTGCGGACAGATTTTTAGCCATGCCTAAGCGCACAGATCTAAAAAGCATTTTGGTCATCGGCGCCGGCCCGATCGTGATCGGCCAGGCCTGCGAGTTCGACTACTCCGGCATGCAGGCCTGTAAGGCGCTCGCCGACGAAGGTTTTCGCGTCATTCTGGTGAATTCCAATCCGGCCACGATCATGACCGATCCGGAAACAGCGGATGCGGTCTACGTGGAGCCGATTACCTGGCAAACTGTCGCCCGGATCATCGCCAAGGAAAAGCCGGACGCGCTGCTGCCCACGATGGGCGGGCAAACCGCGCTGAACTGCGCGCTGGATCTGTTTCACGAAGGCGTGCTGGCCGAGCACGGGGTGGAGATGATCGGCGCGTCCCGCGACGCCATCGACATGGCCGAGGATAGAAACGCATTTCGCGAGGCGATGACCGAGATCGGGCTGAAAACGCCGGAATCCAAGGCCGTGCATACGATCGCCGAGGCCGAGGAGGTGCAGGCCCGGATCGGTTTTCCGATCATCCTGCGGCCGTCGTTCACCCTCGGCGGTACCGGTGGCGGCATCGCTTACAACCGCGAGGAATTCGAGGATCTGCTCGCGCGGGGTCTCGAACTTTCCCCGACCACCGAAGTGCTGCTCGAGCAGTCGGTACTCGGCTGGAAGGAATACGAGATGGAAGTGGTCCGCGACCATGCGGACAACTGCATCATCGTCTGTGCGATCGAAAACGTCGACGCGATGGGCGTGCACACCGGCGATTCGATCACGGTCGCGCCGGCCCAGACGCTGACCGATCGCGAGTACCAGGTCATGCGCGACGCCTCGTTGGCCTGTCTGCGCAAGATCGGCGTGGACACCGGCGGCTCGAACGTGCAGTTCGCGATCGATCCCGCCACCGGCGACATGATCATTATCGAGATGAACCCGCGCGTGTCGCGTTCGTCGGCGCTGGCTTCCAAGGCCACGGGCTTTCCGATCGCCAAGATCGCGGCCAAGCTCGCCGTCGGCTATACGCTGGACGAACTGGACAACGAAATCACGGGCGGCGCCACGCCGGCTTCGTTCGAGCCGTCGATCGATTACGTCGTCACCAAGATGCCGCGCTTCACCTTCGAGAAGTTCCCGGCCGCGGACGATCGCCTGACCACGCAGATGAAGTCGGTCGGCGAGGCCATGGCGATTGGGCGCAACTTCCAGGAGTCGCTGCACAAGGCCATGCGCAGTCTGGAAATCGGCTCGGACGGTTTCGAGCCAAACTGGCGGACGTGAGCTCCGAAGCCGCCCGGGATACGTTGCGCAGCGAGCTGTCGACGCCCAGGGCCGATCGGCTCTGGTATGTCGGCGATGCGTTTCGAGCCGGTTTTTCGGTCGACGACGTGCATCGGCTTACCCATATCGATGTGTGGTTTTTGGATCAGATCGCCGAACTGATCGAGATGGAAGGCGAACTCGCCCAGTTGACGATCGGCGATCTGGATGCCGATATGCTGCGCGCGTACAAGCGCCGCGGCTTTTCCGATCTGCGCCTGGCCACGCTTTTAGGCTGCGACGAGTTCGCCGTGCGCCGCGCGCGACTCGCCCATGCCGTTGTACCGGTCTATAAGCGTGTCGATTCCTGTGCCGCCGAATTCCCGACCGCGACCGCCTATCAGTATTCCTCTTACGACGAAGAATGCGAGGCCGACCCGTCCGATCGCGACAAGATCATGGTGCTCGGCGGTGGGCCGAACCGGATCGGGCAGGGCATCGAGTTCGACTACTGCTGCGTGCATGCCGCGCTCGCCATGCGCGAGGACGGCTACGAGACCATCATGGTCAACTGCAACCCGGAAACGGTTTCGACCGACTACGACACCTCGGACCGGCTGTACTTCGAACCCCTGACCTTCGAAGACGTGATGTCGATCATCGATGTCGAAAAGCCCAAGGGCGTGATCGTGCAGTACGGCGGCCAGACGCCGCTCAAGCTCGCCCGGCGTCTGGAAGCCGCGGGCGCGCCGATCATCGGCACCACCCCGGATTCGATCGACCTGGCCGAGGATCGCGATCGTTTTTTAAACCTGGTCAACAAGCTGGGGCTCAAGCAGCCGGCCAACCGCAGCGCGCGCTCCGAAGCCGAGGCCATGCGCCTGGCCGAGGAAGTGGGCTTTCCGATGGTCGTGCGCCCGTCGTACGTGCTCGGCGGCCGCGCGATGGAGATCGTCTACGAGCCGGAGGATCTGCAGCAGTACATGTCGGCGGCGGTAAAGGTTTCGCCGGATTCGCCGGTGCTACTCGACCGCTTCCTCGAGGACGCGATCGAACTGGATGTAGACGCGGTCTGCGACGGGGCCGACGTGTTCATCGGCGGCATCATGGAGCATATCGAGCAGGCCGGCGTGCATTCCGGCGATTCGGCTTGCAGTCTGCCGCCTTATAGTCTTGGCGCCGATGTGCTCGACGAAGTACGCCGTCAGACCGCCGCGCTCGCCCGCGGCCTGTCGGTGGTCGGCCTGATGAATGTCCAGTTCGCCATCCGGGCCGGCGAGGTGTATCTGCTTGAGGTCAACCCGAGAGCTTCGCGCACGGTGCCGTTCGTTTCCAAGGCGACCGGCATGGTCTTGGCCAAGATTGCCGCGCGCTGCATGGCCGGCCAGACGCTGGCCGCGCAGAATGTCGGTATCGAGCGCAAGATGCCGCATTTCGCGGTCAAGGAAGCGGTGTTCCCATTCTCCAAGTTCCCGACCGTTGACCCGCTGCTCGGCCCGGAGATGAAATCGACCGGCGAAGTTATGGGGATCGGCAAGACGTTTGGCGAAGCGTTCGCGAAATCGCAGTTGGCCAGCGGCGTCGGGCTGCCGGAGGCTCCGGGTGTGGCGCTGATCACCGTGCGCGACGCGGACAAACCGCTGGCGGTCGAAATGGCGCGCGAACTGGTGGCTTGGGGGTTCACCCTGGCCGCCACGTGCGGCACCGCCAGCGCGTTGACCGAAGCCGGGATCGAGTGCACGCCGGTGAATAAGGTCAAGGAAGGCCGGCCGCATATCGTCGATATGATCAAGAACGGCGAAATCCAGCTCGTGGTCAATACCACCGAGGGCAAGCGGGCGATCGAGGAATCCCGCTCGATTCGCATGACCGCGCTGCGCTATAAAGTGTCGTACTTCACCACAATCGCCGGCGGCCAGGCTTGCGCCACCGCGCTGGCCGACGAGCGCGCGCTGGATGTCTATACGCTGCAGGAGATCCAGGCCGGGGTCGCTGCGTAAGCCGGCCGCGGGAGGCCAGCAAAAAATCGAACGGGTGGTATAATCCGGTCCAAATTCGAACCGATAAGCTTGAGCCATTTCACAGACTGACTCTGAGACTTCCAAGGAAGTTCATTTTCGGCCGCCGAGCAAACAGGACGGCGCCGGCATTCTGAAATTGGTGCACGATCTGGGCGTGCTCGATTCGAACTCGGCCTATGCCTATATGCTGATCGGCGAGCATCACGCCGATAGCAGCGTCGTGGCCGAGATCGACGGCCGGCTGGTCGGATTCATCACCGCTTATATCCTGCCGCGCCATCCGGACATCGTGTTTGTCTGGCAGGTGGGCGTTTCCAAGGACGGGCGCGGCTACGGGCTGGCCACGCGCATGCTGTTCGAAATACTCAAACGCCCGGCGTGTTTCGACGTCCATTATCTGGATACCACGATCGGGCCGAGCAACGAGCCCTCGCAGGCGCTGTTTCGCGGGCTGGCCCGGCGCCTGGATACCTACGTCGAAGAACGCGAGCTGTTCGGTAGCGACTTGTTCGGCGACTTCGACGACGAAGAACACGAGTCCGAGATTCTGTTCCGCATCGGCCCGTTCGACGCCAAGACCGTGCGCGGCGCATTGCCCGAATAACGCACGTCGTCTATCGCATTCCTATCCGACCCAACCCGAGCCTGCGCTCAGGAGTTCCTATGGAAATCATCAACCGTCTCGAATCGGAAGTGCGGGGTTACGTCCGCTCGTTCCCCAAGATGTTCACGCACGCCAAGGCCAATAAAATGACGACGGAGGACGGCGCCGAGTACCTCGACTTCTTCTCTGGCGCCGGCGCGCTCAACTATGGCCATAACGACGAGGTCATGAAGAAGGCGCTGCTCGCATATATCGAATCCGACGGCGTCACCCACGGTCTCGACATGGCGACCGACGCCAAGCAAACGTTCCTCGCCACCTTCGAGGACGTGATCATGAAACCCAGGGGCATGGAGTACAAGATTCAGTTCCCCGGGCCGACCGGCACCAACGCGGTGGAAGCCGCGCTCAAGATCGCGCGCAAGGTCAAGCAGCGTGATCGCGTACTGTTTTTCACCAATGCGTACCACGGCATGACGCTGGGCGCGCTGGCCGTGACCGGCAACGCCGCCAAGCGCGGCGGCGCCGGCGTGAACATGCCGGGCGCGACGCCGCTGCCGTATTCCGGCTATTTCGGCGCCGGGCGTGATACGGCCGACGATCTCGACATGCTGTTGTCCAACAGTTCGTCGGGTCTGGAAAAGCCGGCGGCCGTCATTCTCGAGACCGTCCAGGGCGAGGGGGGCATCAATGTCGCCGACTTCGAGTGGCTGAAGAAAATCGAGGCGCTCTGCCGCAAGCACGACATGCTGCTGATCGTCGACGATATCCAGGCGGGCATCGGCCGTACCGGCCCGTTCTTCTCGTTCGAACCGGCCGGCATCAGCCCGGACATCATTACCGTGTCCAAGTCGCTGTCCGGCTACGGCCTGCCGCTCGCGATCACCATGATCAAGCCGGAATACGACATCTGGTCGCCCGGCGAGCACAACGGCACCTTCCGCGGCAACAACCATGCCTTCGTGACCGCCGTGGCCGCGCTCAACGAATATTGGCGCGATGATACGCTCGAGAAATCGGTGCTGCGCATGGGCGACCGGATCCAGGAACGCCTGAACGGCATCCTGAGCGCCAACCCGGCCTTCAAGGCCGAGGTCCGCGGCCGTGGTTTCTTCATCGGCATCGACTGCGAACAAGCCGAACTGGCCGACGAGGTTGCGGCCGAATGTTTCAAGAACCACTTGATCTGCGAAACCGCCGGGGCCGACGATAACGTGATTAAGGTGATGCCGCCGCTGATCACGCCGGACACGGATATCGAGGCTGGTCTGGATATTCTGGAAACGGCGATCAATACAGTGCTGGACAAGCACGGGCTGCTCAACAACGCAGCTTGAACGGCGGTGAGAAACCAGTCGCCGGCGTTTGCTGTAATATGAAACTGGCGGTTATAAATCAAATGTATTTCGCCCTCGCGGTATGAACCGCGAGGGCGGCCAAAGGCGAGACCGCCGCTCCTTTGGAAACCCGTTGCCAACGTATCCGCGGCAAGCCGCGGGACACTTTAGAATCAATCAAGGAGTCGATATGAAGATCATCCGCACCGAGGATCTGCGCGGCACCGATCGTGAAGTGGTCAGCCCCGGCGGCTGGACCAGCGTGCGCTGGCTTCTGGCCAAGGACGGCATGGGCTTTTCGTTTCACGAGACCACGTTCCCGCCGGGCCTCGAGTTCGACATGTGGTACAAGTACCACTTCGAAGCGGTATTCTGCTATCAGGGCGAAGGCACGATCGTGAACCGCGACACGAACGAGGAATTCGAGATCAGGCCCGGCACCGTGTATGCCCTCGACAATCACGATCGGCATACTCTGAAGGCCAAGACCGAGATGAAACTCGTTTGTGCCTTCAACCCGCCGGTAACCGGTCGTGAGATTCACGACGAAGACGGCGCCTACGTCCCGCCGAACGATTGATCCGAAACGAGCCGCGCCTCGCGCGCAGGTTGGACGAGAAAACCCCGGCTGCTCCGCCGGGGTTTTTCTTTATGGGCGCTTGGCTCGTCGCGGGCAGCGGCGCGCATTTTCAGACGATCAGGTTCAGACGGTCAGGCCGCCGATCACCGCGCCGATCAGGAGTGGAAAGCCCTGGATCACGATCACCAGGAACAGGCTGATCGAGGCGATGGCGCCGATCACCGGCAGGCCGGTCAGCGAAGCGCCGGCCGCCGCCAAAATCAGGCAGAGCACGAGCGCCGGCAGGATTGCGGCCAGCAGCCCCCGGCCGGCGCCGCCTGCCGTGCGTCCGCCGACGAAACCGGCGAGCAGCGGGCCGACGAGCGGCAGCCAGAACAGCACCAGCGAGATGACGGCCATCCAAATGATGGCCATGACCAGGCTGCCTTTGTGCATGGATTCTCCCTCGTGGACGCGACGCATCGGAATACGGACAATGGGCGTGATTATCGCATGCGCAAAACAGGTCGCGACATGAACAACTACAGTCTCGACAACTATGAACGCCCGGTACTGATTCCGCCGGCGCCGGGTACCAAGCTGCTCATGCACTCGTGCTGTGCGCCCTGTGCGGGCGAGGTGCTGGCCGCGGTAAAGGCTTCGGGAATCGATGTGACGGTGTATTTCTACAATCCGAACATCCATCCCGAGGCCGAGTACGAAATGCGCAAGGCCGAGGACGCGCGTTACTGCGAGACGCTCGGCATCGATCACATCGACGGCGATTACGATACCGACAACTGGTTCGATCGCATTCGCGGTCTGGAAGACGAACCGGAGCGCGGGCGCCGCTGCACGGTCTGCTTCGACATGCGCTTTGAGCGCACGGCGCTGTACGCGGCCGAGCACGGCTATCACATGATTTCTTCCACGCTCGGCATCTCGCGCTGGAAGAACATGGCGCAGATCAACGAGGCCGGTGTGCGCGCGACCGCGCGCTATCCCGAAGTCACGTACTGGACGCTCAACTGGCGCAAGAAGGGCGGTGCGGCGCGCATGATCGAGATCGCCAAACGGGAATCGTTCTATCAGCAGGAATACTGCGGCTGCGTGTACAGCCTGCGCGACACGAATCGCCGACGCCAAGCCAATGGCCGCGAACGCATCCAGAAAGGCGTGAAGTTCTATGGGCGCGAAGCGGTCAAGAGCCCGCTGCCGGGCGACGGACGGGGCGAATACCCGTGGCTGAAGCAGAAGTCCGCCTCGAAACAGTAGAGTTTGTTACGATTTTATGCGGGGCGAAGGGAAGGTCCAGCGTAGAATAGCTTAGTGTCGCGAATTTATCCGGCTTGAGGTTTCGCGCTGATGCGCGAGTTACTTATCTTGCTTGCCCAAGATAAGTAACCAACAGAAAGGCACCCGAACACGGCGCCGGCTACGCCGGTGCACTGCGATGCTCGCGGCGACGGGATGCGGCGCCAAAATAATTTTAGGCTCGGACCGCTTTGGCGGCCCTCAGACAGCTCACCGCACCGGCGCAGTGCGCCGGACACCCGCCGCCACTGTGCGTCTCCGTCGCCGCGTAACGGGGCTGAATACAGACACGATCTGCCGAACTGATGTCTGTATTGGGCCCCTTGGGCGCAGCGCCGAGCAGTGGAGGCCGAAAGAGAAAAAGACAGGCGGATGTCTGAGTCACGCAACGCGCGGCGAGTTTCCGTCTGTCCTCTTTCGGCCGGAGCTGCGCAGGGCATCGATGCGAAGCATCGACGCAAGACAGGGTGTCTTTTTCTTTGCTTCCTTTCGTTTGGACAAGCAAACGAAAGGGAGTCGCGCAGCAGCGCGAAATTCCAGCGTAATCTCATCAATAAATCCGTTTTTCCCTCTTGTATCTGTGCTTGTTCGCGTTGATTGGCGGGCTGAATTCCGCAGGTCGATCAGTAAGCGAATTCCTCGAACACCGGATCGACCGAGCCGTTCCAGCGGCCGTGATAGAGCGACAGCAACGTCTCGGCCGGGGTGACGCCGGTTTCGGCGATTTCCGCCAGTTGGTCCAAAAACATCGATTCGTCGCGATCCATGCCGTCGAGCCGCGCGCGCCGGCGCAGTCCGCCCTGGGCGATCCGGATCGTCTCGCGCGCGATGTCGCCGAGCGTGCCGCCACGGAACGGGGTCTTGAGTCCATGCACCGGGGCCTGATCGCGTAGCCGGTTACGCTCCTCGCGGGTGAAGTCCGATACCAGGCTCCAGGCCTCGTCCAGCGCCACGCTGTCGTAGCACAGGCCGGCCCAAAACGCGGGCAGGGCGCACAGCCGCCGCCAGGGGCCGCCGTCGGCGCCGCGCATCTCCATGAAGCGCTTGAGGCGCACTTCGGGAAAGATAGTGGTCAGATGATCGTCCCAGTCGCCCATGGTCGGTCGCTCGCCCGGCAGCGCGGGCAGTCTGCCGGCCAGAAAGTCGCGGAACGACTGGCCGGACGCATCCAGATAGCGCCCGTTGCGGTAGACGAAATACATCGGCACGTCGAGCGCGAATTCCTTGTAGCGCTCGAAGCCCATGTCGTGGTCGAAAACCCAGTCGAGCATGCCGCAGCGATCGGGATCGGTATCGGTCCAGATATGGCTGCGGTAGGAGACGAACCCGTTGGGCTCGCCTTCCTTGAAGGGCGAGTTGGCGAACAGCGCCGTGGCGACCGGCTGTAGCGCCAAGCCGACACGGAACTTCTTGACCATGTCCGCTTCCGAGCCGTAATCCAGATTCACCTGGACGGTCGAGGTGCGCAGCATCATGTCGATCCCGAGGCTGCCGACCTTCGGCATATAGGCTTTCATGATGTCGTAGCGTGCCTTGGGCATCCACGGGCAATCCTCGCGCGGCCATTTCGGCTGGAAGCCCAGGCCGATCAGGCCGACGTTCATCTCGGCGGCCACTTCCTTGACCTGGCGCAGATGGATATGAATCTCGTCGCAGGTCTCGTGGATCGTATCGAGCGGGGCGCCGGCAAGTTCTAACTGGCCGCCCGGCTCGAGGGTGACGTGGCACCGGTCCAGCTCCAGCGCCACCACGCGTCCGTCCTCAGCCATCGGCTGCCAGCCGAAGCGCCGAAGCTTGTCCAGGAAGGTCGAGATACTCTGCTCGCCATCGAAGGGCAGCGGCCGCAGTGTGTCGCGATCGAACACGAACTTCTCGTGTTCGGTGCCGAGCCGCCAGCGGCTCGGCGGTTTGCAGGCGTCTTCGAAATAAGCGACTAACTGACGCTCATCGGTGATCGGCGCACCGCCGGATTGTGAAGGAGCGGACATGTTTTCTCCCGAGGGCAGACGGCGCCGATTCACAGGCGCGGCCGCCGGAATTTTGCGTCATGGTACCGTTTCGGGGTTATGCGAGGGTAGTTGCGCGATGCATCGACGTGACCGCTCGTTTTCATTGACCGGCCACGGCGGCCGCAAAGGATCCAAGCCATGATTTCGACGACGCAGCCTGCAACCAAGCTCGACTGCTATCTTCGATTGACGCGCCTGAACAAACCGATCGGTATCTTTCTTGTCGTCTGGCCGATGCTGTGGGCGCTATGGCTGGCCGCGCGCGGGCTGCCGAATCTCTGGGTGTTGTTCGTGTTCGTGGTCGGCGCCGTGCTCATGCGCTCGGCCGGTTGTGTCATGAACGACTACGCCGACCGCCATATCGACGGTCACGTCAAGCGCACCAAAGCGCGGCCGTTGGCGACCGGCGAGGTGAGCGAGAAGGAGGCGCTGACGCTGTTCGCCGTGCTCTGTCTGCTCGCCTTCGTGCTCGTGCTCACGCTCAACGGGCTGACTATCGCCATGGCGTTCGTCGGCGTGGCTCTGGCCGCGCTATATCCGTTTACCAAGCGCGTTACGCACTGGCCGCAGATGTTTCTCGGCGCCGCGTTCGGATGGGCCGTGCCGATGGCGTTTGCGGGCCAGAGCGGGCACGTGCCGGCGGGCGGCTGGATTTTGTTCGTCGCGACCCTGATTTGGGCGCTGATCTACGACACCTTTTATGCCATGGTGGATCGCGACGACGACCTCAGGATCGGCGTGAAATCGACCGCTGTGCTCTGGGGCGAGCGCGATCGCGTTATCATCGGCGCGTTTCAGTGCCTGTTCTATGCGCTGTTGATTATTGTCGGCATCATGTTCGGGCTTGGCTTTTTCTATTATCTCGGCTTGGCCGCCGCGATCGGCATGTCGATCTATCACCAGTGGATCACCCGCAAACGCGACCGCGAATCCTGCTTCAGGGTCTTCATGCAGCACAATATTCTCGGCGGGATCGTGTTCGCCGGACTGGTGCTGGATCTGGCGTTACGCTAGGCCCAAACCCACACGAGACGAATCAACATGATGCAAGCACGTATTGTCGCCAAGGGGCTGTTCGCCTGTTTCGACTCCGGCCTGACCGATGCCGATGGCGCTCCGGTCAACGTCGAGATCTCCGCCGTGGCCTGGAACGGCGAGCGCCTGGTTTTCGGCAGCGACAAGAACATCCCGGGCGCCCACCGCTCGCCGGTGTTCTCGCTGGCCATCGAGGACGGCCGCCCGGTCGAAGACTCGCTGTCCTACTACAGCGCCGATCTGATCAAGAGCGCGGAGAAATACGAGGATTTCGCGCTGACCGAGGACGGCGCGCATATGGTCGCGACGACCGGCTTTGACCGCGTCGCCGAGGACGGCGCGCATCAAGATGTATACAACCGGCTGCTGGTCTGGCCCTGCGGTTCGCCGGACGCCCCGCAACTCGTGGCCGAACGCGATGATACTGCCGGTGTGCGCAGTTCGGTGGCGCTGCGCGCGGATCTGGCCGCGGTTCTCGGCGCCCCGTATTCCAAGATCGAGGGCTTGGCGAGCGTGCCCGGCGAGCAGGGTGGCGATCCGCTGCTGCTGTTCGGCATTCGCGAAATCGGCAGCGATCATGAAAACTTCGATTATGTCGCCAAGGTGGTCGGCGTGCCGTACCGGATGTCGGGCGATGCGCTGACCCTGACCGGCGATTTCGAGCTTGCGTACGAATTCGACCCGTCAAGCCGGGAGGGCGTCCGGTTCGAGGTGGGCCTGTCGAGTCTGGAGTACGATCCGGCACGTCGGCGGCTTTATTTCCTCACCAGTTTCGAGGTCGACGACGGCGCGGGCGGCGATCATGTCGGCGCGTATCTGTGGTCGGCCCCGCTGGCGGATTTTCGTGCGGGCGTCGAGCCCGCGCTGGTGTCGGACGAAAACGGCGAGGTGCTGGAGTTCCGTAACAAGGCCGAAGGCGTGGCCGTGCTGCCGGACGGCCGGCTGTTTGTCGTTTACGATCCGGATCGCGCTCTCGAACTCGAGGACGACCATCCGCAGGCGGTGCGCGGCGCCCACGAAGCGCCCTATACCCTGCTCGAGCTGGTAACGGACTGAAGCGCGGTCGCGAGCCGGTTAGAATGCCGGACCGCCGTTTCCGGCAAAGCCCGACAACCAAGTATTGCTCATGACCAATCAGGACCTCGTCGCCCGCGATCTGAACGTGCTCTGGCACCCGTGCACGCAGATGAAGGATACGCGGCAACTGCCACCGATTCCCATGCGTCGCGGCGAGGGCGTCTGGCTCGAGGATTTCGACGGCAATCGGTATATCGACGCCGTGAGTTCCTGGTGGGTCAATATCTTTGGCCACGCCAACCCGACCATCAACGCGCGCATCAAGCGCCAGCTCGATACCATCGAGCACGTCATGCTGGCGGGTTTCACCCACGAACCGGCGGTGGAATTGGCCGAGCGCCTGGTCGAGATCACGCCCGCCGGTCTGGACAAAGTCTTTTACGCCGACAACGGCTCGGCCGCGGTCGAAGTCGCGCTCAAAATGAGCTTCCACTATTGGCGCAATACCGGTCACGGCGAGAAGACGCGCTTCATCAACCTCGGCAACAGCTATCACGGCGAAACGCTCGGCGCGCTCGCGGTCGGCGATGTCGCGCTTTACAAGAAGACCTACGAGCCGTTGCTGCTCAAACCGCTGACCGCGCGCTCGCCGGACTGTTTCTACCGCGAGCCGGGCGTGTCCTGGGAGGAGCACAGCCGCGCCGTGTTCGCCGAGATGGAGGCGCTGCTGGCCGAACACGGGCACGAGACCTGCGCGGTGATCGTCGAGCCGCTGCTGCAGTGCGCCGGCCATATGCGCATGTATCACCCGGTATATCTCGAGCTGCTGCGCGAGGCCTGTGATCGTTACAACGTACATCTGATCGCCGACGAGATCGCCACCGGTTTCGGCCGCACCGGCACGCTGTTCGCCTGCGAGCAGGCGGGCGATGGTGCCGGTATCACGCCGGACTTCATGTGCCTGTCCAAGGGCATCACCGCCGGCTATCTTCCGATGTCGGTGGCGCTCACGACGAACGATATCTACGACGCTTTCTACGACGAATACGAAAACCTCACCGCCTTTCTGCACTCGCACTCGTACACCGGCAATCCGCTGGCCTGCGCGGCGGCGCTGGCCACGCTCGACGAATTCGCCGCTCGCGACCAGATCAACGCCAATCGCGTGCTTGCCGAGCGCATGGCCCGCGCCACCGCCGGCCTGGCCGATCATCCGCACGTCGCCGAGGTGCGCCAGACCGGCATGGTGCTCGCCATCGAGATGGTCAAGGACAAGGCCAGCCGTACGCCGTTCGATTGGCGCGAGCGGCGCGGGCTGTCGGTGTATCGGCACGGGCTGACGCGTCAGGCGCTGCTGCGCCCGCTCGGCGACACGATCTATTTCATGCCGCCCTATGTGATCACGCCGGAGCAGATCGACCATCTGGCCGAAGTGGCCGCCGAGGGGATCGATCACGCCGTCTCGACTTAAATCGAAGGCGCTGCTAGCCTGTACCGTTCGCGCAACGGCGCCGCCTTGCGCTCTTGACTATGTAAATGTCGCGAAACGGTCGCCGTCTCGGGCGACCGTTTTGTTTTTCAACGCTATGAGAGGGCGTTTACAAAACGTAGCGAGCGCTGTCGGTTCGGCCAGCCGAAGCGACAGGCGCAGTGGTTTTATAAACGCCCTTCGAATCATGCCGAGGTGGTTTCATGGACCGTACGCCACTGACCGAAAGCGGTGCGCGGGCGCTGCGAGATGAACTCGAACGCCTGAAGAAGAAGGAACGGCCGCGTATCGTCGCGGCGATCGAGGAAGCCCGCGCGCACGGCGATCTCAAGGAGAACGCCGAATACCATGCCGCCAAGGAAGAGCAGAGCTTCAACGAGGGCCGCATCTCCGAGGTCGAAGCCAAGCTGGCTTCGGCGCAAATCGTGGATGTGGCCAGGGCCGGCGCACAGGCCAACGGGCGCATTATCTTCGGCGCGACCGTGGATCTGGCGGATGAGGATTCCGGCGGTGAACTGACGTATCAGATCGTCGGCGAGGACGAGGCCGACATCAAGAAAGGCCTGCTGTCGTTCGCCTCGCCGATCGCCCGCGCCTTGATCGGCAAGAGCGAAGGCGATGTGGTGGACGTGGACGTTCCGGGCGGTAAGCGCACGCTCGAGGTGGTCGAGGTGCGTTACCGCTGATCGGTCGCCGCTACGGCCGGATCAGCGGCTGTCGCTGTCCGGGTTGGGGCGATAGAGCGTGGCGGTCCGGCCGATCTGCTGCACGCAGGCGGCTTCGAGCGCCCGACAGGCTTGCTCGACTTCGCTCTTGAACGCCGCCTTGTCATCCGCCGCGAGTTTGATCTTGACCAGTTCGTGATCGGTTAGCGCCCGGTCGACTTCGGCCAGCACGGCTTCGCTCAGACCGGCCGCGCCCGACTGCACGATCGGCTTGAGGTGATGGGCCTGTTTCTTCAGTGAGAGCCGAGTCGGTTTATTCAGGGCGACGGGCATGGCGTCCATCTTTACCAGCAAAACGGCAGTATAAGCCCATGAGCAAGCGCGGTGACACCAAACGCTGGTTGACGGCGCACCGGTCCGACCCATACGTCCGGGCGGCGCAGTCCGACAACTACCGTTCGCGGGCGGTCTACAAACTCGCTGAGATCGACGACAAGGATCGGCTGCTGGCCGGCGCGTGCTGCGTGATCGACCTCGGCGCCGCGCCGGGCGGCTGGAGCCAGTACGTGCGCCGCCGCCGGCCGGAGGCCCGTGTAATTGCGCTGGACCGACTGGCGATGGACGCGATCGACGGGGTGCGGTTCCTGCAGGCCGATTTTGCGGAGCACGACGGACTCGACGCGCTACTGGCCGAACTCGCGGGCGCACCGGCCGATCTTGTACTTTCCGATATGGCCCCCAATCTTTCCGGTGTAAAGGCCGCCGATCAAGCCGGCGTCATGCAACTCGCCGAGTTGTCGCTGTCGCTCTGCAACGATGTGCTGCGGCCGGGTGGGAAGCTGTTGATCAAGGTCTTTCAGGGCGAGGGTTTCGACCAACTGCTGGGTGATATGCGCTCGTGTTTCGCGCGGGTCGTGGTGCGCAAGCCCAAGGCATCGCGCGACGCGAGCCGCGAGATGTACCTGCTCGGCTTGGGCTGGGGGCAGTGAGGGCAAGCCCTCGTATCGCGCCGCTCGGCGGCATGAATTAAGACCATGATGGTTTACACTGGCGGTAGATAGCCGACCGAATAACCAATACGATCGCCGGGGACGGCGCTCGAGGACGACGATCTTGAACGAACTTGCGAAGAATTTGCTGCTCTGGGTGGTGATCGCGCTCGTGCTGATGAGCGTGTTTTCCAGCTTCGCGCCGTCCGACTCGACCGGATCGAGTATGGCGTATTCGAGCTTTCTGACGAAGGTCAAGAACGGCAACGTTGCCCAAGTGCATATCGAGAATCACAAGATAAGCGGGCAGTTGGCCTCTGGTCAGAAGTTCAATACCTACAGCCCGGAAACCGATAACAAGGCGATGATCGGCACGCTGCTCGAGCATAACGTCCAGATCACCGGCGAGCCGCCGAATCAGGGGTCGTTCCTCAAGCAGATCCTGATCTCCTGGTTCCCCTTCCTGCTGCTGATCGGCGTATGGATTTACTTCATGCGTCAAATGCAGGGCGGCGGCAAGGGCGGCGGCGCCATGTCGTTCGGCAAGTCCAAGGCCAAGATGATGGCCGCGGACCAGATCAAGCTCACGTTCGCCGATGTCGCCGGCGTCGAGGAGGCCAAGTCCGAAGTCCAGGAGCTGGTCGAATTTCTCTCGGAGCCGTCCAAGTTTCAGCGCGTCGGCGGCAAGATACCGCGCGGCGTGCTGATGGTCGGCTCGCCGGGCACCGGTAAAACGCTGCTGGCCAAGGCGATCGCCGGCGAGGCGGGGGTGCCGTTCTTCTCGATCTCCGGCTCGGACTTCGTCGAGATGTTCGTCGGCGTCGGTGCATCGCGTGTGCGCGATATGTTCGAGCAGGCCAAGAAGCAGGCGCCGTGTATTATCTTCATCGACGAGATCGACGCGGTCGGGCGTCAGCGCGGCGCCGGTCTCGGCGGCGGGCACGACGAGCGTGAACAGACGCTCAACCAGTTGCTGGTCGAAATGGACGGTTTCGAAGGCAGCGAGGGCGTGATCGTGATCGCCGCCACCAACCGCCCCGATGTGCTCGACCCGGCGTTGCTGCGCCCGGGCCGCTTCGACCGCCAGGTGGTGGTGCCGTTGCCGGACGTGCGTGGCCGCGAGCAGATCCTGAAGGTTCACATGAAGAACGTGCCGGTGCACGAGAACGTCAAGCCGAGCATTCTGGCGCGCGGCTGCCCGGGTTTCTCGGGCGCCGATCTGGCCAATTTGGTGAACGAGGCGGCACTGTTCGCCGCGCGCGCCAACAAGAAGGAAGTCACCCAGGACGACTTCGAGCGCGCCAAGGACAAGATCATGATGGGCGCCGAGCGCAAGTCCATGATCATGAACGAGGACGACAAGCGCATGACGGCCTACCACGAGGCCGGGCACGCGATTATCGGCCTGTCCGTGCCGCAGCACGACCCGGTGCACAAGGTCACCATCGTGCCTAGAGGCCGGGCGCTGGGCGTGACCATGTTCCTGCCCGAGGAGGATCGCTACAGCTACTCCAAGCAGCGGCTGATCAGCCAGATCTGCTCGCTGTACGGCGGCCGGCTGGCCGAGGAGATCATCTACGGTAAGGACATGGTTACGACCGGCGCCTCCAACGATATCGAGCGGGTGACCGAGATCGCGCGCAATATGGTTACCAAGTGGGGTCTGTCGGATCGCATGGGCCCGATCGCCTACAACACCGAGGACAGCGAACCGTTCCTCGGCCGGGCGGCGGCCCAGGGCGGCGGCATCTCGGACGAAACCGTGCATGCCATCGACGAGGAGATGCGCGCGATTATCGATAGCTGCTACGAGCGGTCGCGCCAGATTCTCGAAGACAACATGGACAAGCTGCACCTGATGGCCGAGGCGCTCATGAAGTACGAGACCATCGACCGTAAGCAGATCGACGAAATCATGCAGGGCCACGAGCCGGGCCCGCCGGAAAGCTGGAACGATTCGGATCCGTCCGGCCCCGGCAACGGCGGCACCGGCGCCAGCATCGGACAGGACCAGGGCGCCGACAAATCGGACGGCGGCAGGCGGGGCAACGACAACGTGCCGAGTCCGGCCCACAACCGGCAGTCCTAGGGCCTTTGCTGTGAAGCCGGCGACTCGATCCGGGGCGCCGGCTTTTTTCGTGCTTTATCCATGATGCCGACTCGCCGCAACGACAGACCGGTCGCGCTGGCCGGCGCGTCGCGGCGTGTATCGCTAGCCGAGCCGGCGGTGATGGGCGTGCTCAATATTACGCCGGACTCGTTTTCCGACGGCGGGCGCTATATCGAGGTCGAGGCGGCGGTCGAGCGCGCGCTGGCGATGGTCGAGCAAGGCGCGGCCATCGTCGACATCGGCGGCGAATCCACGCGCCCGGGCGCGACGCCGGTTTCGAGTCAGGCGGAACTCGCGCGCGTGTTGCCGGTGGTCGAGGCGCTGCGCGCCGAAAGCCCGGTTTTTATTTCGGTCGATACGAGCAACCCCGAAGTCATTCGCGCGGTGTGCGAAAGCGGCGCCGACATGATCAACGATATCCGCGGGCTATCGCGCCCGAAAGCGCTCGAGGCGGTGGTCGCCGCCGACGCCGCCGCCTGCGTGATGCATATGCAGGGCGCGCCGGCGAACATGCAGTCGGCGCCGGTCTATGCCGATGTCGTCGCCGAAATCCGTGGTTATCTCGCTCATCGCGTGGCGGCTTGTCGCGCGGCCGGCATGGCGCCCGAACGCATCGCCGTGGACCCGGGTTTCGGGTTCGGCAAGACGCTGGAACACAATCTGGCCTTGCTGCGCGCGATTGGAGAACTCGGCGTGGAAGGGCACCCGGTTCTCATGGGCGTATCGCGCAAATCGATGTTCGCGCGCCTGTTCGGGCGCGACGACATGGACGCGCGCATCAACGGCAGTCTCGGTGCGGCTTTCTGGGCGACGCTGCAGGGTGTGGGTATCATACGTTGCCACGATGTCCGCCGGACCGTGCAAATGGTGGCGCTGGCGCGGCATCTGATGCAGGGCTGAACGAACGTGTGACGCCGGCCGCCATATCGAAGGGAGCACCGAGTGGGTCAGAAATACTTTGGAACCGACGGCATCCGCGGCGAGGTCGGAGAATGGCCGATGACGCCGGACTTCGCGCTGCGGCTGGGCTGGGCCGCCGGGCGCGTGCTGCTGCGACGTCTGGACCAGCGCGACAGCGACCGGGTTCGCGGCGCGCGGCCTTGCGTGGTCATCGGCAAGGACACGCGGCTGTCCGGCTATATGTTCGAATCCGCGCTCGAGGCGGGTTTTGCCTCCGCCGGGGTCGATGTTCTGTTGGTCGGTCCGCTCGCGACACCGGGCATCGCCTATCTGGCGCGCACCTTCCGGGCGCTCGCCGGCGTGGTCATCAGCGCCTCGCATAATCCGTTCGCCGACAACGGGGTGAAGTTCTTCTCCCGTCACGGTCAGAAGCTCGACGACGCACTGGAAGCCGATATCGAAGCCGAGCTGGAGCAGCCGCTCACCTGTGTGGCTTCGGACCGTCTGGGCCGGGCCCGTCGCGTGGAAAGCGCGTC